>NZ_JBHYNC010000028.1:0-68479 GCF_042743165.1 Gordonia sp. NPDC058843
GACCCGCTACTGCGGGTCCGGGCACCGACTCTGGGCGTCAATGGTCGGGGTTTACCGTTGTCGCAGGATGTCGCAGGATGTCGCAGGATGTCACCGGTTAGCGTGCTCGTTGGTCGGCGGTCGTCAGGATCAGATACTGAGCCGAGGCTTGTTGGTGAGCATCGGTTTTGGTGTTGCCGATGATCTGGGCGCCGTACCGCCCGACAGTCAATGCGCAGCTGTGCGCTTGGCTCGTCGGGTGCTTTTGGCATGTGGCGGTGGGGTAGCCGGGTGGGCTACTGGCATCGGTCCAACCTCGAGCACGGTTGGACCCGAGGACGCTGTCGACGTAGGTGCGTGCGTCCTCGGCGGTGTCGGCGCGGAACACCGCCGAGTTCTCCACCGCGGTGGCATCGGCGCCGACCTTGGTCAGCATCTCGAAGTCGGTGGCGGGGTCGGTGCTGGTGTGAGCGATACCGCGCGGGCCGTACACCGCCCCGCGATCGGGGGAGCCGGGGTTCGCGCGAAGATAGTCCGCGGTGAACGGCAGCGCGTAGATGAGAATGGTGTCGGGGTCGATCAACGGCGCTTCGCCGTCGGGGGTGGGCGTGAACTCGTCGATGTAGATTTCTTGCTGGGTGATGGCGTTGGCTATGCGCGCCAGTGATTCCCCGCTGCGGAACTGCGGCGTGGGGCCGTAGTAGCGATCGAAGAACACATACGAGTCGTGAGCGGTGACGGCCAGGATCGCTGTGGACGCACCGAAATCCTGGATGACAGTTCGGGTGCCCGGCGCCCCGTCGAGCGGCACGATGGGCTTGTTGTCGACTTGGGCGACCGCGGCACTCATTTGTTCGGCAGCCGTCGCGGCGTCGGCAGGGCTGCGATATTTGAGGACCGCGTGTCGAAGCAGATGCCGAGTAGCGCCGACGTTGGCTTCACCGTTGTCAGCAGTGGTGACATACCCGGTGACGAATGCGGTGTTGGCTGGCACGTTGGCCGCGCCCGGGGTGACCGCACGACTGATTCCAGCGGCGTCGTCGAGCTCGCCGATCGGCCATTGCCCGTGTGTGAGATCAGGGTTGACCTCGAACGGCGCCAGCACGAACTGCGCCATTCGGGTTGCCTCGACCCGTGCGGGGTCGGTGACCGCGCGGCCGAACGGGGCTCGCGCCCGGGTGGGGTAGTTGCCGGTGTCGAGGGCATCGACCTGCACGGCAGGGTCGGTCAGTGTTGCCGAGCTGGGCTGGCCGTCGACAGAGCAGCCGGCCAGCACTGCGGTCACCGCCGCGGCGGCTGCGATCGAGCGACCGAGGTAGCTGCGCGTCATCGTCACCCCTCTATCGTCTACTTGGCGTTCTGGTCGGCCTTGGTGAGGATCAGATACTGCGCCGCGGCCTGCTGGTAGGCGTCAGTTTTGTTGGGCGACTGCACTTCTCCGACGTAGCGGCCGACCTGCACCTTGCAGTGATAGATCGTGTACTTGCCGTCGGCGCTGGATTGGGCAGAGCAGTTGGCGGCCGGCAGCCCGGGCGGTGCGTCGATCTTCTGATCGGCGGCGTCGCTGGTGGCGGCGAGCGTGGCGGCCTGCTCCTCGGTGTCGGCGCGGTAGACGATGGAACGCTCGATGGCGTTCGCTGTCGATCCGGCCGCACGAAGGTCGTTGAAGGTACCGGCCGGGTCGGTGGAGAAGTGCGACAAGCCGCGTGGCCCGTAGACCGCGCGCATGCTCTGCTGCGGTCGGCCGGTGATGCCGTTTTCCATCTCGGTGTCGGTGTAGGGCAGGGCGTAGATGAGGATGCTGTTCTCGTCCATCTTCGGCGGCTGAAAACCTTCGCCGTTGCCGCGGGCGGCGTTCTCCGCAGCGGTGGGGGTGCGCGGGAATTGGTCGATCAACGCCGACTGCAACGTGATTGCTTTGCGGGCCATTGGCTCGAGCTGGTCGGAGTGGGCCGCCAGGGAGGAGGCGAACTCGTAGATCACGTACACCCCGTGCGGGGTGTAGGTCGTGAGGTAGCTCTTGTCGTTGCGGGTGGTCTCGATGGCGTAGGTGCCCTCCACCCCCGGCAGGCCGGTGACCGGGCTGTTCTGCTGGCGGGCGCTGACCTGGGCGAGTTGCTGCGCGGCGGCGCGGGCGTCAGCGGCGGTTTCGTAGCGCAGCACCATGTTGTGCAGGCCACGCGGGTTGTCGCGCTCGGTTGGTGCGGTGGTGAACAAGGATGAGAAACCGCCGAGCAGTGCGTCATTGGCCGGGATGGTCGCGGCATCGGCGCTGATGTGTGGCACCAGGTTGCTGCGGCTGGTGATCGGTGCGTTGGTCTTGTCCGGGAAGGTCAGGTCCGGGTCGACCTCGAAGGGCACCACGATGAACTGCGCCATCCGCTGGCTTTCGACCTGCACCAGTTGCGAATCGTCGGCAACACCGAACGGTGCGCGTGGTTCGGTGGGGTAGGCGCCCGGATCGAGAGCGGCCAGATCGACCGTCGGCTCGGCGCTACCGGCACTGGAAGCCGCCGAGGATTCGGGTGCGGGTTCGCCGCCGGTGGAGCATGCGGCCAGCATGCTCGCGGTGACCGCGGCTGCGGCCGCAAGTGGGTACCAACGCTTCATCAGGTCTCGTTTCTCTCCTGCAGCCCCTGCCGCGGAGGACCAACGACCTCACCCGGGCCAGCGCTGCACACTGTGGTGATCAGTGAGTTGCTGCGCGAACCCCGAACGGTTCCCCCGAAACCCGAATCTGCACGATCCTCTTGTTCGGCTGCAGAATAGTGCGCCCACTTTTGTGCCTGCACAGTCGGGTCTGCTCTCCCGTGGGCGGTGAGCCATTCGAACGGTCGAAACCACCCGTCTCGACCCCTAGGTCTGCACGGGGCTCGATCTAGGGTCGAGACGTTCCCGAGCCCGGATGAGGAGCCCGTTTGATGTTTACCTCGACACGTGGTGTGCGCGCAGCGTTGACCGGTCTGAGCGTGCTGGCGGCCGGTGCTGGCCTGTTGGTGGCGCCGACACCTGCCCAGGCGGCCGAGCATGTCTACGGGGCGATCGCGATCTCCCAGCGCACCGGCAACACCGCCTCCGCGATCAACTACGCCACCGCAACGGCGGCCAAACGTGCCGCCGAAGCGAAATGCCGGGCGTCTGATTGCCAGTGGGTGGTGCAGATGGACCGCAACTGCGGTGCGGTCACCCAGCAGCCCCGCACACTGCGGTGGGGGTGGGCTTACGGTCCGACCCGACGGTCGGCTGAGGTGACCGCGGCCCATCACTCCGGGTCCGGGTCACGCACGATCCTCTGGGCCTGCACTGCCGGCGCCTGACACCGCCATTTTGCGTTGCCCTGCCCCTTCGACCAGCATGCTTCCATGACCGGTCGGGGGAACGGCGGCACCGCTACGAGACGATGGTCGGCGTGAACACGCCCGCAGCACCCCAAGAGGGGGTCGACGCGGCCGCCGTGGCGGTCGTGACTGAGGCGGGAAAAGTGCTGCGTGCCTACAAGCACGAGGCCGTCGCCGACCTGGCTGAACAGAAATTGCGTCGCGCACCGCAGCGCACCGTGGTGGTGGCCGGCGAGGTGCAGCGCGGCAAAAGTTCCCTGGTCAACGCCCTGATCGGCTACCGCGACCTGTGCCCGGTCGGCGTCGATGTCACCTCCTCGGTCGCCGTGTCGGTCACCACCACCGGTGATCTACCCGCCGCGCACACCGCCGAGCTGTTCTTCCCCTCCGGCCCGCGCCCGGCCGAGATCGGAGAGCTGGCCGACTGGGTGACCACCGGCGGCCGCATGGTCTGCGATCGCAGCGTCGATGAGCTCCCCACCGCGGCGGCGATCGCGCTGCGCGAGGCCGCTGTCACCGATATGACCCTGATCGACACCCCCGGGGTCGGCGGCCTGGACACCGGCTTGGCGAAACTGGCTGCGCACTCCACCCAGCAGGCGTGCGTGCTGGTCCTCGTCTGCGATGCCTCCGCCCCGATCACCGCCCCGGAGATGACCTTCGTCCGCGAGGCCACCGCCGGAGTCGACGCCGTCGTCGTGGCCGTGACCAAGACCGACAAACACCTGGGGCGCTGGCGGGCGATCGTCGCCGAGAACCAGCGCCTGATCACCGAGCACCTTGGGCGCACGGTGCCGGTGATCGGGGTGTCGAGCCTGCTCGCCGTCCTCGCGGCCGACACCACCGACCCACAGGCGCGTCACCGCCTCGAGGTCGACTCCGGTATCGCCGCCCTGCGCGCGGCGATCACCGACCGTCTCGACGCCGCCGCGGCGGCCCCGCACCTGGATGCGGTCCGTACCTGTCTGGAGGGGTTGCGCACCGTGCGCACGACCATCGCCGACGAGCTCGCCGCGCTGACCGCCGGGGCGAAAGCGTTGCCGGACCTGACCGCCGAACGTGACCGGCTCACCGACCTGCAGGCCCAGTCCCGACAGTGGGAGCAGTACCTCGCCCGGGACCTGACCCTGCTGCGGCAATCGGCGGTCGATGACCTCGAACGCCGCCTCGATGGGGTGCGCGAGAAGTGGACCACCTACATCAACAGCAACGGTATGCAGGTGCTGCGGCGCAGCGAACAGAAGTTCACCGCCGACATGCAGGTCGATCTGCAGATGGCGATGGCCGAAACTCTCGCCGGGTTCCTGCACGAGCTGCACGACACGATCATCACCCCACGCTTCGCCGACGACCCGGCCGTGTGGGAACAGATCAGCGACCGCATCGTCGCCTCGATGCAGGACAAGAAGATCGAAACCCACCAGGTCACCAGCAAACGCCAAGGACTGCTCGATCCCACTCTGCTGACCATGGGCGTGGTCGGGTCCTCCACCCTCGGTGGGCTTGTCGGCCTCTCGGCGCTGATGGGTGTCGGCGCCGTCGTCGGCGCGGTGTGGGTCGGAGTGAACTTGAGCTTCCGGGCGATCCGCGCAGGCAAGACCAACCTACTGGCCTGGCTCCGGGAAACCCTGGCCGCCACCAAGACCGCTACCGGCCGACTCCTCGACAGCGCCGTCGCCCAAGCCCGCCCCGACATCGTCATCCGCTACCGAGATCACCTGCGGGCCAGCATCGAACAGTTGCAAACCACCATCACCCACGTCCAGGAGACTGCGGCCGCCGACGCCGCCACCCGGGAGAAGTCCACTCAACGCCTGACCTCGAATCTGGCCATCGTCGACAAACGCATCCTCGCCGCCCACGCGCTCCTCGACGGAGACTCGATATGAGTAGCGCCGCAACGGATTCGGTGCACACCACGCTCGACCGCGGCCTGCACCAGCTGGCCGCGCTCGGCGGGGACTGCATCGACCACGCCAACGCGATCGGCGCCATCTTGTGGTCACCGCCGCGCGTGGTGGTCGTCGGCCGACTCAAAGCGGGCAAATCCACGCTGGTCAACGCTCTGATCGGTGCCCCGGTCGCCGAGACCGCCGCCCTGGAGGCCACCAACGTCGTCACCGTCTACCGCGACGGGTCCCCGTCCCGGGCCGAAGTCCTCGCCCTCGACGGCACCCGCCACCGCGCCGCGCTCCGCCCAGGTGCCGGGATCGAGTTGCCGATCCCGTCGGCCGAGGTCGCCTACGTCGACCGATGGCTACCCTCAGCGGCGCTGCGCGAACTCACCCTCATCGACACCCCCGGCCTGTCGACGCTGACCGCAGGCAACGACGCCGCCACCCGCCGGGTGATGATCGACGGCTTCGAACAGACCCGCACCGCCTCCGTCGATGCCGATGCCGCGGTGTTCCTCTTCGATGCCGCACCCCGAGTTGATGAGATCGAGTTCCTGCACCGGTTGCCGTTCACCCCGTTGACCATGCTCGGGGTGCTCTCGCGCGCCGACTCCTTCGGCGAGGGCGCCTTCGGCCGCTGCGACCCGCTCGAGCACGCCCGCACCCACGCCACCGCCATGGCCGGCCCGCTGGCCGGGATCGTCCACACCGTGGTCCCGGTGTCGGGGCTGATGGCCCAGACCAGCCACACCGGCATGCTGACCGAACGCCACGCCGCGCTGCTCGCCCAGCTCCGCGACGTCCCGCCGCTGGAGGTGCTGCGGATCTTCGACTCCGAGGACCCCACCAGCGGGGGAGTGCCGCCGGCCGACCGGCGTGAACTGCTCGCCCTGCTCGGCGAGTACGGCGTCCTCAATGGCCGCCGGGTCGCCGCCGACGGCGCCGCAGCCCTCAACGCCTGGCTGGCCGAACGATCCGGGATCGCCGCCCTGCGCCACGCCCTGACCGCAGCCACCGGACGGTTCGCCGTGCTGCACCGCGCCCACCGCATCCTGGCCCGCCTCGATCAACTGGCCTTCACCCACCCCGCCCGCGACCACATCCGCACCCTGACCGCCGGTCTGCGCACCGACCCGGCCCTGGCCGCGGTGACCGTGCTCGAGGACTACCAGCGCATGCTCGACATCGACCCCGACGCCGCGGTCACCGACGAACTGCGCACCATCCTCACCGCCACCACCCCCGCCGGCCGCGTCGGCCTCGACGGCCACCCACCACCGGCCGTCGTCGCCGACGAAGCCCACCGACGCCTGGCCGCCGCCCAGCAACGCACCCTCGCCACCCGGTCCGCCGCCGAGGACGCCGCCCTGGTCACCCTCATCCGCACCTACACCGCTCTGGCCGCCGGCCACTGACACCCACTCGCGCACAGGACATCCGACACCATGACATCTGCCACCCACGCCTGGTCTCTGGCCATCGACTTCGGCACCAGCAACTCCGCGGCCGCGCATTCGGGCGCCACCAGCCGCAGCATCGAAGCGCTCTCGCTGACCCACACCAGCAACCTGATGCCCTCGGCGGTGTTCGTCGACACCGCAGGCACCGTCCTCGTCGGGGGCGCCGCCCTCAACTCCGCCGCGCAGAACCCGGCCGGGTTCATCGCCTCACCCAAACGCCTCATCGGCGCGCAACCAGCCGTCTCAGCCAACCGGCACACCCTGCCGGTCTACGCCCTCGTCGCCGCCGTGATGCGCACCATCATCGGCCGCGGCGTCGCCGCACACGCCGGCACCATGCCCGACCGGGTCGTGCTCACCCACCCCGAAGCGTGGGCACCTCAACAGATCCAGGTCCTCACCGACGCCGCGATGGCCGCCGGCATCCCGGCCGAGCGGATCACCACGATCTCCGAACCCCGCGCCGCGGCCGGGCACTACTCCCGTTCGCATGCCCTGCAACACGGCACCAGGATCGCGGTGTTCGACTTCGGCGGCGGCACCCTCGACATCGCCGTCCTCGAGGTCACCCCCACCAACACCTTCCAGGTCATCGCCGCCCGCGGCGACAACGGCCTGGGCGGCAAGAACTTCGACGCCCTGCTGCAACGCTGGGTCGAGGACCGCCTCGCCGACCGCGACCCCGACCACGCCGCCTGGCTGCGCCGCACCGCCCCCATCGACGCCATCCAGTCCCTGCAGGACTCCATCCAGCAGGCCAAAGAGCTGCTGTCCGAAACGCCGTCGGCCACCATCACCGTGCCCGGCCCCGGCGAACGCACCACCCTGCAGATCACCCGCGACGAGTTCGACGAACTCATCACCCCCGCCGTCGACGCCGCCGTCCAGCTCACCCGAACCACCCTCGCCGCCGCCGGACTCACCCACCCCGACCAACTCACCGCCCTCTACCTCACCGGCGGCTCCTCCCGCATCCCCCTCATCCAGCAACGCCTCGGTGAACTCGGCCCCGTCGCCACCCTCGACGACCCCAAAACCGTTGTCGCCCAAGGAGCGCTGCTCACCGTGTTGGCAGACTCGGCGCCCACCCAGCCGCGCGGCATCCCCGAAGCCGCCGACCTCATGCCGACCTGGAACACCCAACCCCGCACGCTGCGCTCCCCAGCACACCCCGACCAGCCCACCTCCACGCGCCGACGCTGGCTCCGCATCGGCGCCGCAGCGGTCGGCGTCATCGCAGCCGCCGCGATCGTGACCACCATCGTCACCACCGCCAGCGGCAGCGACGACAACCCCACCGAAACACCCCAAGCCACCCAAACCCTGGGCACCGACACCACCGCCGCCGGGCCCACCGGCGAAGACGGCGGACCGATCCTCACCGACCCCGACCAGATCCGCCAGCAACTCCCCGGCGCCCTGCAATCACAGATCACCGACTGCACCAACGGCAGCTTCACCGACAACGGCGCGCTCAAGCTGGACTGCACCCTCAACGAGAACGGGACCCTCAGTGGCCTCAAGGTTGCGGGCGGCCTCTCGCCCTCGTTGCGGATCCACATCAACGTCGACGACAACGAAGCAGCCCGCGAGGTTCGTAACCTGCGAAACGGGGTCTACAGCGGCGGAAAGGGCACCGTCGTCGAAGACACCAACCGCCAAGCAGCCGCCGAGATCGCGCCGAGCCTCAGCGACAACGAGTACGACATCAGCTACGCCAACACCGGTACCGGAGTGGTCCTTTCGGTCTCCGAACTGTCGTCGGCAGAGAACGCCCGCACATTCCTCACCCGCTCAGGACTTATCAGCTGAGTACCTGCCCGCTGCCCTGCATGACGAGGAACCGCGAAGCCCGCAGAAGACGCGACAGCCTTACATTCGGTCGAGCAGCTCGGCCTTCTTGCGACCGTATTCCTCGTCGGAGATCAAGCCCTCTGCGTGGAGATCGGCGAGATGACGGAGTGTAGAAGCAATGTCGACACGTGGACCAGTGCCGGTCCGGCCAATTTGGGTGTTCTGTCTGCGTGCGCCCTCTCGGGCGGCTGTGGTCTCGACGACTAGTTCCTCGACGAGCTGCGTCGGGCGAGGCTCGCTGAAGAGCGCGACGTGTGATGCCATGTTGATGGCGATATCCGAGGTGATGAGACCTCTTCGGAAGCCCAATGATTCAATCGCGTCGAAAGGGAACACCTCGACACGTGGTCCGAGGTACTCACCCACGTACAGCAGACGCTCGGTGGTAAGGCACAGCAATCCCAACTTCAGCTCGTAACTCCCGTGGAGAACGATGCGCACCCGTTCATCGGGTGTGAGGAGCACGTTGAGGCGGTGAACTGCCCGCCCCAGGACGGGGTCACTCTCGCGGACGTTCGCGAGAGTGACGGCGGCTTCAACGTCTGCTCTGAGCGCTCGAGTCGAAGGCGAGACGGCGGGCTTGGGCGACGACGCCTCCGCTGGGTTCGGTTCTTCGGGACCAACAGGGGGCTGAATCGGCATACCAGCCACAACCTCGTCTAGGACGAGGTGATGCTGACGGCCCTGGGTGTCGATACTCCAGTCGACCAGGGTGATGGTGTCGGTCGCAGGGCGGACTCCTGCTGTCAACGTGGCGGCCCACCGATTCTTGAGAATGGCACGTGGCGAATGCGCGGTGATGGGGTTATCGCGGCCCTCGTAGGTGAAACCCGCCGCAGTTAGACCAGTAAGCAGTGCTCGATAGACAACGTCATAAGGACCGTCGAACTGATCTGTTCGACTCATTCTGCTGCCCATAGGCCATGGACTATAGCTGTCGCCGCAAAGTCCAGAGATCATGTTGCGACGCTACGACCGCCCGGGCCTCTCAATCGCCGAGTGGTCGGACTAGTGGGGTCGTGGCAGGTCGAGTCTCCAAGCACACTCACGTGGGCACGCCCAGTCGGCAGTCGGCGGCAGGGGCGAGAGCGACCTGCGGGTGGACGCAGAACGCCCACCCGCAGTCATGGGTTCGGCTCAGCCGAGCCGGTTGTCAGGGTTGAAGTTGCCCGTGCCTCCGACGACGACGTCTTGGCCGTCGACACCGAAGTCGTAGTCAGCTAGCTCTGGCCGGGGGCCTCGTCGGTTGTCCCAGGCGGTCTGTTTCCGCTCACCCAGCTTCGGTCGAGCAATCAGGGCAGTCGTGATGATCAGCGATCAGCCGGGTGTTTTGTATCGCTGGTCTTCACAGAGGGTTCCTGTCGCGGCTCCCACCACTACGGCCGCTTGGTCGGGTCTCCAGCTGGGCCCATTGGTCAGGATGTACCAGATGGTTTCCTCGGCGGAGTGCCCGTCGCGTAGGTACGTGCAGATGTCACGTCCGAGGGCGATCAACGTGTCTCGGTCCATGCGAACCCCGCCCGCCGTAGCTGTCATGACGAAGGCGGTCTCCGAGATGAACTCCTCGTCATCTGGTGAGGGAGGTTCATTCGGTGGCAGCGGCGGTGGAGGGGGAGGCGACGGTGAGTTCGATGGAGAGGGTGAAGTAGATTGCGACGCTGACGCATTAGTTTTGGGGGACAACGAGGGTGCTGTCGGCGTTGCCGTCGCTTGGGTAGTGTCCAGCGTCTCGAGTCGTTGTGATCCCACAATGACTACCGCGGCCACCGCTATCAGTGCAGCGACGCCCAGCATCCCGAGGACGACCATGGCTCGCCGCTCAGCTTTCGAATTGGTTGCTCCAGGAGTTGAGCCAAAAGTACGAGAACTCCAGAGTTGCTCGTCGTACGGGTGGGTATGCGCGGTCCACTTCTGGCCGTCCCACCACCGAAGGAGCCCGGGCTCATTCGGGTCTTTGTGCCAGGCGGGAGGATAGGTGCGCATGCAGGCACCGTACAGCTCAGTTTGCAACCCGAACTGCGCTTTTCGGTCCGCAGATCGGAAACGACCGACTGAACGAGTCTCGCGGGTGGACCACGCGGCGTCCACCCGCAGTCATCAGTTCAGTTAGTTGAGCCTCATTGGGAGGCTGGCGAAGTTGCCCGTGCGGCCAACGGCCAAGGGGCTGAATGTATCTGGGTCACCTATCTGAATGAGGCGACACGGGTCCTCGCGCGGTCAACATGCCAAAAGCCCGGGCCCTCTGCTGACCAGCAGAGAGCCCGGGCAGACGAACTTCTCAGCCGCCGTGACTGGGTGCCTGTGCCCCGTCGGCAACGTCTCCGCTAGAGCCCGGGTTGGCCTGCCCGTAGTGAGGCGGCAACTTCTTTGACAATTGCTGTTCGAGCTTGTTGGGCACGGCCAGTGCGGCGCCATCGTCGGCGGCGCCGGCTGCGGCTGTGCCCGCAGTTACACTGCCGCCCACAGCGATCAATCCGGCGATCATCAGTCCACTGGCGAGCCTACGAGCAAACACGCGATTCATCATCAGGTCCCCGACCTTCCATTTGCGAACAACTCCAACAAGACCCAACGTAGAGGAACCAACTACGAGTCGCTACCTACGGCAGTGGTCAACCATGACCATCGGATGAACCTGCGGATGGGTGCTGGGCGCGCCCATCCGCAGGTCATCCGGTTCAGCTCAATCCGAGCTCCGCGGTCAGGGCCAGGTGAAGTTGCCTGTGCCGCCGACGATGACGTCTTGGCCGTCGATTCCGAAGTCGTAGGTCGTCAGCCCGTCGTCGCCGTGCTGCAGCTCGATCGGGGCGGCCGAGGCCAACCCGCCGCCCAGTAGCGACAGCGCACCGGCCACCGCGACGGCCGCCACTGCGGATCCGATCGTCTTGGTTACGCGCATCTGAATGTTCCTTTCGTCATGCCCAGCCACTCGACTGGACTTCGATGTTTCCGCACGTCTGCGGTCACGGACTGTGCGCGGCGCACAGGTGGTGCGTCCACAGATGGGTTGCCGTCCGGGTGGTGGAAGTTCCGGCATGGAAGGACATTTACGGATCGTTCGTCGCTTACAGGTAGACGACGCGGCCGTAGACGGCGTTGCCGTCGTTGGCTTTCGGGGTGCTGGTTTTGAGGATGGCGTAGGAGCGGACCGCGACCGGGCCAGCGCATCCGTCGATGCTGATGTGGCCTTCGCGGGTCGTGGTCGACGCACGTCCGGCGCCAACGGCCTTCTTGTCGAAGGTGACGGTGGTGATCTTGCCGGGTGACATCGTCACCGACAGACTCGGCTGCAGGAGGGCCTGCGGGCTGATCGAGAGGTTGCCGCTGGGCCCGGTGGCGCTGATCCCGCCGCCTCCGCTCCCACCGATGCCCAGGCTTGCCCCGACACTGCCGGTCACCGATTCCAGCTGTACCGCGCACCCGATCATGTAACCGGCCTCGAGTTCGCCTGTGATCGATACGCCGGCCTGCCCGGACGGCGGCGTCAAGTTCGACACCGCCCGCATCGACATGAACGCTTCCCGCGACGTCGGCACCGAGGACAGCGGCGCGACCTTCTGCACCTTCTCGTGGGTGGAGGCGATCGAGGCCTTCCAGCCGTCGTCGGTGACCCAGCTGCGCTGATGCCCCGGCTGGGCCTCAGCGGTGCCGGCGGCGAAACCGCTGGCCAGGGCGCCCATCGACACGGCGGCAACGGCAATGGTCATGACGGTCTTGTTCATCGGAGTGTCCTCTGGTCCTGTCGCAGCGAGTCGCCGCGCCCTTGTGCTGGCAGTCCCGCCCCGTTCATCGGGGCGAGAAATGTGCTCTGCGTGAGCAACTGAGGATTGGTTGCCCTGTGGCACCGAGAATGTTCCCGGCTGCACGATGCATGTTGACGTCGGCCAGCTTGGCGGGTGTGTCGTCGGCGCGGTCGCGTCCCGTTCGGCCCTAGGGTGGCGGCTGGGGCAGCCGCTAGAAGAGTGTGCTGCGTGGGGGTCAACAGCAACGAGGAGCGGTTTGTGGCGCACGCACAGTACGAACACCAAGGAACTGGATTCATCGCCATCACGGGCGGATTCGCATCTTTCGAGCCCGAGCAGTATCAGACCTGGAATGCTGGCCCACATCGGTTGGGTATCGGCATTCAGGACACCAAGGACTACACGCTCAGCTACGAACCCGGTACGCCGGGATTCGGTCCACCGAGACTTCCCGAGTTGACGTTCCTGATCCCTGATGGGCCGGCCCCGATGGTCGTCGATCTCGAAACCCACGACGCAGAGCCGCCGCTCATGCCTGCCGCCGAGGGCTGGGCCAACGTCGAGCAAGGCGGCGCCGAATTCGGCTACCTACCTGTGACGATGCAGCCGCTGGTGTGGGGGGACGAACATGACAGCATCGTTGGCGATGTGTTGGCCTCAATACCCCACGGGTGGAACATGGTCCGCATGTCCTGCCGGGACCGGAGACCCGAAGATCCCGTCCTGCAGGTGCGTGTCGACATCTGGCCGATCCCCGAGTCGGCCGGCCTCGAAGTCATCCGCTACACGCCGCCCGGGTCTCGCGGCCCGTCCGAGGACGCCGAGGTGCGCGAGCGCATCGAATCCGCCGTGACGATCGAGGATGCACCGTCGGTGTCTGGGCCGCTCGACGCCGACCATCTTGCAAACCTGTCACTGCTGATCCGCGGCGATTTCAGCGACCCTGAGGCGTGGACGACGGTGGCGAACGCTGCGCTGGCCCCCGATCCCGTCGACGGGTTCACCGCCGATCTCACCCTCGTCGATGACCCCACCTACGACAACATCACCGCCGACGAGCTCGCACACGCGATCGGGGAACCGCCACCGTTCTACGTGTTCCTATGCGACACCCAGACCCTGTCCCACCCCGACCACCCAATCCTGGCCATCGATCTCCACGCCGAGGACACCACACATCGGAGCGTGCGGGTTGTGCCCGCTGCGATGTGGTCGATCGAGAACAACCTCTCCCTGGCCAACATGGACTTCGCCGACTTCGTCGGCGCCGCCGACACCGACGGCATCTTCCGCGGATTCTGACGCCGACCGGAGATCGCGAACCCAAGACACAACGATGCCCGACCCCGCGCAAGGGGTCGGGCATCGACGGTGGTGACGTGAGACCAGACGAGGGTCAGACGAGGGTGTCGCTGTCGTAGCCGCGGGTGGTGTCTTCGGGTGCGTCCGGGGTGTCGCTGTCGGTGCCGGTGTCGTCGCTGTACACGTCGAGCTCGCCGTCACCGTCGGTGTCTTGGCCGTAGACGTCGGCGTGGCCGTCGAAGTCGGTGTCGAGCGCCACGGCGTCAAACTGCCCGTCGCCGTCAGTGTCGACGGCGACCGCGTCGATCGCTCCGTCGGCGTTGGTGTCGACGAGCAGCGTGTCGGGGGCACCGTCGCGGTCGGTGTCGGTCAGCACGGTGTCCGGTGCGCCGTCGCCGTCGGTGTCGGCGGTCTGGGTCACCAGCTGCCCGTCTTCGTAGGAATCGACCTGGGTGAGGTCCCCGGCAGCGTTGAGGTGGGCGACCTCATCGACCACACCGTCGCTGTCGAAGTCGCTGGCGATCACGGCGCCGCCCTCGGCGGTCGGTGCCGCCGCAGTGTCGACCAGGCCGTCACCATCGGTATCTGCCTCCACCAGCACCACCTCGCCGGCCTCGTCGTAGTGCACGTCGACGGCATTGCCATTGCTGTCGGTGGTGTGCACCACCTCGCCCGCCGGGCCAGCGGCCTCCGAGTCGGGTGCGGGCGCATCGGCAGGGGTGGCGTCCGGGTTGTAGGGCTCATCAGGGCTGATGATCGGGGCGTCGCTGCTAGGGGTACCGGACATGGTGAGGCCTTTCGAACTCGGTTCTGTGAGCGTGTCGGGAATCTGATGCCACCAGGAATGAGGAATGTTCCCGCCCACGATCGCCGCGACCCCGAATCCGCGCCTATCTGGCGAGGAGGATTACATCACAGCCACCGGGACCCGTCCGGGAACACCAAGGGTGGGCCGTAACATCTCACCTGGTGACCGGGCCGCCGCAGACCATGGCGGCGACCACCTCACCCAGAAACGGAGGTCAACACATGCAGGAGGACGAACCGTCGCCGGTTCTCGCGTCACTCGGCATCGACCCCGCCACCCTCGCCGCCGACCTGCCCCCGGGAGTGTGGGACACCGCGCTGCAGGCCGCCTTCAACCCCGACGCCGTCGCCGACCCCGACACCGTCCCCGATATGGACGACACCCCACCGGCCGACCCCGACGAGGACATCGACCTGGGTGACGACGCCCACGACCCGGGTGAGGCCCCGGCTGACCCGGCGATCGCCGGCGCCGCCCAAGACGCCTCTGAGGAGGGACAGCTCCCGCCCGCCGAGGACGGCAGTGCGAGTGTCGACCTCGCCGACGGTGGTGTCGAGGACCCGCACTTCGGTGCCCACGACACGCACGACGACATCTGAAGGCAGGGTTGGGGGAGATGGACGAAGCACGTCTGCTGCTGCAAGCACGTAACGGCGACCAGCACGCCTTCGCCGAACTCGTCGGCGCTCACCGCACGCACGTGTGGGCGGTGTGCCTCAACATCTGCTCCAACCCCCACGACGCCGAGGACGCGCTGCAGAACACCCTCGTCGCGGCATGGCAGAACCTGCACAAGTTCCGGGGCGAGTCGAAGTTCAGCACCTGGCTACACCGGGTGGCCGCCAACAACGCCCTGATGGTCGTGCGGCGGCGCAAAGCCAACACCACCATCACCGACTTCACCGACCCCGACCAGTCAGTCCAACTTGTCGACGACGCCCGCCAGTCCGCGTTCGACGACCAGATCGCGCTGCGCGACGCGGTACGCGACGCATTGGCCCAGCTGCCCGAGGACTTCCGAGAAGCCGTGGTGCTGCGCGAATTCGGCGATCTCACCTACGCCGACATCGCCGCCCACCAGGGCGTCGGTGTTCAGACCGTCAAATCCCGACTCAACCGAGCCCGCACCCAACTCGCCGACCTTCTGCGCGACACCGCCGCAGTCGGAGAAGGTTAGGTCATTCCGGGCCGATGAACAGGTGACAGCGCACCGCCACCCGTGGCTCAGCAGAACTCGAGGGTAACCAGCTGCCACCGATACTCGACACGGCCGAGGGCGGGTCGACCGCCCGAGAAGGCGCCAGGACGTATCCGACGTGGCTTGCGCTCTACACGGGCGGCGAACGGGCGCACGCGGCCGCCAGTGGTGAAGGAACCAAAGACCTCGGCGTTACACGGGTCACACAGCTGGACATGAAGTCGTTGCACAGCTGGCCCGGTCGAGGTCCCATGGGTCCTATTGGCCGACGCGGCAACCGTCTTCGCGATGCGAAAAGCGTCGTGACGGACCAGCACCGCAATCTGGTCCGCGATCGCCGGATTTACCGCCTCGCCAAGACGAGACGTTCCTCGGTGGCGTCCGATCACCTCGACAACCAGCTGCATGACGGCAATCGAAAAACGGTGTGCCTCCCTCGCCGCTGACGACATCGCCTGTGGCGTATTGCCCCTGTACCCCAGCGGGTCTCGCACTCGGACCGTTCCGCTGGGCGCTGCCACGGCCACGTGGGTGTGCGCAGAGTGGACCGCTCTGGGGCATGCGGCAGCAGGGAACTCACTGCCAGGCGAAGCGCAGATCAATGGCTGCATGAAGATGTGTTGCAGCAACTACCCCACCTGGTTCCGTATCGCGGGTTCGGCGGCTCGCTGGGACTGGGCCCGGACCCGTGTTGCGCAGACAGCGCAGCAGCGGTCCAGTGCGTTTCCCTCGCGTCCGCGACCGGTACAGTCCGCGGGAAACAAAGCAGATCGTGAGCGTCACGACCGGCCCAGGGGGAGAGAGTTATGGCTAGCCGTCAGCGTTTCGTTGTGTCGCTCATGGCGGCATCGTGTGTGGGCCTCGTGGCAGCGGGATGTTCGGAGTCCGATACCTCTGAAGCTGCGCAGACTCGCCCGGAGTTGTCCAAGATCGAGATCCCGGATGCCGAACTCAGTGCCACCGTGGAGGGTCAACGGCTCCCGGAGGTCGACCTGGCTGAGTTTCAGTGCTACCGACTGAGCGATTCGATCAGCATCCACGGACAAGACCCCACTGACGGTCAGCCTGGACTCGCTGTAGAACTTCAACCCGGCTATCCACCGAAAGTTGAGCACGTCTCGTTCGGACTCGATGGTGTCCTCTACACCGCCAAGTTCGGCAAAGGCTCAATCGAAGACGTTGACCAAGACGGTTCACGGATCACGGTTCGCGGGACCGCGGAAAGCTACGACCTCGCACAACCACTCACCAAGCAATTCGAGGTCTCAGCGACCTGCAACTGACACAGGACGGTTGTGTTAATCCCCGCGGTCGCCAGCAGCGATCGACTCCGGGGCGCCGCCTCAGGGCCCGCCGGGGGAGTGGTCGGCCGTGCACCCCGGCGGGCACACTAGATGACCGTGACCAGCCGATTCGATGAGGGTATCGCTCACCTGCATCGGTATCGTGCCGTGCACGGCACCAGCAACCCACGCCAACGCGACATGATCGACGGGTTCAAGATCGGTCAGTGGGTGAGCGCACGCCGCACCGACTACCGCCGTGGCGCCCTGCCGGCAGAACGTATCCGCCGCATCGAGACAGAGTTCCCGGACTGGCGATGGAAGATGAACGCCCGGACGTCCTTCAGCGCCGGCCTTGCCCATCTGCGCAGCTACGTCGCCGCCCACGGCACCAGCAACGCCCGCCAGCACGACGTGATTGACGGATTCCCCATCGGCACCTGGGTCGCCAGCCGCAGAGCCGAGTACCGGGCCGGACATATGCGCCCCGACCACGTCCAACAGATCGAGTCAGAGTTCCCCGACTGGCAGTGGACTCTCCGGGCACGAGCACCGTTCCACGTCGGCCTGGACCACGTGCACCGGTACGTCGCCGCACACGGCTCCAGCTCGCCACCCCGCGACGCGACGATCGACGGATTCCCGATAGGCCAGTGGGTGGCCAAACGCCGCACCGAGTACCGGCGACGGCGCCTCTCGCCCGAACGAATTACTCAGCTCGAGACCGAGTTTCCCGACTGGCAGTGGAACATCCGCGCAACCGGTGCTCGAATTGCCGACGAGCGCTGCGGGCGGTCGCAGTAGCAGCGTGCGCGCGCGTCCTCGGCGGAATGGAAGTACCGCTCCCAACGATCCGCCGCTATCCCGGTCGAATGATCATCCTGTCCGGCTAGCCCGGATCTCCGCAACCCGCCAGAACGCGTTTTAGTGACACCGGACTAACTGCCCGGCCTCGCCCGGTCGTGGGCGGAACATCCCTGCGGTCCGGGTGCATCAGACCCTCCGAACAGCCCGCCGATTGACGGTGGCTCGGAATGGGAGGGGATCGCTATGCCGGGTTACGACAAGCTACTCACAGCGGCAACTGTCGACCGACGACAGGCGGGCTGGTCGTGACAGCCTCGTCGAGGCGCGAGCGCGTCTATCAACGCCTCGCCGCCGACCTCACCCTCGCCCGCGATCAGGGGCACCCCGACGTCTCTGACACGCGGCGTATGTCCTCACTCACGGGCGTTCTGGTGGACTGGTTGCGCCACGTCCAAGACCGGTCAGGATTCACCAACGATCGCGAGGTCGACCAACTCCGACTTGACCTCTGCCGATCACTGGCCACCACCGGCACGCACGACACTGCCGCTGTCGAGGTGTTGATCGACCAGTTTCACCTCCAACCACCGGCCAGCAACGCTGTCCTGACCAAAGCGGCACAAGCGCTGCGGCACTTAGCAACCCGCTACCACCACGATGAACTGTCAGAGCTCGCGGCAGACCGCTCACTGGGCGCCTGCCGCTCAGGAATCCTCGTATGGCTGGCCGAGCACGGCCAGACAGAGAACCTGCACCTTATCGCCGCCCAGATCGACGACCCCAGTGTGCGCGCGACAGCGATCGCGTGCCTTCGACACTTCCGGCCGACCCCAACCGAGCTCATCAGCACCGTCGAGCACTATCTCTACGATCCCGACCGCGCTGTCCGCCACCAAGCCTCGCGGACCGTAGCAGTCCTCTACGTCGCGGTGTTCGCCGCCAACAGCCGCGCAATCTGAGCGCCGGGTGCGCAGCGAACCCGGCGGGAAACCAGCGGATGAGCGACAGCACCAGACCGGACTGGACTCTGCGGCCGCGGTTGTTCAACTGGTCGCCCGCGCGATCGCGCGAACGATCAGGTCGTGGTCCGGGCGATCCGCAGACGCAGCGGCGACGTCGCTGAGGTACTCGGTGAGATCGTCAACCAGGGTCGGTTCCGTGGCGGCGAGAGCCGCGATCGCGGCCGCGGGGGTAGCGACGGGCAGTCCGTCGAGCAGAGTCACCTCGTCCCACGAGGGTGGAACATCGACCGCCAGCAGCTCTGCGGTGCTCGAGCTGTAGCGGCGGGCGGAATTGGTCCTGATCACGGCGAGCTGGGGCTGCGGGCCGATCGGGTCAGCGAGCTCGTGGAGAGCCAATGCGGTCGTTCCGGTGACGACGTAGTCGGGCCACGCGGCCGCCAACCGTTCACCGGGAAACAGCTCCTTGCCCGCAGCGACCCACGCCAGCCGGGCTGACTCGAGGACACCATCGCCCACACGGTCGGGTTCACACATCACGGCATGCGCCACCGGGACCAGATACCTGTTCTGCCGCAGTCTCTTCAGATCAGTCGCCGTCATCTCGAATCGAGCGCCCTGGCCGCTGGTGATCAAACCCCACTGCGCGGTGCGAAGGTCTGCGGTGTCGATCCATCGCAATGTCAACTGCGGGTTGAGACGGGGTAGGTCAGAAGCAGGCACGGTATTCGTCAGTCGTCGAAGTGGGTCTGCATCGTCTCGATCATCCGATCGTCATACGCTTGCTCGCCGATGAATCGGGCGTCGAAGCCCTCTTCCGTGTGATCACCTGCGGCCGTCTGCTCTCCAAGAGAGATGATGCGGGCATGGCGACCTTCGTCGTCGAGCAGGGTCTCTAGCTTCTCCCGTAGGCGCTCGAGCGCACCTTCCTGGGACTCGGCAGTGACACACCAGTCCTCACCGCCGTACCGGCCTGTCCACACGCCGTCGGCGTCTTCGGTGATAATCGCGCGTTGCGTCACATGCAACCGCGGCCGCTCATCCACTGGGTGCTCCTTAGCCGTAGAACGTCTCGACGAGCATGCCGCGCTGAGAGATCACCGTGCAGCGGTGAGTGTAGACACCCGGCTTCGGGTTGTAGCTGCCACTCGAGATCGGTTGGCAGTTGATGGTCGTCGGGCTCGCCGAGGTGGGTGCACCGACAGCCAGCACAGGCAGTCCCACCGTCATACCGAGGCCGGCGAGAACTCCGATCATTGCAACCTTCACACGCGTCATGAAACAGATCCTTCGTGTCAGAACCGCCCGAACCCTTGTCACCTCATGGTGAAGCAAGTGCACGCGGCTGAGGAAACAAACTGAACAAAATGCATCATCTGAATCCTGTGAGTCGACCACTAGGACTCGATCCGGTAGCAGAGAGAGTGGACGCCAGGACGATGACGATGCTTGTGACCGTCCGGGGGCGGCCAGGTGATCAGAGAGCCGGTTTGACTGGGGTGGTGTACCAGCCGCTGCCGTCCGGCCATGCCTTGCAGCCGTAGGTCGGCACGAGCATGTCGCCCGCATTGTGGCGGGCTTGCCCTTCACGCTTGGCCGCGTCCAGGCACTGCTTCTGGTCTGGGTAGGTGGCTGCCTCCGCCACCGGCGCGGTGGCGAACAGAACGCCGGTCGCGGCCGCGCACAACAGAACTCGTGCTGTTGTCTTCTTCACTTGTGATCCTCCGTGTCAGTATCCCCGAGTAGTGACACCGCCAAGTTAACAAGCTTGGCAGGCATCTGTGGCCGGTCGACGGCCATCGACACGCGATGACCGATACCGCAAACGACCAGAGCCCGCCGACTCTAACACCGGACCGTCACCGAAAAGACGAGCCAGACAGCCACATCCGCACCATGGCACAAAGTGTGGGACCCCTGTCCGATCCGGCACTTCACCGGCACCACTACGACACGATGAGATGACTCTGTGCCCTTCCACCGATCGGTCGACAGCAGGTGCGTCAGCGTGAATGGATTTAGTAGCTTTGCGGCGGGACCGCGGTACTGAGTCCCGCAGGAAGGTGCGGGGGCCTCTTCCAACCCGAGGGACACCCATTGTCCGGCGCGGGCATGAAGTGCCGGACCGATGGCCCGAGGTGAGCCGAATCCTCCGCGTAACACCCAAGTAGTGCGGTGCGAGAGGACCTTTCACAGTGCAGCACACCCACCAGCAACCCTCGGCTCGATTGCTCCGACGCTCGGCGGCCACGCTCGTGCTTGCAGCCGCCGTCGTCGTCAGCACCACCACGGCGTGTGCCACTACGCCGTCGATCGTTGATGACGACGCTGTACGCGACACGGTG
This sequence comes from Gordonia sp. NPDC058843, assembly GCF_042743165.1. Taxonomy (NCBI): domain Bacteria; kingdom Bacillati; phylum Actinomycetota; class Actinomycetes; order Mycobacteriales; family Gordoniaceae; genus Gordonia; species Gordonia sp. NPDC058843. Next base: position 20,972 of record NZ_JBHYNC010000028.1, read on the forward strand.
CGCTCCTACTACCAGGCCCGCAACGCCGGTGACATCGACGCAATGCTCGCATTGTCCTGCGACGACATCTACTCCGCGACACTACGACTGCAACAGAGCCCACCCGGCGAGCGAGCCGCGACGCTCACAGTGATGCGCGCCAATCCGGTCGCCATCACCGCAGTGGACCTGTCCGAGCGCACCCGCACCGAGGTACGCGTACAAGCCACCGGCACCGTCACGGCTGCCGGAAAGACAGAAGCTGGAACACAAACCGGGCTGGTCAAGCTCTACCAGGACCATCCGCGAGTGTGCCGGCTCGACGGATGAAAGGAGGTCACCACCCGCACCCGATGAGCGCGGGTATTTCAGCACCGATCGGGGGATCACGGTGCGCCCCTGAACAGTGCATCATCCTTCAGCTGTTCTGTGAGAGGAAGCATGTCAGTGTTCGACAAACTCAGCACAAACCTCACCCGCGGCATCACGACCCTTACAGTTGCCGGTGTCGCCCTTACGGTTCCAGGGGTGGCCATGGCGTCGGCGGCGCCGGTCCTGCCTGTGTTCGACGGCTACAAGCACCAGGTCGCCGGCTGCGGCGGCAGCGGTTATGCCCCACCCGGCGGGAGCTGGGGACCGGTCAGTACGGGCTCCTGCTCGCGCGCAGGTAACCCGAACAACTACACCGTGACCTACTCTTACCAGGCACGATCTGACGCCACGCCTGTGCACGCCTCGGCGCTGCACTTCACCAACCCCTCGGGTGTGGACCCCGGTCCGCAGCGCTGGTCGGAGTTCGGTGCTGGCAAACGCGGAACGAGTCTGCCGCTGGCCTGGGGCAACGCTCTGGCGTCGCCGCAAATCAAGTTCCAGGGCAGCGTGCTCGGCACGATCGTCGACTGGTACTTCTGACCGATCACCAACGGCCCCGGCGTATGTCGTCCGATCAGACGACATGCGCCGGGGCTCGCTTCCGATGCACCAGAGCGTGACCTACACCTCACTCGTAACGCGACGCCTGCGGTGTCGTCTAGCTGTGCTACCTTTCATCACAAAATCAGCACGGTGCAGCGTATTTCGGGGAATCCACTGTCACCAGCGCGGGGAATCGGGCAGCGTCTAACGCGCCCGTCTTTCTTAGCCGTCTCTTCGGACTCCCGAACATGCGTGAGCATCGAAAAGACCAGGGGAGACCTTTCATGATCCGGCGACGGACCATTCGTATTCTGATGGGGGCATTAGCTCTCATCCTCGCACTCTCGGTAGGTGCCCAGGGCACCGCGAATGCGGTCGGTAGCTCGCGCTACCACAAGACCCAGGACGGTATCTACCTTGCCGCGGAGCAGCGTCAATTGCATATGCGCACCTATCAGCCGCTGGATTCCTCGCCGATGAGCCGAGATGTGTTCCTCGGCGGCAAGACCAAGGCCACCATCAAGGGTCCGCGTGGCACGCTCATTCAGGGCGCCACTTTCGAGTCGGGCTACCAGGTGGGCTACCCGGTGAGCTTCGCCGCCTCCGGGGTCAGCATCACCATGACCACCCCGAGCCTGTCGGTCGGCGGTCAGATCAACATCCGCGCCCCCAAGGTCGATGACCCGGTGCCGCTGGACGGCAACGTCAACACCACCGTGCAGGTCATCCCCGCCCAGACTTTCGCGTTCACCGTCGAACACGGTGGCATCAAGACCGTGCCGCTGGTCAAGGGTGCGATGAACCAGCCGCTGGCCTACGCCGACTTCGCCGGTGTTCAGATGATCGTCAAAGCCGCCGTCGGCCCGGTCACCATCCGCCAGTACACCAAGATGACCGTCCGTACCAGCGCCGGTCAGTCCGAGATCGTCACCTACGGTCCCGCCTGGAAGGTGTAGGCGGCGATGACTGAGAGCTCGACAATGCCTGGGCGTCACCGACTCCCGGACGACACCGCGGCGAGTTCAGCGGTGCGGACCTGGCTGCGTTTCGGCGTGCCCGCAGTGCTGGGTGCCGGTGTGATCGCCGCAGCGATCGTCGCCGGTGGTGCCAGCATGGGCGCCCCCGCGGGACCGCAACCGAGTGTGGTCGTCGACCGCAACACCGTCGACACCACCACCACGGTGCCCACCGACCCGACCGACCCCACCGATCCCACTGACCCGACCGATCCGCCCGCCGACGGTGGGGGAAGCACGACCTACAACACCACCATCACCGAGATGGTGCCCGCCGGTCCGCCGGCCGGGTCGCCCGATGGCGGCGACAGCGACGACCAGGCGCCGCTACCCGGCGGCGCATTCGTTCTCGGCGAACCGGTACCCCAGGTTCCCGAGGCCGGATCGTTCAGCCTGCCCTGACACATCTCTGAGCCGCTGGAATTGTCGGCACGCTGACCAACGCACTTCGATCAAAGGAGCATCCTCGTGACGATCACGACCACAGTCCGCGCAGCAGGAGTGGCAGGAGCTATCGCTCTCGGGATCGGCGCATCCGCGCTGGCCGGCGGCATCGCCGCAGCCCCGGCACACGCCGACATCTACAGCACGCCGAGCCAGTCGAGCTGCGAACAGCTGCGCCAAGCCAAGATCAACCAGGACGCGTCCCGCAAGGCCGCCGAGAGGCGACAGGCCGACGCGCTGCGCGCCCAGGGCAAGCTCGCGCCCTACCCCAGCGCCAACCTGTCGGTTTCCGCATGCACCAAGGCATCCGGCGGCTGGCAATTCAGTCTGAACTACGTCCGCTGACTACTCGACAAAGAGACTGCGCCCCGCCCACCGTGTTCGGTGAGCGGGGCGCAGTGTTGTCATGTGTTGGTTACTGCACCATGCCGGTGGGTGCGCACCAGTTGTTGTAGCAGGTCAACTGCGAGAACGTGACTGGGTCGGTCCGGCTGTTCAGGACATTCGGCGACACTCCGCCGCTATGTGACCAGTCGACACGGTTCGTGGTGGTCATGGTGCCACTGTCGTAGATCTTGCTGACGGTCTGGTAACCGCCCTGGCACGGGCTCACCTTCGTGACCTTCGCCGTGGTGAACGACACGACGAACGACTGGTACCCGGTGGCATACCCCAGCTGGTGGGCGCTGGCCTTGACCCACGGCGACGGCGACGTCGTGTGGTTTCCGGGGTCGGTGATCGGAACGACCGACCCCACAGCAACATTCGCCGAGCACGGCGTCGAATCGCTCCAACCCTTCGGGTACGCCGCTGACGCCTCCGTTGTCACCAGTCCTGACACCAACACCGCCCCGGCCAATGTCCCGAGCACTGCTCCGATACGACGATTTGCAACCTTCATAAACGAATCTCCCCGATCAGCGTTCGCGCTGTTGCGAACCCACTCACCCTATAGCAGATCGCAATCTCAAACACTCTGCGAGATAGTGAGTTTCATAGGATCGGACAGTGAGGTGACGTCTCTATGAGAGCTGATCCGTCCCCGCCGGGCGTCGACTCGAATTGCGTCACCGGAACGCACCAGCCGGTCGGATCGTTGATGCCCACGCCCAGGCGAGCGATAGGAGTGTGCGGGGGCGCGTACGGTCCCGGACTTCCCAATCCGGTCACACCCCCGCCACTCGAGCAGACTACACCGCCGTCGAACATCCATTCGAGTCCGGGTTAGACTACGGGCATGTTCGACCACTGGCCCGACACTCGAACACTCCGCGTGTTCGACCCGCCTCGGCCCGTGCTGATCGACATGGCGATCGCCGACCCGTCCTGCGGAGGCTCGTATGCCGCCGGCGGGGGAGTGTCACTGCGAGTCCGCGCGTCCGGCGCACGCATCGAGCCGACTATGCCCGCGCTTCTTATGGCCTGGCTGCAAACTTCAAATGGTCTGTGGCGCGGTATTTGTCAGATGCCGGTCGAAAGCGCCAACCACGTCTCGTCGGCCGTCATCACCCTGTGGGTGCCGCCCGAGGCACTGCAACCGCGAGAGGACGCAGAGCAGTGACCGAGAACAACGATGCCGGGGTGGTCCCCACGAATCGCGTCGCGCCCAAACGGGGGCGCGTCACGATGTCGGAGCTGACGTTGATCGTGCGACCGCCCGGCCGACCCGCCGACTTTCGGGTTTACACCGACGGCGAAGCGGCCGAAGCCCAGGCATACGCCCACGAGGTTGGCGGACGAGTAGATCACCTCTCGTAGCCCAACGACGACAGAAACCCGAACTGCGCTACGCGGCGCTGCCGCCCTCCCTGAACGGGTGGGTTGCCAGCGGCTAGATGCCCGCAATCTGCAGCGTTGTACTCACTGTGCCGCCTCGTAGCCGTCGACGCAGCCCGTGATCCATAATTGCAGGTCATCGTAGTCGTACAGGTCGACTTGGACCGCCGACGGCCTCATCCCGGGCGTTGCCTGGGTCATGCCGTTGCATGACTCGGTCGGATCTGGCCACTGCTCCTTCAAATCACTGGGGAGGGCAGCGTACTCTTTCCCATCCAACAATCCGACTCGATAACCGTCGTCGTAGATCGACTGGTCACGTGGGTCGAGAGTCGCGGATTCGCTCGCACTTGTGGTGCTCGAAGTGTTGCCGTCGTTTGCTATCGCAAGGATTACGGTCAGCAGGAGGGCTGCGGTGACGGCACCGACGGCACTGAGGACGATGGCGTTGTGCCGAGCTGGTGAGCGCCCGGAGTTCGATGCGTACGTGTCGTCAGATCGGTACGGCGGATTTCCGGTACCCGGTGCTGATCGGTGATGATCGTCCACGGTCATTTCCTCAGTTCGTTGGCAATACGAGACAGCGACTGCCAGGTCTTCGGTGACGGTACAAGAGATCGCTGCGCTATTCGCAGGCGACGCCGTCGCCGTCGCGGTCGAGTTTGCTGCTGGAGCCGGGTTGGCCGGCGTAGATCGGGTCTGCGCCCGCGGCGCGGACTGCGGAGCAGTTGGCGTAGTAGACCGATGACGGTGCTTCGGCCGTCGGCGGGGTGTAGGTCGGTTCCGGGATCGGTGTCGCGGTCGAGGTCCGGGTGTTGGGGATCTGGCGGGTTGTCGGTGTCGGCACGGCGGCGCCGCAACTGGTCAGGACGCGGGTGATGGCGTCCTTCTCGGCCTGGGTCACCCACAGCTGGTAGGCGGCTTTGACCTCTACCTGACGGGCGACGTAGGTGCAGCGGTAGGAGCGGTTCGGCGGTAGCCAGGTCGCGGCGTCGCCGTCGCCCTTCTGCTGGTTGGTGGGACCGTCGGTGGCTTGCAGGTTGCGCGGATCGTTGGCGAAGTCGGCCCGCTGAGCGGGGGAGAGCTGCTGTGCGCCCTTCTGCCACGCATCCGACAACGCGACGACGTGGTCGATCTGCACCGCCGAGGAAGTCTGCTGTCCACGCACGAACGGAATGGTGGTGCCGGCGTAGGGGTCGGCCAACGTTCCGGACTGCACAGCGCAACCGTTCGAGCCGGGTTTGAGGGCGATGTTGATGAGGTCGCGGCGCAGGATGTCGTTGCGGGTGTCGCAGCCGTTGCGGCCGCCCTCGACGGTCACGTCATCGGTCCAGGCTTGCCCGAACAGATCCCGGTCATACCCGGTCTTGGGTGCACGACCTTTCACCGCGAGGGTGTCCAGCGTTGCCAGGGCGCGGTTTGCGGCCGGTGCCGCCGACACCGTGACCACCGGTGTCGCCGTGGGCAGCGACACCTCCGATGTCGCCGCGGCCGACGTCGTCGTTGCTTCCGGCAGGGTCGAGGTGTCAGCGACACGTTCGGTAGTCGTCCCGGTTGTCCCGCACGCCCCCAACGTCAGAGCCAGCGCAGCTGCGCAGCTGCTGATCAGAACCCGGGATCGAGTCCTGCGAGGTGGTGTGGCGGCCGTCGGCTCTTTCGAGGACACGGCAGGGGGGACGGGGGGCGTAGGCATTGACCGGGAGAGCCTTTCACAGAAGAGCGACCGGCCCGCAGCTGGGCCGATCGAATGTCAACTACCTATAGCAGCGCACTCGGACATCGTTACGAAATCGGACAATCCTGTCTCGCGTTCGCATTGGTGCCTTCGGTCCGCACTCGGACTGACACTGCACGGGTTTTGAATCCGTTGCCTCAGGCGCCTGTGTTCTTCCTGTGGTCGGGTGCGGTGCGCACGGTCCACCGCCAGTCGGGGAACTCGGCTTCGATGCGGCGGATCCGCTCGGCCGACAGTCGGCCCCGACGGTAGTCGGCGCGGCGGTTTGGCGGCCCACTGGCCGATGGCGAAGCCGTCGATCACATCGCGTTGACGTGGTTTGCTGGTGCCGTGGACGGCACGATAGGCGTGCAAATGCGTGACGCCGGCCTCGAAGGCGGCGGTGGATGCGGTGTCCTGGGGGTTCCATTGCCAGTCGGGGAATTCGTTGTCGAAGAGCGCGATTCGGTCAGCGGGTAGTCGGCCCCGACGGTAGTCGGCGCGTCGGTTCGCCGCCCACTGGCCGATCGGGAAGCCGTCGATGACGTCGTGCTGGCGTGGGTTGCTGGTGCCGTGGGTGGCGGCGTAGCGGTGCAGGTGTGCGATCCCGTCCGCGAAGGCGGCGTCGAGCACGTTCCACTGCCAGTCGGGGAAGTCGGTTTCGATGCGGCGGATCCGCTCGGGCGATAGCCGGTCCAGCCGGTAGTCGGTGCGTCGGCTGTCGACCCAGGCGCCGATCGGGAAGTCGTCGATCGTTGCGTGGCGGGGCGGCGAACTCGATCCATGCGCGGCGACGTAGCGGTGCAGGTGTGCGATGCCGGCGTCGAACCGCCGATTGTCCGCACGTCGGCGGCCAGCGGTGGAGCTGTGCTCGCTGGGCACGGTGTCACCGCCGCCTGTTCGTGGCGGCGGGTCGTACCGTCCACCGCCAGTCGGGGAACTCGGTTTCGATGCGGCGGATCCGCTCCGCCGACAACCGGCCTCTGCGGTAGTCGGCGCGACGGCTTTGGACCCACGTGCCGAGCGGGAACCCGTCGATCACATCTCGCCGACGGGCGTTGCTGGTGCCATGGGCGGCGACGTAGCGGTGGAGATGGGACAGTCCGGTCTCGAACGCGGACGCGAAGGCCGCGTCCTGAGGCAGCCACTGCCAGTCTGGAAATTCGGACTCGAGACGCGCGATCCGCTCTGCCGCCAATCGTCCGCGGCGGTAGTCAGCGCGACGGGACGCCACCCAGGTGCCGATCTCGAACCCGTCGACCACATCGCCCTCTCCGGCGTTGCTGGTGCCGTGGACGGCGACGAAGCGGTGCAGGTGGGCCACGCCACCATCGAACATCGCGTCACGCACATTCCACACCCAGTCGGGGAACTCGGTCTCGATGCGCGCGATCCGGTCCGCCGGCATAACGCCCCGCCGGTACTCGGTGCGCCGACTGTCGACCCAGCTCCCGATGAGAAACCCGCCAATCGTCGCGCCGCGGGGCGGCGAGCTGGAACCATGCACGGCGACGTACCGGTGCAGGTGGGCTATCCCGGACTCGAAGAGACGATCGTAGGCACCATCACGGCTGGTCGAGCGAGACTCATGCTCGCTTGACATTGCGGCACAGTCTGTTTCAGACCGGTCTAGGCGGGGGTCCACTCGAGTCCGAGAAGTGTCAGGGCGCGGGCCAGTTGTGGATCCGCGGCGTCAATGGGGCAGTGGTCTACAACGTTGATGAGGGGGCTGATGTCGGGGTCGGCGGCGCGCTCGTAGAGCGCCCACATGCGCAACCGGTCGCCGTGGCGGGAGTCGAACTCGATCCCGTCGACTGCTGCATGTTCGTGGTCGGTGAGGGCGTAGATCCAGCGGGAGATGGCCTGGGTGAGCCCCCGGGGCCGACCGTCCCGCAACGCCGCGGTGTCGAGGTCATCGAGCCCATAGCGGATCGCGAGCGGCCGAAACACCGTCCGCAGGGTGGCCAGGCTGTCCGGGTCGGCGGGCACAGCGAACCGTCCAGTCAGGGTGGCGTGGCCGAGCATCCGTGCCTCGCACCACGATCGCGGGACGTGCCCGGGCGGCAGCGTGGGATAGTCCTGCTCGTCTTCGTCGTTGACGACGATGTCGTCGAGCTCGGCGATCAGTTGCGGGCTGGGTCGGGCGAACGCGAGGACTTCGAGGTAGCAGGCCAGGGGAGTGTCGGCGCAGTACAGGGTGCGCCACACCCCGTCGGGGTCGTCCCAGCGGCCGGCGAAGCGGCCGTCGGTGGCGTACTCCCACGGCGTCCACTCCCACGGACTCGGCGCGTACCCGACCCGATAGATGGGGGTGGCGGTCCGGATGCTGGTGGTGATCGGGCCGTGCGGGGTGTCGATCGTCGACGTGCGGGGTTGGTTCATCCCACCGCGGCGAACTGGCGGGCAGCGTTGAGTACCTGGGGGCCGACGTCAGCGAGCTCGCCGTCGCGCAGCAGCAACGCCGGCGCCCGGTCGTCGAGGACCGGGTTGAGGCCCTGGAACCACGCTTGGGCGACGGCGGGGGTGTCGCGTTCGGTGATCAGGCGGGCGGCGCGGTAGGCAATCCGGAGCCGTTCAACGTCGTCGGGGTTGGCGATGGTGCGGGTGCCCTCCGCCCACTGCCGCACCGCACGGGTCTCGCTCACCCGACCCAGGTAGGCCACGAGCTTCGCGCCGAGCAGATCGCGCAACGCAGCCACGAGTTCGGGCTGTGACATACGTGCCGCTTCGGCGTAGGCGGCCAAATCCGGCCGAGGATGTGCTGCTGTCATGGTCATCACCTCTCGATCCCAGTATAGATCCCATTCTGGATGACAGCTAGCTACCGGAGGCAATGCCGCCGCGACCCCCTCGATGGTCGAGGGTGAGATTGCCGGGTGGATGGTCGACCGACGGTCCGCGGCGACAGGCACACTAGGTGACCGTGACCAACCGATTCGATGAGGGTATCGCCCATCTACATCGGTACGTCGCCGTGCACGGCACGAGCAATCCACGCCAGCAAGACGTCATCGACGGATTTCCGAAAGGGCGGTGGGTCAACACGCGCCGCTCCGACTACCGCCGCGGTGTCTTGCCCGCAGAGCGGATCGCGCAACTCGAGTCCGAGTTCCCCGACTGGCAGTGGAACATTCGCCGATCCGGTGCTCGGTCGGTCGACGGGCGCTGCGGGCGCACTCAGTAGCGTGTTCGCGTATGAAGAACGATGAGGTTAACGAGTACCGCGCGCACTGGGACGGTGCCGAAGCGCGGTTTCGGCTGTTCGGCTTCGTCTTTGAAGGATCGCAGTACCGTCTGGAGATCACCGACTACTGGGGTTGCGATGTCACCGATATCATCGACGATGCCGACTACTACTTCACCGATCAGGGCGCTCTGTGGTCGCTAGCCACCGTTGACACAGCCTCAGCGGGCGCGACTCTGACGTGGTTGCACGGTTATGACTACCGCATCGCTGCGAGCTCCTATACGCAGTGGCGTGCACGCACCGACATGCAGCTGCGCTACCTGGCGGCCCGATCTCAGCACTCGCAACCGGTCGTTCTGCCCGACGGACTGCGCGTGATTCGCATGTTCCCCGAGTGGGTGGGCGGCCCCCTGTGGGAAACTTTCACCGACAACTATCCCGCGGAGCCGGAGAATCTCGGCCTGGAACAGGCATTGGCTGATGATCTTCGCACATGGAACGATGCCTGGGCAGGCGAGAGCGTCGACCCCGCGCACTGGCGGGCCGAGGGCGTCGCCCTGCATCAGCGAGTCCAAGACGCGTTGAACGGGATCGCAGAAGTGGCACCACAGTTCCTTCCGCCCGCCGCATCGGCGGGCTGGTGGTGAGGAACATCCGGTCTCCATCGGCTTGGCGCGGGAACGGCCATCCGGGTTTAGTAGGGCGGATCGATGAGCCTCTCGAGAATGAACCCCGACTAGGCGTTGTGCACGAACTACCGTGGGACGACGGTGCCCTCGGGCAGCACATACTCTTTCAAGATCACCGCATCGCTATAGAGAGCTGGGAAGTCGTCGCCAGGGATTTCCGGAACGATGAACATGATCTTGAGGAACAGGTCAGGATCCGCACCGTCGAACGCCCGCAGGGACACCCACTGCCGGGTGCCGTATGGGTCCTCAACGTACCCATCGTGCCCGCCAAACTCGGCGAGGTAATTCCCCAGCGTGCGGCCGGCGTACCCAAACCGGGCTGCGTAGTCGATAGCCGATACTTCAGCGGCGATTCGAACGCGTTCAACCATGAGCCGGTCACCCGATTCTGTACGAGATGATCCCACCGCCGCAGTTCTCCACCGCCCACACCGACCCGTCGACCTTTTTAGTGACACCGACAGGTTTGCAATCCATGGGGGTGCTCGCCGAGGCGGGCGAGGGAACAAAAGTAGCGCCACCTAACAGCAGGGGAATACTCAGCGCCAACCCCACCAATAGTCTCCGTGCTCTACCTGTTCCCGTGGTGAATAGTTCCATACCTACCCCCGATTAGTAGCCGTGCGTGAACGAATCGCGGCATGAGTATAGCGTCACTCGAACACTTCCGAGCCCGCCTAGCTTTAGGTGCAGGAGAGGTGGCTGAAGAAGCGAACCGATTACGGAAGCGCGAGGCCGCTGAGCAGTGGGCCCGCTCGGTCCGCGACGACGGACAGTTCGGCACCTGGCGCTACGTCTTCGCGACCGAGACCCATATCAGGGGTGCCGCGGGCTCCTGGGCCGGGCTACTTGTCGCGACGAACCCTGAGTGAACGCCGAGGCCTGTTGTGGTCGACATGGCGATCGCGGACCCCTCGTGCGGCCGCTCCTATGCGGCCGGCGGGGGAGTGTCACTGCGAGTCCGCGCACCGGGAGCCCGGATCGAGCCGACCATGCCCGCGCTGCTTTTAGCGTGGCTCCAAACCTCGAATGGGTTGTGGCGCGGGATTTGTCAGATGCCGGTCGAGAGCGCCAACCACGTCTCGTCAGCCACGATCACAATGTGGGTGCCGCCAGAGGCCTTGCAACCGCGAGAGGACCCAGCAGAACAATGACCGAGAGCAACGACGGGGTCGGCCCTACGAATCGCGTCGCGCCCAAACGGGGCCGCGTCGTCATGGCGGAGCTGACGTTGATCGTGCGTCCGCCCGGGCGGCCCGCCGATGTTCGGGTCTACACCGACGACGAAGCCACCGAAGCTCAGGCGTACGCCGCCGAGGTCGGCGGACATGTCGACCAACTTTCGTAGCCCAACGGGCGAGCTGACTCCGCTACGGCGGCTGCCGCACTCCCGCAACGGGTCGGTTGCCACGGAATCGTCGTGGTTGCGCGTCCCGCCGGGGAGGGGCGAGGTGGGGGCAGTCAGGATTGATCGTCGAGTTCGGGCCAGATCACTTCATCCGGGGTTTTGTCGGAGCGAAAGCCCTTCCACGAGGGATGTCGCAGACGGCGGGTGATTTCTCGGTACTCGATGGTGCCGACCAGGACCGGCCGCACCCACCGCACGTTCCTGATCCTTGTGGGGGAGTGTGCCGCGGTGAATGGATGGTTCGGGTGGGCCACCGCGGCGAGTTGGTCGGCGATCTCGCCCCGGTCCTGCTGGGTGAATCCGGTCCCTACCTCGCCGAGGTAGATCAGCTCGCCCGAGGGACGATAGCCGCCCAGTAGCAGCGATCGCACCATCGTCGGGCCGCCTGTCCACCCGCATACGATCACTTCCGCGCTCAGACGCAACGGAACCTTCACCCACGACGGGGATCGCTGCCCGCGCAGATACCTCGACGTCGCTCGCTTGGCGACCACCCCCTCCAAGCCGAACGTCGTTGCGAGCTCCAGCATCGGTTCTGCCGAACTGTCAGGCCAGTACGGGGTGACCTGCACCGCCCCGGTGTTGGTGAGCGCGCTGTCGAGCAGTCCGCGACGCTCGAGGTAGGGCAGTGGTGCGACATCGGCGCCGTCGAGCTCCAGGACGTCGAACAGGTAGAACGCTGCCGGGACCTCGGTGAGTAGTCGCCGTCCCGGCCGCGGGGTGTGCATGCGTCGTTGCAGACGCGAGAACGACGGCCTGCCCGCGGCGTCGAGAGCCACGATCTCGCCATCGACCACGAGGTCACGACCGCCGGCCGCGATCGGCAATGCCGCCGCGATTTCGGGATAGGTCGAGGTGATCGGGCTGCGGTTGCGGCTGAGCAGCTGGACCGCGTCGTCAGCGACCCGGGCGAGGCATCGCTGGCCATCCCACTTCATCTCCCACGACCAGCCCGAACCTGATGGAGGGGGACCGGGCGTCGCGAGCATCGGTGACATACCAGGCACGGTGGCTGCACCTTCCTCTAGCGCCGTGGGTGAACGACTGAAGCCGCCAACCCGTGGATGGGGTTGACGGCTTCAGTGTGTAGCTGGACGGTGCCGGTCAGTGCGCCTCTCGGCGAGTGGCCGCTCGCAGCGGCGAATGGGGTGAGGCCCGGGGCAGTGAGCCCGTCACCGTCGCACCGTTCAACTGCGGCCGCGGCCGCAGTATTCCGCGGCCAAGGGGTCTACTCGGCGAGCTTGGCGACCGCCTGAGCCCAGAGGAAGAACTTGTTGGTGCCCAGGTCCCGCACGGTCTTGATGTTGAACGCCGCCTGGAGCTTTTCGGCGTCGCCGTCGCTGACGCCTTGCAGCGCCGCGACAGGCGCATCGGCCAGCTCGGCCAGCGACTTGTCTTCGTATGCCTTGTCGAACTTGTCTGCGATTCCAGCCATGACCACTCCTTGAGAGCTCTCGACGACAGGTGTCGCGACACCCAGGGAGGGTGCCGCGACCGCAGCCTAGACCGCCGTCACGACGATCCGAAAGGGTTGACACCACCGTCGTTGAGGATCGTTGCAAGAGACCACCGCCGCGATGGTGTCGCGCCCGGGGGTCGATGAGATCAGGGTTCCTTGCGCAGCGAGGGCCGGTGGTTGTCCTGGGAGACCACCATTGCCTGTGCCTCGTAACGGCGGCGCTTGAGGAGGCCGATGAGCAGGCCAATCAGGGCTCCGATCGCAGCGACCACGAGGGCAATCAGGAACGAGCCGATGGCCAGGCCAACGGTGAAGCTGCTCTGCTCGACCGTGGTATCTCCCGCCTCGTCGTAGACCTGACCCGCATCCGCCAGCAGCGAGACGACGGCCAGAGTGCCGCCGAGCACGAAACCCACCAGGGCACCCCACCAGACGTAGCGGGACTTGTTTTTCGGGGCATTGCTCACTTACGAATTCTCCTCTTGGATGTGGCGGGTGCCGCTGCCAGTCAGCGCTATTCGCAGGCGACGCCGTCGCCGTCGCGGTCGAGTTTGCTGCTGTAACCGGGCTGGCCGGCGTAGATCGGATCTGCGCCCGCGGCGCGGACTTCGGAACAGTTGGAGTAGTAGACCGACGAGGGCACCTCGGCCGCCGGTGGCGGGGTGTAGGTCGTCGTCGGCGGGGTGTAGGTCGGTTCCGGGATCGGTGTCGCGGTGGAGGTCCGGGTGTTGGGGACCTGCCGCGTCGACGATGTCGGCACCGCGGCACCGCAGCCACCGAGGACGCGGGTGATGGCGTCTTTCTCGGCCTGGGTCACCCACAGCTGGTACGCCGCTTTCACCTCGACCTGACGGGCCACGTAGGTGCAGCGGTAGGAGCGGTTCGGTGGCAGCCAGGTCGCGGCGTCGCCGTCGCCCTTCTGCTGGTTGGTGGGGCCGTCGGTGGCTTGCAGGTTGCGCGGATCGTTGGCGAAGTCGGCCCGCTGAGCGGGGGAGAGCTGCTGTGCGCCCTTCTGCCACGCATCGGAGAGAGCGACGACGTGGTCGATCTGCACCGCCGAGGAAGTCTGCTGGCCACGCACGAACGGAATGGTGGTGCCGGTGTAGGGGTCGGCCAGTGTCCCGGACTGCACGGCGCAGCCGTTCGAGCCGGGTTTGAGGGCGATGTTGGTGAGGTCGCGGCGCAGGATGTCGTTGCGGGTGTCGCACCCGTTGCGGCCGCTGTCGACATTCACGTCATCGGTCCAGGCTTGACCGAACAGGGCCCGGTCATAGCCGGTCTTGGGGGCTCGGCCCTTCACCGCGAGGGTGTTCAAGGTCGTCAGAGCCTCGGTGGCTTCGGGCCCGGAGGACACCGTGACCACCGGTGTTGCGGTCGGCAGCGTCACCTCAACCTGCGATGTCGAGGTGGTCGTCGGCAGGGTAGAGGTGGCAGCGATCTTCTCGGAGGTGTCGGTGGTCCCACACGCTCCCAACGCCAGGGCCAACGCCGAGGCGCTGCCACCCAGCAGCAGTCGCGTCGACATCGTGCGGCGGGAAGCGGACTGCGCAGGGGAGAGGGAATGAGGGGGGCGGGGCAGAGCCATCGGGCGGTAGGGCCTTTCACGGAGAGGCGACATGTCCGGGCAGTGCAGCGCCGAACCGTCAGTGAGCGTCAGCTACCTATAGCAACCCACTCGGACAGCGTTACCGCTCTCTGTCGTTTCTGTCCCGTTTCGGTCGTGGTGCCCTCGGTCAGACTCGAACTGACACTGGACGGGTTTTGAATCCGTTGCCTCCGACGCCGTCGATCAGGTGGGGTCTCGGACTGTCCACTGCCAGTCGGGAAACTCTGTCTCGATGCGGCGGATCCGCTCGGTGGCGAGCTGACCTTTACGGTAGTCGGCGCGCCGGTTGGCGACCCACTGTCCGATCGCGAACCCGTCGATCACCGCCCGGTGGCGGGCGTTGCTGGTGCCGTGCGCGGCGGCATACCGGTGCAGATGCGCGATGCCGGCCTCGAACGCGGCCGCGGACGACGCGGCCTGCGGCGACCACTGCCAATCGGGAAACTCGCGCTCGAACAACGCGATCCGGTCCGCACGTAGCCGGCCTTTGCGGTAGTCGGCGCGACGGTTCGTCACCCACTGCCCGAGAGCGAATCCGTCGACCACCTCGTGCTGACCCACGAGGCTCGTCCCATGGGTGGCGACGTAGCGGCGCAGATGCGCCAACCCGACGTCGAACTGCGCGTCGCGCACACTCCACCGCCAGTCCGGGAACTCGGTCTCGAGCCGTTCGATCCGCTCGGCCGACAGCTGGCCCTTGCGGTAGTCGGTGCGCCTGCTGGCCACCCACACGTCGATCGGGAACCCGTCGATCCTCGCGCCGCGAGGGGGAGAGCTCGAACCGTGTGCGGCGACGTAGCGGTGCAGGTGGGCGATCCCGACCTCGAACCGTCGGTCCTCAACAGCCCCCATCACAGCTCACCGATCGTGTCCTGAGTCGAGCTGGTTCGGATGGTCCACTGCCAGTCCGGGAACTCGGCCTCGATGCAGCGGATCCGTTCGGCCGACAACCGGCCTGTGCGGTAGTCGGTACGGCGGCTCTGCACCCAGGTGCCGATCGGGAATCCGTCGATCACATCGCGCCGGCGGGCGTTGGCGGTGCCGTGCGCGGCGACATACCGGTGCAGGTGCTCGAGCCCGATCTCGAACGCCGCGGCGAACTTTGTCGCCTGTGGGGTCCACTGCCAATCGGGAAACTCGCGCTCGAACAGCTCAATCCGTTCGGCCGACAGCCGGCCCGTGCGGTAGTCGGCGCGACGATCCCGCGCCCACTGCCCCAACGGGAATCCGTCGACCACCTCGTCGAAGCCCACGCGGCTCGTCCCATGGGAGGCGACGTAGCGGCGAAGATGCGCCAACCCGACGTCGAACTGTGCGTCGCGCACACTCCACTGCCAGTCCGGGAACTCGCTCTCGATGCGGCGGATCCGCTCGGCCGACAACCGACCCCGGCGGTAGTCGGTGCGCCTGCTGGCCACCCACACGTCGATCGGGAACCCGTCGATCCTCGCGCCGCGAGGGGGAGAGCTCGAACCGTGTGCGGCGACGTAGCGGTGCAGGTGGGCGATCCCGGCCTCGAACCGCTCCTCGTAACTACTCATCGAAGCTCACCAGCTTGCTCGATCAGCGCTCCGAATCTGCGTCACCGAATATCGGCTTCGTTGCGCCACAGAGCGTTTGCACGATCGGCGCAATTCGCCAGATCATACGAGTCTCTGTCGCGGAGGTCGATCGACAACAGCGAGTCCTGCCACACGCTCGCCAGGTACAGCCTGCCGTCGTGTTCGACTGCGCCAGTCGCGGTGTCGAACGACGGATGCACACCGCGGACCTCATCAACCACCCGGCCGTCGGGGTCGACGCACACCGCCCACACGATGGTTTCCGGATTTGGGCGCATGATGTCCGGCAGCTGCCAGATCGCCGACCGTATGAAACCGGGCCAGGTCGCTGACCGGTCGAGCACAGCGTTGCGGGGGTTGGTCATCGCGATCCACGATCGGCCGTCGGCGAACCGCGACATATTGTCGGGGAACCCGTGCATGTTCGACAGCAGCACCTCGACCTCGCCCTGACGGGGCCCGGCCAACCACAACCGGGACAGGCTGTAGTTACCCGTCTCGGTGAACAGCAACGAACGCCGGTCTGGTGCGAGGGCAACCCCGTTGGGGAAGTAGAGGCCATCGAGGACCGTCGTCACGGTCCCGTCCGGGTCGCGGCGGAAGAGCCGCCCCGACGGCCGGTGCTCCAGGAGCGCACCCATGTAGTGCTCGAAGTCGAACCGATTAGTCGACTCGGTGAACCACACCGTGCCGTCCGGGCCGGCGGTGGCGTTCGAGCAGAACCGCAGCCGAACGCCATCGACCTCGTCGACCAACGTTTCGACCGCGCCCGTGAACTGATCCACCCGCAGCAGCCCCTTGTGCGCATCGCACACGATCAGCCGCCCGTCGGCGCACACCTCCAGACCCAGCGGCCGACCACCGGTGTCCGCGATGGTTTCCAGCTCGCTGGTGGAGGGGTGGACTCGCACGATTGCACCACCAGAAACGCCGCAGATCAGTGCCCCTTTCAAACCCACCACAACGTCCTCGGCGAACCGAGGGCCGAGTGGGAGGACTTCTGACGTCCGAGGTAGCTCGGATCGGTAGAGGTCACCGCCCGGCGGTCGGATCTTCCGCCTCGCAGGGGAGAGTCCTGGCTTCGGCTGTAACACGACCCCGGAGTCTAGACCGGGTGGAAGCAGGTCGATGGACTCCCTGCGGGGACCTGAACTGACAACTTGAGTGGAACGACCTGCGGGAGCCGGGCAGACACGCCCGACTCCCGCAGGTAACGTCCGGTAAGGAGGTCGTCGCTGCAACGACGCCTCGGTTGTTCGAGAATTCCAAGTCGTAGTGGTCATCCGCCCGCCGGTCGGCGGACGGGTGACCACCTCGTCAGAGGTCGTTCATCGACATCAAGTCGATGATCAACCGCACGAGCATCACGATTATCGTGAACAGCTTGAGCGGCTCATTCCGCCGGTTCTTTCGTCGCGTGGTCATCGCTTCCTCCTTCCCACCCCCTGACTCGGCGAGCGTCGCCGGTGGGGCCGTGACGTCCATAGAAAGCGAAACCCCCTCACCTGTCGAGGCGCGTGTACCCTGGTGGCGGAGCGTTTTGAAATGTCCTACGAAAAATACCCTTTCGGAGACGAACGGAAAGAGAAAGACAAGGAAGACGGTGAAGGTTAAGAGGACCGATCAAAACGCGCCGAGCAAAGCGGCAGGATCAACCCCGAAGAAGCGTCCACGTAAGCCGTGGGAGGAGCGCCTGGGCGTACTTGAGCGTCTGGCAGAAATCGAGCGGGACGATCGATCCGTCGACGAACGAGTACGTGAAAACCTGAGCAACTGGTACTCCGAAGGTCCCCAACCGGCGGTCATACGTGTTCGTCCAGGGTTTCTAAGGCGCGTCCCGGCGCTCACCAAGACCCAGCTGAGAAAGATCGACCTTCGCGACCGGCCGAAAACAAAGCTCCCCGCCCCGCCGCCGTTGGCTCTCCTCGTGGCGAGGCCGCGTGGCGAGGGGCTACGTGTGGCGCTCACGCTGCTGTTCCTCATCCAGACAGGCTCGAAGCCCGTCCTTGGAGCCGATGGCCGTGTGCAGATCCCAGTCGAGCGGGGAGTGGGGCCGTTCAGGGAGGAGCCGTACGGGCTGAAGGACCTCATCGCCATCCCGGCCACGCACTCGCCCCCAGTCAAAGGCGCCCCACAGGCGTCCTCCCGCGAGAGCAATCGGCGTGAGCAGATCGCGACCGCGTTGCAGCTCCTCACTGCCAAGGGCATCGGAATGATCGAACTTCCGAATGCGCCTGGCAGTCCGGGCCGATTCAACGATGTGCGTCTGCGGAACGAGGTCGGCACCTGGGTAGGAGATTCCGCGAAGTACAGGCAACCGGGCACGAACGATAAGACCGTCGACATCCCCGTCGGGTTCTTCCTCAACGGATGGCTTCACACCCTCAATAAGCGCGAGATCGCCATGTGGTTGATGCTCCGATCCGAGATGGACCTTCTGGAGTCGTCGACACCGATAGACGAGTTTCCCCTCACGATTGACGCCCACCAGCGCCTCACCGTCTACGACCTCGCTCTCGGTGTATACGAGACGAACTCGATGTTGAACAAGTACGGGTTGATCGAGGTTCAGTCCGATCCCGACCGAAACGAGGATGGCACCGGCCCGCGCCACAACCTGGCACATCACGCCTTCAAGTTGAACGACAACGGCCTCGCGACCGACGCGCTCACGACAGTAACCGCCCGAGTGCGCGAAGAAATCAGACGACAAGAGGAACGCCGGACGACGTGATCGACGAACCCCTCTGGTGGCGACACTAGTGACAGGTATCTGAGACTTGACGACGCGCCGTTGGTTTGGCGGGGCGCGGCTACCCTTTGCCCTGCATCCAGGCCAGGACGTCGAGGACGCGGAGCTCGCTGATCGTCCGAGTCCGCCCTCATCTTCGTACAGATCAACGAGGGACTTTCCTCCAGCGACGGCCAGAAGGTCAACGAGATAGTCGACTCGCTCTAGCTGTGATGTTCAGGCAGGAGTAGCTCGGACCGTGACCAGTCGATTCGATGAGGGTATCGCTCATCTGCACCGGTACGTCGCCGCACACGGCACGAGCTCGCCGCCCCGCGAAGCGACGATTGACGGCTTTCACATCGGCGCGTGGGTGGCCAAAGGTGTCGCTCAACCCGAGGGGCCACTAGCGGGTGATCGAGCGATCAGCCAGATCTCCACAGTAACGATCACTGTCAAGAAATAGAGCACGTGTGACGCTGAAACTGTCAACGACGCAATGCGGTGAGGCTCGATGTCGTCCACCGGACTACGTTGTCACCCGACAGTCACCCGACATATGTCGGATGACAGGTCGAATGGGACTAGTGACAACCAGATGAGACTGCGATCGCGTGGGCGCCTATCTAGTGCGGGCGTCCGGTCGCGAAAGGAGCGACGTCGCGGACTGCGGAATGGACAGTCTTCTAGCTGGCGACAACGTCAGCGCGGTAGTGGATGATCTCAGAACGGTGTACGCAGTGTGAGCCGCCAGTACTATCTCCGCATGAACATGGCCGACGACGCCTCAGCGATTCGTAGGAAGGCCGCAGAGACGGCCGCCGCGATGTCTCTCAGCAGCCGCAGCAATGTGGAAGAGCTAGTGCGGCTGTTGAACCTGCTCGCGCCCGAGTTTGCGGCGGCAGCCCGAAAACTTGGACTTGCATACACGACCAATGGCTACTTCAAGCGTGGGTGGCGGACACGCGCCCTTGAGAGTGGCGGGCAGCACGTCTTCCTTGTCATATACAAGGACGGACGCTGGAGCTTCACGAACGGAGTTCACAAGAGCAGAGGGCCGGCCGAGTGGCCGACCCGGCCGACGGAGTCCTCAATCCGAGAATTCCTGACTGCCCAACTCGTATGGCAGCCCAGCCGATAAGCGGAGGGCGTCGGCGCGTAGCGGATGCTGTTATCGAACGTGAGACTTCGCGATTGGTGCGTCGTCAAAAGATCCCAGTGACAGTCGAAGTAAGAGTTCTGCCCGGATTTCGCGCAGCCCAGCTAATTCGGAGTCTCACGTAGTTGCCACCGAGTCTCATCTAGGGTGTCAAAGTCTCAACCGCGTCGTCATCCGACAACATACAACCGCCAGAGGCGGGTTATCACACGGCCCCTACCTGCGAAAATGTCATAATATAAGTTATCGGCACCTCAATGAGGCTGGGGGAGAACGGTTCTCGGCGCTGTCTGACGTAAGGTTTGTTGGTCGCGATCCAAGGATTCGATTGTCGGACCTTCATGCGGTCGGGGATCGATCAGTCGGAGTAGCGGGGCACGACGGCGAATACCTCGATGTCGCGCGGTACCCCCTTGGCGCGGAATCGCCGGCGACGAGTGGCGTACCGATCGGCGCCGGCGGCCTCGACGGTCGCTCCGCTGGCCAACAGCTCACCGGCTCCCGCGGCTGCCGCGACCCGAGCGGCGACGTTCACATCGACACCGAGGAAATCGTCACCGACCGCCCGCGGTTCGCCGGTGTGGAGACCGGCTCGCAGCTGTGGCCGGTAGTCCCCGACCGTCAGGGCACTCACGGCGACGATCACCTCGTGACCGGCCTCGATCGCCTCGACACCGTCGATGAACACGGCCATCGTCCCGTCGCCGAGATGTTTGACGATGCGTCCGCCGCGGCTGCGCACGATGTTCTCGGTGACGTCGTTGACGTCGCGCAGGAGTTGGAGGACCTGGTCGTCTCCGGCATGCAGGGCCCACGTCGAGAATCCGACGAGATCGGTGAACAAGATGGTGGCGGGGACTGGGGTGCGATCGGATCGACGACGTCGTGTGGTCACCAACGCCTGCCACACCTGGATCGATGCGAGGCCGAGCTCTCGTATGGCACTGGGTTTCTCGGGCCGGGATTCGCCGATGAGGCGTGCCACGCGGTCGGATGCACGCGGTCCGGTGATCGGGTTCTCGTTGTGCGGGATCAGATCTCGTGCGGCGCGAGCCGCCTTTACGACCCCGGCGCTGGAGTCGGTGCGGGCCAGCAGGTCGGCCATCCGGCGCCCGGGTCCGGGACGGTCGGGATCGTCGCGTCGGACGGGAAGCCGGTCGCCCCGACGACGGGTCGACCCACCGGTCCTATCGTTCGCTGCGGAGGTTTCGTCCGGGTCGTCCGCGGCGGATGTCGCATCGTCGTCGGTCGGACCGGGATCCGGGAGACCGTCGCGGTCGCGGTCACGTGTCGAGTCGTCGGCTCCGGTCACGCCTTGAGTCTAGTGGCCCCGCTCATCGCGAGACCGACACCGCCGCGTCCTCGGTGACACCGTCCAACCCTTCGATCGAGACGTTCACGGAGGGCACCTACCAGATCGTCGGGGTTCTACAAGACATCGAAACTGCGTTCTGAACCCGGCATACTCCATGTGAGGTGGACCAAGTCGGGGCCGCGGTGCCTTGGCCCGCCGAGGTGAACGTCGTTTTCCGCACGAGCAGGACAATCCTGTTGTGCTGGGGTGCGACAGTAGGGGTGTGGTTACTGACGACGCGGACGATCCGTGGGGACGAAAGCCTGAGACGCTCGTCGTCGCCGGCGAGACTTTCGTGGTGCGACCAAGACCAGACGGTGGATACGCCTACGACTGGACCACCGGGCCGAACCCTGGCTACGGGTTCAGCGTAAGCCGGCGGTTCGTCGCCGGCGATGACAGAGAAGCAGTCGCCGCCGCTGATGCCGCCGAACGTGCTTCACCGACACCGAAAACGACCGAAGAGCATCTGCATTCGATCAGGGAGTTCTTAGAAGACGTTGACCCGGATACGGGCTACATCGAGTAAGTCCTCCGTGCCTAGTCGGCGGCCGAGACCTACGAAGAAGACGGTTCGTGTCGTTCTCCTCGGTGTCGAGCCCCGTGGCCTGTCGGGGGTCGCAGGTATGATAATGACAGCTGTGTAAGACACATGGCCGTCGGCCCCAGGTCCGGCCCACCCCGTGGCGCACAAACCCACCCAGTACGCGCATACGCCTTCTAGGACCCTTTCGATGCCCACGAGCGCGACGCACAAGCCAGGCTCGACCGACCCTGTGGATCGACCCGAACTGATTGGTGCTTTTGACCGCCGGGGTAAGCGTGTGAACGTCAATGACCTCGACGCCAGGAGGGTGTGGGTCGCCGCTGGTGGGCGGTGCACGTTCTGTAAGGAGTTCTTGGCCGAGGATGAAACTACCGGTCAGGCGGTTTTCACGGGACAGCTGGCTCATATCGTCGGCGCCACCACCGAGAAGGGATCGCCGCGGGGCGAGAGCGCGATGCCGCTGCCGCAGCGAGCCCTGCCGCAGAACCTGATGTTGCTCTGTCCAGGTGAGCACAAGGTCATCGACACATTCGAGCACTGGCACACCTACAGCGAGGATGAGCTACGTGCGTTCAAAGAGCAGCACGAGCGGGACATCCGCGAGCTGACCGGGCTGCTGCGCAAACCCAAGAGCACCGTCATCCGCGTGGCGGGCGATGTACGCGGGCGCGCAGTCGATTTCAGTAAGCAGGCCGTGATCCGGGCTCTGCTGGAGGAACAGCGATTCCCCGACTTCAGTCTGCATGACGACAGCCGAAACTGCGAGGTTGATCTTCGATCCTACGAAGGGGAAGACGACAGCGACCCCACCTACTGGAAGGCAACTTCCCTCGCCCTCGAGCGACGTCTTCGGCCCCTGAGCAACCACCTCAAGACCAAGCAGATCGACCACATCTCGGTTTTCGCGCTCGCGCGGATTCCGATTCTTGTGCAGCTCGGCGTGTTGCTCGACGACGTCACCAACGTGACCGTCCACAACCGTCGACGCGGCACCAGCGAGGGCTGGGGCTGGTACTCCCACTCCCGTAGCGACAACTTGCAGTTCCGTGTGACCGCCGTGGCGGGTTCCGGAGATCCGGTTGTGACGGTCAGCGTCAGCGGGCCGGTCGACCTCGAAGCGCTTCCCGACGCCCTGCGCGGAGCACCGCGCTACAACATTCGCGCAGAGGGTGTTCCGTTGAGTCCCACGATCCTGCAAAGCCCCGAGGATCTACAGGCGCTCATCGACACCTGGCGCGAGGTCCTCGCGAAAATCGAGGCCGACCACCGCAATCAACCGATCAGTCTCGTACTCGCAGTGCCCGCTGCCGCCGCGGTCGAGATCGGTCGCGCGCACATGGCCGCAGCTCACGCTCAGCTCCGCGTGTTCGACCGCATAGACAACACCTACGTCCTCGCGCTGGTAACAAGCTGACGACCCCCTCACGTCCACTATCACCACCACCGGAAGCAACCAAGCATGACAATTCTCGCCGACACCAAAGAAGAACAGATCTCCCAGCTCCTCGGAGCCACCATCGCCCAGCTCGACATCAACGAGGCGGCTTTCCGGGCCGCCGAATCTTGCTACCAAGATCTTGGTTACCACCTCTCAGAGGCTGGCGCGCAGGTGTACGTCCAAGGCAGCTTCATGCTCGGCACAGTCGTACGCCCTTATCATCGCGCCGGCGAATACGACCTCGACCTGGTGTCCCTCCTTGACATCGCGAAAACGTCCATCACCCAGGAAGAGCTCAAGAAACGAGTTGGACGACTGCTCGCGGACTACGACCGCAATCACAACAGCACCGCCTGCGAAAGCCCCGACCACGTGTCCGAGGGCCGGCGTTCCTGGTGTCTGCACTACGAGCACTTTCACATGGACGTGCTGCCGGCCATTCCCGACGCCGAGTCATCATCGGCGACCGCAATTGAACTCACCGACCTCAACCTGCGGAACTGGCAGAAGTCCGACCCACTGGCCTACGTCGAATGGTTCCGCAGCCAGTGCGCCACACAGTTCGACTCGGAGCGGGCAGCGCTCGCCAAGTCTTACGGCTCAGTCGACGCCGTGCCCAAGCACCGAGTTCGCACGCCGCTTCATCGCGTGGTCCAGATCCTCAAGCGACACCGAGACATCTTCTTCGCCAACGACCTCGACGACCGGCCGCCGTCGAGCCTCATCACGACACTCGCCGGCCTGGCGTACCAGGGTGAGACCGATCTCATCGACGCGACCGTCAGCGCCGTGCAGCGCATGCACGATCACATCGAAAACCGCGGTGGAAATTACTGGGTAGAAAATCCGGCGTGCAAGGGCGAGAACTTCGCGGACAAGTGGAACGACTACGAGATCCGCCGACTGAAGTTCGAGCAGTGGCGCGCAGCGGTCGAGCACGATCTCACCAGTTTCGTCCTGGAAACTTCCGGCACAACCGCACTGCATCGGCGAGTCGCGAATGCCTTCGGCAGTGATCCGGTCGAGAAAGCCCTGCAACAGATCGGCGCAACCACCAACCGCGCCCGGGTGGGCGGACGAGTTCACCTCACACCTGGCGGGCGCCTCACGACCTCTACGACCGCCACCACAGTCGCTGCTCACAGGTTCTACGGTGGCCAGACCACGCGGTAAGCAGCTAACCGTCATCCAGCAAGCCATCGGCCTCCAACAACGATTCCCCGAAGAGCGAAGGCCGTTGGTCAAGGCGGGCATACTGATCTGGTCTGTCACTCTGCAACCAACACCGATGAGCGTCCACTACAAGGTGGGCATTCGCTACGTGCACCGGCGGCGGCCCAACGTGACCGTGTTGACCCCGACTCTCGAGACACGACCCCACGAACCGCTACCCCACGTATACCCGGGCAATGAGCTCTGCCTGTATTACGGCAACGAGTTTGACGGATCTAAGCACTTCATCGCGACCACCATCGTTCCCTGGGCCAGTGAGTGGCTCTACTTCTACGAACATTGGATATCCACCGGACAATGGCTCGGGAGCGAAGCGCCACACCCGCCGGGCCTTGAAAAGGGCTGAGCCGCGGACTCACGTACCTCAGCTGTCGAGCAACAGCGCTGAGTCGGGATGATGCTGAAATCGGCCGACGGCATGCGGGCCGAAGACGACGCGCACGCCGGCCAAGAGGTCGCCCGGGACGATCCCGGGATTGGCGGCACCACGAATGGACGGGTTCGGTTGCGCGGGCCCGTCGAAAGATCCCACTCGCTACCTTCACGACGCCAACTGGCAAGTCAGCTTACGGCGTGCCCTACGTGCGGTTTCTGACGAGCACGATGGCTCAACCCGAAAGAACGTCATAAGGTAAATTATCGGCGAAACCTGTTGCGCTGCTGTATATTTCGTCACCAGTGACGTAATGTAGCCCAAACTGGAAGTTCAAGGAGGTCTATCATGGCAACGCGGATCACGGTGCGCACCGAGTTCTTGGCCGACGTTTACACCTGCGCACTTGAAGGCGGCATCGGCTACTGGTCAACCTGTACCGACTATCGCTGGAGCAGTGATCCGCGAGCGACTGTCGAGGAAATCTCCGGCAATCCACACGTGATCACTCTGGACACGATCGCCCGGGGCGTGAACTCCATCGTCAGTGGCGCAGCGATGATCCCGGATGTGCAGCGTCGTAGGATCGCCGCCGCTGTCCGCACCCACGATGCCGACACCATCGACGCGAGAGATGCAGACGCCATCGTTCAGGCGGCACTTTTTGGCTCCCTCGTCTACGGCTAGTCGGCAGTCCGGGCGGCCGATGCGACGACGCCAGCTCTTCGTCGATCCACGTCGCCCCCATTGCATCTGTTGTGCCGACTCGCGAGGCGCGATCCTCAGACATCGAGCGCTGGGCCGCCGATACACTGTGGGATCGAAACGAGGGAGATCGACGGGCTTGTTCGAACATCAGCTACATGTCGCGCTAGATGCAGTCCGGGAACAAGGTGCATCGCACCTCAAGGTCGAGTTTGAGGCAGAAGGCGCCTCAAGCGTCGATGCAGAGGCGCTCGCCGCCATCGCAAATGACGCTGATCTCTGGCTGGCCGTCAAAGTCGGTGGATGCGAGGCCGTGCGCGACATCAGGGAATCTCTGCATCTACGGGCACGGAGCATCGTCGCGCCAATGATCGAGTCCCCGTTTGCCGCAACCAAGTTCGAGCGGGCGGTCACCGACGAGGTGAACGCTTCCGGTCTTCAACTGCCGCACCTCGCCATCAACATCGAGTCTGTCGCCGGAATGTCGGCACTGCCGCAGATCCTGCAGGCGCCTGCGATGAAGCGGATTGACCGAATGGTGCTGGGTCGCACAGACCTTACCGATTCACTCAACCTGGGCCCCGTGGAGGTCGACGGCGCTACTGTCGAGGCAATTGCGCGGCGCGCGTTCGGCCTAGCGCAGGAGGCCGGCCTGGCAACAACGCTTGGTGGAACTGTCACGTCGAACTCAGTCCGATTCATTACTGCCCTCACAGGCCTCATCGACAGCGTCGAGACTCGGAAGGTTGTGCTCTCGATGGAGGACGTTTCGAACCTCCCGCGGGCGATCGAGGCCGGCGTGCGATTCGAGCTCGCGTGGCTTGAGTTCAAGTCGCAGGTACTCGGCCCTCTGACCCCAATAGAGACTCGAAGACTCCGACTGATCACCGCAAGGCTCAACCCAGGGTCATCAGCCTGCGAGTAGCGAGGCGCGGCGCTTCTCTGCAGTAGGTCCGCTTGACCTAAGTCTCGGCGGAAGCAGACGGTCGATCCGGCGATGGATCCGAATCCACGTCCACCAACACATGGGAGAGGTCGCGAAGAGACGCCACTCGAAGAGGGTTGCACCGGGACTCCCGCGCACTGCGCTGCGTACCTCAGCGTTCAGACTCGGGAATCTCCCGTCGATCTCGCGGAGGAACACCGTTGGACTTCGTGCCTTCCTGGCGTGCAGACAAGCTTTGAGCGTGTAGAAGTAGTTGACGAGTTCCTTATTGCGCCGAAAGTGTTCGGTGATTCCTTCAAGTTCTGGACGGCCGTCTGCCTCCAACTCCCGCAAGACTCTTCGCAGTGCCAAAACACTGCCGAAGCGCTCCACCGACGGCGAACTCGTCATGGAGGTGGACCGCTTGCGATAGACCGCAAGTACCCGCGGAATAAAGGAGACGCTGCGCGCGTGGAGAAGCGCGCGGTAGCCGAATTCGAGGTCTTCACCGACAGCACAGCCTGGTGAGAACCGGAGGGCAGCTTCCTCAACGAAACTCCGGCGGTACGCGGCACTCGACGTCCATAGTCGCAGCGACCTGTCTACCGTTCGGCGACGCAGCGCCTCGACGCCGGTCATCTCCGAGGGAGCGACAGGGTGTACGTCGAAGTAGTGCCGTTGAACCTCGCCCGTCGCCGTCACGATGTCCCAACCCCAGCAGCAAACGTCGGGGGTACGACTGCCCACCGCAGCATCAATCGCGTCCAGTAACTCCTCTGAAACCCAGTCATCGCTGTCCAAGAACAGGACGTAGTCTCCCGTCGCAACCGATAGTCCGGTGTTACGCGCAACGCTCACGCCAGCGTGAGCCTGCTGGATCAGGCGCGAGTTCGCCAGAGGTACCTCTGCCTGGAGATGTTTGAACCGCACAACTGAATCGTCCGTAGATCCGTCGTCCACGAAGATCAACTCAGCGGCTGTGCCAAGCAGTGGCGCGACGCTGCGGAGTGTGTCCTCCATGTGCGAGCTGGCATTGAACGCCGGCATCACGACTGAAAGGATCACAGCACGTCTCGCAGGCGGGCGCGGGCAATGGAGTCGACAACGGTCTTTGATGAACAGTTGACCAACCTGACCCCTTGCCGATGGCAGAAGTCGGCGATGAAACGGAACGCGACAAGGACCTCGAGGAATGACTCGGCGTAACGTTCCATATCGCGCTTGAGATACTGAGCACGAAGCCACCTGTCGACCTCTGGAGAGACCTCGTAGGCGTAGCTTGAGTCGACGCTCTCATCCAAAGCCGTCTGAACATTGGCAACAATGTTGGTCGTGTCGCAGCCGAGTAAATAGATCTCATCGAACCCCAGAAACACGGCAATCACGACCGCATGCTGGATCACCGAACTGAATCTCGGAATCACGCGAGTGAGGTCGGTGGCGAGGTGGTAGTAGTCCGAGAAATAGTACGGATTGCAGAAGTAACGAATGTCATGGCCACGACCCAATACGAAACCTTCGAGGCGCCCCATCTCGGAACTGGGCACAAAGGTTGTCGGTGGACGCGGGTCGCCAGTCCCATCGACACTAACGATGTCAGTCAGCCGATCGATCATCCAGCGATCCGACGGCGATTCAGATTCCATCGAGAAGAAGCGCCGGTCGGAAATGACATGGTAGGACGGCGCAGGTGACCCAATCTCTGAAGCTAGGAGATTGTTCACCGTGAACACGACCTGGCCGACCAACGAAGACAAGTCATCGTCCCGTAGCGAGGGGCCATTCCCAAGAATGAAGCAACGCTTTCCTTTGTGCAGGTCGCTGAGGTCTTCGTTAGACTCAATCGCCGCTCGCTCCGCTGGGTTCTGCCATAGGTAGCGGGCACAGCGTCCACGCCAGGCAACTGACCGCACCGGCTGTAGTACAGTCGAGTGGTTCCTCATCGTAACCACACCTCGGCCTGTTGGAAGCCTGTGCGATGCAGGAGTCGGGCTGCGTCCCAAACGCAATAAAGCTCTTCATCAGTGTCGGTGGTGTGGATCGCATGTCGACCAATGCCGCAGAGGGCTCTGACGTCCTCCTTCAGTTCGAGAAGGCGTTCCAGCGGTGACTCGACAACGATCACCTGAGTCACGTCGGACTCGCGCCACACCCAGTTTGTCTTGTCCCTCGAGAATCGGAATCCGTCGTCCTGCGATCCTACAAACGCTTCTCCGGCGTAGACCCTGACTACCAGTTGCCTGAGGGTGAAGTAGTGCATTGACGGCAGCGGCAGGCGCGCTCTCACGTCTAGGGCGCCCGTGATCAGTTCGTCCGCCGCCGCCGCCCTGTATCCGGCGAATGTTGCCGGCCAGACGATGAGTGCATGCAGTCCCTCCTCGTTAGCGCCGGTCTGGTCAAGATTGGCGGAGATAGTCCTCACCGCCCCTGGAATCATAGAGGAACTCAGCCACGTCGAAATCGATCTGAGTGTCAATGTCCATGCCTTCTACCTGGTCCAGGACGTGTATGCACGGCGCGTTTCCGAGCACGTTGCTTCGAGCAATCATGGTTTCTCGGCGGATCACATTCACTGCGAAGTTCAAGGCTGCGATGTTCGGAAGGTCCTGCGACCTAGGCTGGTCTTGTGGGTCGTAGTTGATTGGCGCTCCATCTAGCAGCAGAAACTCGCGAACGACAGATGCAGTATTGATCGAGTCGTGATCAGGGTCGAGGTTGAGAAACGACCCGATGAGAGCCTCGACAGTTTCATCGCGCACCAAGGGACTCGTGCAATTCGCGTACACAATGACGTCGGCGTCTATCTCATCTGCCATGTAACGATAGACATCGCTCATTGGTGCGGTGCTCGAAGCTAGATGATCTGGTCGACGCCGAACGGCGCACCCGTAGCCGTAGGCGATCTCCATTATCCTGTCGTCGTCCGAACTCACTACGACTTCATCAATACTGCCCAGTCGGAGCAACTGCGCGAGCTTGATGTCCACGAGAGTGCTGCCAGCGAACGCCCTCGTGTTCTTCCCAATCACACGTTCTGACCCGCCCCGGGCTGCCACCAGTGCCGCAACCTTCACCTTAGATACTCCCGTCGCCTGCGCCGGCGAATGATCCGAGGGCCCACCTGACCATCTGGCGAATGCCAGTAGAGACCTCAACACGTGGGGCCCAGTTGAGGTCTCGGGCGATGCGCTCGAACGAGCAGTAAATGCCCTGCTGATCGCCCGGAGTGCTTCCCTCGACTTCGACCTGAACATCGAACGGAAGCGCCGAGGTAATCATGGTGAGCAAATCGTCGACGCTCGTGCCCACACAGGTTGAAACGTTGTAGATCTGAAAGTCCCCAGGACGGGCGGCATCGGCCGCCGCAACGAAGGCGTCCACGACGTCGCCGACGAATACGAGGTCTCTGATCCGTCTCAGGCTTCCTTTGACGACGATGTGCCTTGACCCAAGCGCCTGACCTAAGAAGATGCTCGCCATACCCTGGTTCAAGTTGGACAGGTCTTGGCCCGGTCCGTAGGTGTTGTTTAGCCGCAGAGCCGTGCACGCGAGACCTTGTTCCGAGTAGAGGCGAAGGTACGACTCACTCGCGACCTTCCCAACGGCGTAGAAAGTCTTGGGATCTAGCGGGTCGTCCTCTACCGCTGGGAGTCTGCTTGGGTCTCCGTACACGGCCATCGAACTCGCATACACAACGGTCGGGCAGCCGGTGCGCTTTGCATAGTCGAGCAACAGGAGCGTCGACTGCACGTTCGCCTGCAAGTCGTAGACTGGATCTTCAAAGCTCGGGACGCCGCCGCTCTGCCCTGCAAGGTGGTAGATGGCATCGAACCGTTGGCCGCCGAGCGCGGCCAGAGTGGCTCGCTCCCGCAGATCAGCGATAACTGCCGTGCAGCCGGGAGGGATGTTGTCGCCGTGACCCGAGCTCAGATTGTCGATCGTTGCGACATCGTGGCCATCGGCAAGAAGACGGCGGGCGACCGCGCTCCCGATAAAGCCGGCAGCACCGGTGACCAGTAGCCTGCCCATCCGTCTCCGATCACTTTCTGAATGGGTGTTGCCAGTCGGTGTGGCTCCCACGTATGTCGGTAATCAATAGTTCACGCTCTGGACTGCGGCACAAGGCAACCCAAGTGCATAAATACTCAGCATACTCATGTCTCTCCGTTGCTGCTGGGCTTGATCGATGACGGGCCACGATGACCTATGAGCCGGTCCGGACCCCTTAGCTCGCGCCGCCGCGTTGAGGAAGGGATTCCGCATTGCAGCACCATGCGAACGCGGCCAGAACATCACGCTCGAAACACTGTGCGTTGGGCGACCACCTCGGCCTCACAGCGGCCCAGCTACTCGCTGACGACGACCTGGTGGGCGCGACCGACGACCCTGTCGCAACCCCTGGAGTCACCGACGATCCCGAACGTCACGTCGTTGACCTCGACGACATCGTGGCATCGCAACGATTATCGCCGGCCTGATCGGCCGGGCCACTCGCACCTGGCGAGTCATCCCGACTGAAAACCGCATGGGGGAAAGCCCATTCACGTACCTTGGCCGCGATTGCTGACCAAGCGCAAGCTCTGTCCACCCCATAGCGCCGATCACCACACCGCTTCACACGGATGATCTGGTGTTATGACGGCGCGACGCTCCTGCATCGATCTCAGCGGAAAGTCAGTGCCCGATCTGGTGCAGTAGCTGGGAGACCGACACTTTCAGCGCTTCGGCGATACGTGCCAGAGTGATGATTGTCGCGCGGCGCGACCCGTCTTCCACCCCGCGCAGCATGTTCCGCTCGACACCGGCTTCCAGGCCCAGGGCGCGCTGACTGAGTCCGAGTTCCTCACGCCGGGCCGTGATCGCCTCTCCGAGTGCGCGCAGCAATGCGGGTTCGTCGATGTCGACGGCCATGAGGGGTCCTCTCCTGTCGTCCGCCCGCTCGGTGGGCACGCCTGGTGCTGCTGAGCCTACCGGCGGCCTCGCCGGTATCCCGTCCCCTGGAGCGGGCGGCGTCGCTGGACTCGCGGTCACTGGCGACCGCCCAGGATGGTCAGGGTCAAGTCGTCTCCGTCGACGAGCTCGTGGGACTCCTCAACTGCAAGCCAGTGATCACAGACGAACTGGTCACGGTCGGCCTCGTCCATCGTGTCCCACCCCTGCGGGAGCGGCCCGACGTAGCGCTGCACCCTGCGCACCAGATACGACCGTTCCACCACTTCGGTGCGCGCCAGCTCAGGCATCGCCAGCTCCACGAGCGCGACCAGCGCAGTAGCCGCCTCGTGTTCAGCATCGCCGCC
This sequence comes from Gordonia sp. NPDC058843, assembly GCF_042743165.1. NCBI lineage: Bacteria > Bacillati > Actinomycetota > Actinomycetes > Mycobacteriales > Gordoniaceae > Gordonia > Gordonia sp. NPDC058843. The sequence continues at coordinate 52,492 of NZ_JBHYNC010000028.1, forward strand.
CGCTGCACTATCGGCGGCGCGACGCCACCGCTCGATACAGGCCGTGATCGCGCGTGAGTGCGCGCTCATCGCCGTTGCGGCAGAGGCGCTTTCGATTGTGACGACCATGACTCTCTCCTTCTCGAAACCCTGACCAATGGTTGCCTATAGGCTACCGCTAGTGGTAGCTTATAGGCAACCAATTGGGGAGCGTTGAGGGAAGGGTCAAGACCATGGGTCACATCATCTCGAAGACGGCGGAACATCGACCAGCGTTGCGTCGCAGACGGTTTCGCCACGACAACCCGACCGCGCTGGACTTGTTCTCGGGCTTCGGCGGATTCACCCAGGGCATCGAGGCTGCGGGCTTCGACACCATCGTCGGGGCCAACCACAACCGCTACAAGGTTGAGGTACACGAGGCCAACCACCCGCACGTCGAGCACTGGATCGCTGATCTGATCAACACCGACTCCGACACCTATCACTCGGTGCGCGAACTCCCGGCGGCTGATCTGCTGGTCGCGGGGGTGACCTGCACCAACCACTCCCAGGCCAACACCCAGCGTGCCTACGAGCAGGGTCTGACGTTGTTCGACCTCGACGACCCCGAGTTCGAGGAACGCGCCACCCGGTCCGAGCGGGACCGGGCAACGGCCAACTGCGTGCTGCACTACGCCGATCAGCACCACCCGCTGCTGATCCTGGTCGAATGCACCACCGAGTTGCAGTCCTGGGGTCCAGCGGTCCCCGGCCGACGCAAGGTCGGCGACGGGTCGACGTATCGGTGGTGGCTGCGCGAGATCACCAAGCTCGGCTACGAGCACAAGGTGCTGTACCTCAACTCGATGTTCTTCGGCGTCCCCCAGAGCCGGGACCGGCTCTACATCGTGTTCTGGGACCGCACACTGCCCGCCCCCGACCTCGACCATCGCCCCCAGGCGTGGTGCGGCCTCTGCGATGAGGCCGTCGAGGCGATGTGGGCGTGGAAGACCGGCGTGCCCGCCAGCGGATCGGTGCGCTACGGCAAGCAGTACAACTACCGCTGCCCGCGCTGCTTCGGCGAGGTCTCCCCCACCACCACACCCTCGTTGACGGCCCTGGACCTCACCCACCTGGGCACCCGGATCGGCGAGCGGACCAAACCGCTGGCCCCGGCGACCATGGCCCGTGCCGAGCGGTGCCGTCAGAAGTTCGCCGAGTTCCCCGCTGTGCTGATGCCGGCCAAGGCCCAACGCGGCGTCGAGCGTCATCCACTGCAACCGATGGCCACCCAGACCTCGCAGCAAGAGACCGCGCTGCTCAGTACCGGCGCGATCATGGTCGCCGCCGGAAACACCTTTGAGCGCCCCGGATCGCAGTGCCGGACCCGGACCCTGGGTCAGCCGCTGTGGACCCAGCCCGCCACCAACACCACCGGCCTGCTCACTCCCCCGGTCGCCATGGCCATCAACAACTTCCAGGGCGCACCACGCGGCCTCGACGAGGCCCTGCCCACCCAGGGCGGCTCGGAGACCCTGAGCATCGTGTCCTCGGGTGTGGTGCCCTTCCGCAAGCACACCACCCCGACCAGCCACGCCCAGGCCATGCCGACAGTCACCGCCGAGCAGACCCCCGGCCTGCTTACCGCGACCGGCGACCCCGCCCTGCTCGCGGGCTGGTTCAAACAGAACGGCAGCACCGGCACCGAGACCGCCGCGCACCCGCTCACCGACCCACTGGGCACCCTGACCAGCCGCGACACCACCGCCCTGCTGGCTTCCCACTGGCGCGACGCCCTCGCCGAGATCCCGCTCGATGAGTGCTTCTTCCGCATGATGACCCCGCACGAGGTCGGCCGCGGCTGCGGATTCGACCCCGACTTCGGCGACCACAAAGGCACCTTCACCGTGTGGGGCAAAGGCCGCGACCAGATCGACGGCTACGGCAACGCCGTCACCCCACCCGTGCCGCTGTGGATCGGAACCCGCCTACGCGAAGTCCTGCACCCCACCAGCGGATGACGACGTCGACCGCCCCGGCACACCGTGACCACTGTGCCGGGGCACCCGGCCCAGTCCGGACGGACGGGCCGCGCTCGGACAGCTCGGAAAGCCTCCCCGATCACTCCCGTTGCTATTATTGCTGCATGATCGACGCTGGCCGGTGGGGCGCGATCCGCGACCTGGCGGATCGCCAGTTCGGGCTGTTCACCACCGCCCAAGCCCGCAACCTCGGCATTGCGCCGTACGTCCTGGCTCGCCTCGCTGGCCGTGAGGCCATCGTTCGGGTCCACCACGGCGTCTACGAGCTCCCCGAGTCCTCGGCCTGGACCACGCTCGGTGACTGGGCGGCACAGTGGTTGGCGCTGCACCCGGCCGCCGACATCGAGGAACGACGAGCACGCCCCGACAGCGTCGTGAGCCACGCCGCCGCCGCCCAGGTCCTGCGCCTGGGCACGATCACCGCATCCGGGCTCGAGTTGAGCAGCCCGCACCGCATCAATGTCCGCGACCCGTCGGTGCGCACCTGGCGCCGGCCGATCGGTGACCGCGGCCGCGACTGGGACGTCGTCGACGGGCTGCCGGTGACCACCCCCGCGCGCACCGTGGCCGACCTGCTCCTCACCCATGGCGACGGCGGGCACATCGGGACCGCGCTGCACACCTGCCTGAGCGAGTCGCTGGTCGCCACCGACGAGCTGATCGCAGCGTGCGACCGGGCCGCTCCGCGCTGGAACTACGCCTCCGGTGCTGAGCTGTTCGCTTCGCTGCTCGATCAGGCCCAGATGCCGGCCGAACCGGTGTTGGTCGGCTGATGGCGTATGCGTCCGAAGAGGCCTTCCGCGCCGGGCTGAAAGCCCGCCTGTCGGCCGAGGCTCGCACGAACAGGTTCAGTCGTGACGAGCTCGCTCAGACCGTGACCCTCCAGTTGTTCCTGGCACGGTTGTTCCGCTCCCCCGATGCCGACCAGTGGATCCTCACCGGCGGCACCGCCCTGCAATTCCGTGCGCCGACCCAGGCCCGCCCGACCGCCGACGCCGACCTGGCCACCCGCCTCGACGCCGAACACATGCAACACTCGCTGCGTCAGGCCGCCCACCCCGGACCCGGCGACTTCGGCGAGTTCGACATCACGATCACCGCGACCCGCAGTCCCGGCTTGTTCGCCGGACGTATCCGCTACAACATTGCTGGACAACGGTTCTCCGACGCCACGCTCGACCTCGCCACCCACCGGGAGATGCTGCTACCGCCCGAGACGATCAGCCCGCGCCCGGTGCTCGCGCTCGACGAACTCGACCCCATGCCCGTGATTCGGATGCAGGCCGCCGCCGAAGCGGTCGCCGACAAGGTCGCGGCCCTCTACGAACTGCACGGACCTCGCGGCGACAGCCCCTCGACTCGCGCTCACGATTTGGTCGACCTCGTCATCCTCGCCCGCACACAATCGTTCGATGCCGAGCAGCTGCGCGCCGCGATCCGCCACCAAGAACAGCGCCGTGGACTGACGGTCCCGGTGCCGTTGGTCCTGCCCAACCCGACCTGGGAACGTGACTACCCCCAACGCGCCGCGCACAGCGGCCTACCGGCGCACCTGCACCAGGCCGATGCGGCGCTCGCGGCCGCCAACAGCCTCATCGAACCGATCCTGACGGACGCGACTGGGAACGGTCAGTGGAACCCCGACGACGGTGCGTGGGCCTCGCAGAGAACGCGCTCGATCGGAGAACTGCTCGGCGACACCCGCGCCCCACGCTCGGCGCCGAGCACACCCGCACCCGAGACATCCAGTGGGACGTCGGCACCGAGGGTGCAACGTTCCCGGGATCACGGACCCGAGTTGTAGGCCCTTAGGTCTCCTGGCGGTAGATCGGGCAGCCGCACGAAGTGTTGCAGGCGAAGCTCCAGGTGGGGTGGGCGGCATGGGTGTGCACTCCCCAGGGGTGCCCGCATACGCAGTCGGGGAAGAACTGTCGGTCCCAGCGGTCGCAGAGGTCTTCGACGGTCAGCGTGCTTGACGGGTAGCCCACGGCGCCTCGGAAGCCGACGCACTGGTATTTCGACCAGGTGGGGTCGACCTCGACCGGGCAGCCGAGGTAGCCCAGGTCGTGGTTGATGACCAGCCCGTAGTCGAAGGTGTTCTGCCCGCAGCGGCCACACCAGTCCTCACCGGTCGGTACGGGTTGGCCGTCGGGTCGACCGGCGCGACGTTGCTCCCACAGCTGGCGCAGGGTCGCAACCTCGGCATCGAGGCGACGTTGCTCTTCGATGCGCTCGGCGGTGCCGTCGAGCAGATCGAGCAGGTCGATGTCGTCGTGGCCGGATGATGATGTGCGGCGCGTCATGGGGTGTCCTCTCAGGTGGCGTCGTGGGGCGTCAGTTGGCGGCGTAGATCGGGGTGCGGGTCAGGAACAGGCATTCGCGGTTCTCGTCATCGGCCAGGACGATCCCGATACCGGTGGTGAGGATTTCGGCGAGACCGAGCGCCCACTGGGACCACGTCAGATCGACCATGGCGTGCACGTGCTCGATGGGTACCAGCTCGAGATGTCCGGTCTGGAGCACGTTGGTCGCGCGGATGATCTCGCGTGCGCTCGGGCTGGCGGCGATGTTGCAGTAGCTCCACGACATGCGAGGCTTCCTTTGTGTCGAATGTTGCTGTGGTGGTGCATCTTCGGAGCGTCTTACCCGCCGTAGTGCTGCACCTTATAGGGTTCACAATATGTACCCTATGGGGTACAGTCAAGTCATGACCGCAACCACTCTCCCGACGAAGCCGACCGCGCCCTCCTCGCACGGCCTACAGCTCGACATGTTCGCCGAGGCGGCACGCGATGAGCGTGCGCACGCTGAACGCACAACCGGTGTCCCTCGCTTGTATGCGTTGCGGTGCACCACGATTGCCGACTATGAGCACGCGATGGCGCAGTGGAGGAAGGCGTGGCCTGATCTCGCCTGCCTGCGCGACTCGCACGGCTGGCACGTCGCGATCGGTGAGTACGCGAGCAGCCGCGAGCCGACCGACACGTGCATCCCGATCACCCTGCAAACCGACCTCCGATGCAACCGGACCTCGCACCGCGGTTGCCTGTGCGTGGGTGATCTGGTCTCGCGCAGCTTCTGCCGAGGTTGCGGGTGGCACTCCGAGGTCGTCGACGACGACACCGACGCGGCCCTGCTGGGCCTGGATCACTGTTTCCCGGGATGGCGCGACGACCCGATCGTGCCCTCGGCGCCCTACGACGACGGACCCAAGCGCCGCACCCGCATCAACTGGGAAACCACCGTCACCGAGCTACACGGCACCGAACGACCTCAGGGCTACCCGATGATCACCCGCCGGGGACCGCACGGGTGGCGGGCGGTGCCAGGCCGATCGTTGTGGGGAGGCTACGACGTCGCGGCCGAAACGCTCGGCCGATGACCGACACCACCGATCGTGCCGTGCCCGGCCTGCGTGCCGGGCACGGCACGCACTCGCCTTCGGTCGTCTCTGGCAAGCTCGACACCACACAACCACCCACCGCCCCCGAGAGGCCCGAACCCATGTCGAGCGACCCGTCCGCCATCAGCGTCGACGAGACCGCCGTCATGACCGCCGTCGGAGCCGCGATCGTCGCCCGCCGCACCGAACTCAAGATCAGCCAGCAGGCACTGGCCCGCACCGTCGGCACCAGCCGGACCTTCCTGCGCGGCATCGAGGCCGGTGAACGCGCACCGACCGTGGTCACACTCACCCGGATAGCTCGCGCCCTGCACACCACCCCCAGCGCACTGATCACCACCATCCGCTGAGCTGGCCCCGCCGCTCGCAGCGCCGCCAGCGGCCATCCCACGAGGGCCAGAGCCCTCTTGCCTACCGGCGCAGTCACGCAACTCCCTGTAATTCGAAGGTATTCGGTGCGCGTTTCTGTGGAGATTTCCTAACGTATAAAAGAATCCCGGAATAGACGAGGTGGAGGGCATTCAAAGGACCCCTAACAGCATGTCTCGGTGCATTTCCTTGAACGCTGAAATACGTTGCAGCCCTTGCATATACAGCCCATTCGGTATAGAATAAAAGAAAGCAAACAGCCACCGAAAGAAAGGTTTCAGAAATGACGATCACCGTGTACACCAAGCCCGCCTGCGTCCAGTGCCACGCCACCTACAAAGCATTGGACAAGCAGGGTTTGACCTATCAGGTGGTCGACATCAGCGCCGACGACGAGGCCCGCGACTACGTGATGAGCCTCGGCTACCAGCAGGCCCCGGTCGTGGTTGCCGGCGACACGCACTGGTCGGGGTTCCGTCCCGACCGAGTCAAGGCGCTCGCCACCGCAGCCTGACCCGCCAGTCCCCCGAGAAACGGGTGTCGCACTTGCCGTCGACGACACCCACCAGCACGCCGACCAAGGAGAACCAGGATGAGCCGTCCATCCGACTACCGCGCCATCAACCACACCGGCCAGTGGAGCTTCGGTGGTCTCGCGATCACCGCCGACAATGCCTCCCTGTGGGCAACCCCCGCCGCCGCGGATCCCGCCGACACGTCAGCACCCCAGGTGCAGACCAGCCTCGCAAACGTCGACGACGATCTCGTCATCACCATCGACGTCCCCGCCGGACACATTCACGCCGTCACCGTCACCGACGCGGGCCTTCAGATCACCATCGCCGACATCGGCCCGGACTGCTGCCGCATGTGCGGAGAACACTTCAGCAACCCGCACACTCCTGGATGCACGGTTGGAGCCGCCGACGAGGCCGCGCTCGCCGCCCAGGACGACACAGCCATGCTCGCCGCCCTCCGTACCAATGCCGAACGGAGGCCCCGATGAGCTACACCCTCGACGCCGCCCTCGCCGACATCACGGCCGCCACCGGGCTGGTGTTCACCCGCACCGCTTTCGGCGCGCAGCGCAGCGGGCACCTCGCCTACACCCGCACGCGCGACGCCGTGGTGATCATCGACGACAACTGGCAGGCACTCATCGACAACGGCGCCGGCGTCTTCGTGCCGAGCAACCCGCACCGCCCGCCCGTCCACCCGATCGTCATCGCCGTCTACGAAGACGGCGACCTCACCCGCCTCCCGCTCACAGAGGTGAACACCCGCCTCGCCGACATAGCTGTGCTTCCCCATCTGCTCGACCAGGCCCTCGAACTGGCCGAGCGCGCCCGCCGAGAGTACGGCCACTACCTCAACTACGACTACGACGGCCGCGGCGACACCGAACGACGCCACCAGGTGATCTGAACCATGCCCGCCGAGACCCCACCCGACCCGTCGGCGAGCGCCGCCCACCACGACGTGGCACTCACCGACGGCCACGGGTGGGCCAGCGACACCGGCCACGCCGAGGTCCTGTTGCTCTCGGCGCTGCTGTGGGCCACACCCGCCCACCACGACGACCTCGCCGACATCGTCGGCCTGGTCCGCGCCGAGGACTTCTACGTACCCGCCCACGGCGCTCTGTTCACGATCATCGCCGAACTCATCACCGACGGCGCCCACCGCGCGCACGACGCCACCACCGTCGCCCACGAACTACGCCGCCAGGGACGTGCGGCCACCCTTGGCGCCGAGCACCTCACCCGTGCGCTCGTCGCGGCGACCGCCGCCGGCGCCGACGGCATCCAGGCCCGCCACTACGCGGCGATGGTCGTCGCCGATGCCTACCGCCGCCGCTACCGCGCCGCCGGAGACGGCATCACCCACGCCGCCGACCACCTTCCCGAAGCCGAACTGTGGGACTACATGTGCGCCCACGGCATCGCACTGCGCGAGCACCGCACCCGCCTGGCCGCCCTGCGCCCGAACTGAACCGAAAGGACACCGCCATGCCCACCGACACCGATACCCGATACCCGGCCGCCGATCTGGCCAAGCTCCACGCCGACGCCTACACCCTGCGCCACGTCGACAACCTCACCTGGGACCAAGTCGCCGCCGCACTCGACGAACCCGTCGCGGTGGTCAAGGACTGGGCGCAGACCTACATCGACCGCACCGACGCCGCCGCCGCCGAACAGCAAATGTCGCTGTTCGACTGACCCATCCAACCGCCCTCGCTCGACGTCGTTCGGAGCCCGCCCCATGCGCATCCTCGCCCGTTTCGTCTCCCGCACCGTGCTGCGCCTCGCGGTACTCGCCGCGCTCGTCGTGGCAGCATTCATGGCCCTCAGTGGCGTCGTCGACGCCCTACCCGCGCCCGCCGACCTGTGGACACGCGCGACCACCGTTGCCGAGCCGTCGCGCCCCTCAGGCGACACCACGCCCGCAGTTGTCACCCGTGTCATCGACGGTGACACGATCGTCGTCTCCACCGACACCGATCCCGACCTCACCGTGCGGCTGCTCGGCATCGACACCCCGGAGGTCCGCAAACCCCACACCCCGGTCCAGCCGTGCGGCCCACAAGCCAGCGACCGCACCCGCACACTCGCATCTGCTGGCACCGCCGTGCGTCTCGAGTACGACGCCACCCAAGACCACACCGACCGCTACGGTCGCGCCCTGGCCTACGTCTGGATCGGCGACACGATGCTCAACCACACACTCGTCGCCGAAGGGTGGGCACGCACCTACGTCTACAACCACCAACCCGGCCGCCACGCCGACGCGCTCGCCGCCGCCCAACGCGACGCCCAGGCAGCCCGAGCCGGCGTCTGGGGCCAGTGCCCGCGATAGGAGCGCACACCGTCGGCGCTGTCGCTGTTCGAACGACCTGACTCCCTCGGCTGACTCCTCTGCGTCACCGCCGCAGAGACCTGCCCCGGCGTCTCGCCCACCGACCTCGGTCACGCGGTATGGCAGTTTCAGCGGAGCCGCAAGTAGCGATCCGCGGTAACTCGATCTAGCGAGGTGCACCGACGTCGTCGAGGTGCTGACGGACGATCTCGAGATCCCGAGTCCGGTCGCGCACGATACGGCGCGACTTCACCGCGAACACGGACTTCTCAATCACAACCAGGTTCAACCCGTGCTTGGGAATCAGGGTGCGTTTGCGTTCGTCGTAGCGGCGGCGCTGCTCGCCGCGACCGACACCGGAGACGGTGTGCCGGCGATCGAAGAACGCAGACGGCTCTGAGTGCTGCTCCTCCTGGAACTCGACGGCGAGGTGCAGTTCTCGCCAGAATCCGTCGACCGGGAGCATCGCTCCACGGGGCAACCGAGGCGAGGGGTCACCACGCAGCCAGTCGAACCGTGCCTGACGGATTCCAGCAACGCCGAGAAGCTCGTCGCACAGGTCGAGGACGTAGTGCTCGTCGGAGGCTCTGCGGTCGGCCATGCTGCGATTCTGCACTCGCCAGCCACTAACACAAGGCGGTCTTGCTTTCAGAACAGGCCGAGTTGGTCGGCGGGTGTGGACGGCACGGGTTGGAACAGTCGGTGTGCCTGTTCGGGGTCGCCGCCGTCGCGTAGGTAGGTGCGCAGCATGATCGAACGCGCGGCGCGGTCGATGGCGGTGGTTGGTCGTGATCCGCGGTGGCGGCCGAGGCCAACGGCGTAGGTGAGGTTGTTGGTCTGGGTGCCGATGCGCACGTGTGCGGAATCCACGCGCACGCATAGCGGTTCGTTGCAGTAGTGCTCGCCGATGTCGGCGGCGTCGGCGCCCAGGTCGGGGTGCACCAGCAGCAGCGCGAAACGGTGCGCGCTGATCGCCCGTTGACGGTTGTTGCGGCGAAAGGTGAATCGGCCGTACCCGTCTGGCGAGCTGACCGCGCCGATCCAGTACCAGCAGCCGCGGGGCGTGAGGACGACGTGCTGCCAGAAGTGTCGCTCGGCGCGAGTATCGGGCATCAGCGTTGGGTCGGTGACCACACCCGGCGACGGTGTCGCGGTGCCGACCGTCAGGTGGGCGGACGGCACCGCGAACAGGCCGAGTTGATCGTGGTCAGGGTCGACACTCATGGCCGAACCGTAGATCCCTAGGCCGACATCACCGCGGGATCGGTTTGCTCGGTGCGGCTCTCATCGGTGGCCGCGTCCGGAGTGGCCGGGGCCGGTGTCTGATCCTGGCTCGAGGTGGCCTTCTTCGTCGCGACGGACAGGCCCGCCTCGCGCAGCAGCGTCTTGGCTTTGGCTGCGCTGATCTCCACCAGCTCGGCCGCGCCACTAACACTTCCTACGCGCTCGGCGATCGCGGCCAGCGCGGTGGCTTTGGCGTGTGTGGATCGTTCGGTGATCGCCCACAGTTCTGCTTCGGCAGCAGCGAGTTCGGAGTCGGCTTGCAGGAACTCGGCGATGTTGGCTTCGTTGGCCTCCATCACCCGCAACTCGGCTTCGAGTCTGCGTTCGAGTTTCGCGCGTTCCTCGGCCCGACGCGTTTCCAACGCGGCGAGCGTTCGTTTGCGCGCAGAAGCACGCGCCTGGCTGGCAGTGAGTTTTGAATTGTTCGACGGCATACCCGACACGATAACGCCGGCCAACGCCCACTCGCCACCGCCACACGCGCCTTCTCAGTGAGCATTTCACCGTCCCTCCCCTTCCCCTCGCCCTCGTGTCCCACCCGCCCAATCCGTTCATCCACCCTCTCACCTGCATCAACACCCCCGATCACCCCTCACCCAGCACCTCACCCCATGAACCCCAAAACCCTTTAACTCCCACACACCTCTTGCATTCCGGATTCGTCCGACGAAATTAATGTGCCAGAATGCAGCCATGGCCGGTGCTGGGGCGTGCGATCACTGCGGTGGTGTGCTGCCCGGAGACGGCGCGCGGCGGCGTGGTCGGCCGCGCCGCTGGTGCTCGGATGAGTGCCGCCGGGCAGCGTGGGTCCGCCGCCACGACCGGCCCGCCACGGCCGGGGTCACCGCTCAGGATGCGGTGGCTCAGGTGCTGGCCTCCCCCACCGCCACCGCGGAACTTCTCGGGACGTTGGCCGAGCGGATCGAGGGCGGCGACGAGGTTGCCAGCGGTGTCATTGCCGAGCTGGTCCGGGCGCACCGCGCGAGCGTCCACGCGGTGATCCGGACCAACGAGTTGCGCCCGTTCCGGCGGTGATTCGGCCGTGACCGCCACCATCCACAAGCTCACCGCCGGCGACGGTTATGAGTACCTGACCAAATCCGTTGCGGCCATGGATGCCACCGACAAGGGGCGGGTGTCGCTGGCCGACTACTACAGCGCCAAAGGCGATTCCCCGGGCCAGTGGATCGGGTCCGGGCTGGCCGGACTGAGCGATATCGGCGCCGGGTTGGAGGTGTCGGAGCAGCTGGTCGACAAGCGCACCGTCGAGGCCGGGTCGATGGTGTCGGCGGCGCAGATGAAGGCCCTGTTCGGCGAGGGCCGCCACCCCAACGCCACCGCGATCGAACAGCACGCCGTGGCGTCCTCGGACTGCCGAACGGCCGAGGCGTTGGCGGCGACGAAACTGGGTAACGCCTACGCCGTCTACAACGAGTTCCCGGAGTTCCTACAGGAACTCGCGGTGGTGTTCCGCGACCACAATCTCGCCCGCGGCGAGCGGTGGGATGCGGTCATCGACGACGACACCCGGGCGGCGTTGCGCACCGAGCTGGGCCGCGAGCGATTCACGAAAACCTATCGGCGCCCGCCGCGGGATTCGCGCGAGCTCTCGGGGTTCATCGCGCAGGAAAGCCGTCGGCGTCAGTCGGCGGTGGCCGGTTACGACATGACGTTCAGTCCGGTGAAATCGGTGTCGGCGTTGTGGGCGGTCGCGCCGCTACCGATGGCCGAGAAGATCGAGGCCGCCCACCGTCAGGCGGTCGCCGATGCACTGGCGTTCATCGAGCGCGAAGCGTGCCTGTCGCGGTTGGGAACCGACGGCATCGCCCAGGTCGACACCGACGGTCTGATCGCCGCGGCGTTCACCCACCGTGACTCCCGCGCCGGGGACCCAGACCTACACACCCACGTCGCCATCTCTAACAAAGTGCGGGTGCGTGACGCCGCCGGGATCACCCGGTGGATGGCCCTGGACGGCACCCCGTTGTTTAAGGCCACCGTGTCCGCGTCGGAGGTGTACAACTCGCGCATCGAGCTCTACCTCCAGCGTGATCTCGGGGTCTCGTTCAGCGAACGACAGCAGACCGATGCACGGAAACGACCGGTCCGCGAAATCGACGGTGTTTCCACCGATCTGATGACGCAGTGGTCGTCGCGGCGCGCGGCGATCGAAGACCGCATCGGTGAACTGTCGAAGCAGTTCCTCGCCGATCACGGCCGCGAACCCACCACCGGTGAGGCCTTCGATCTGGCCCAGCAAGCCACCCTGGACACCCGCGAAGCCAAACACGAACCCCGCTCCTATGCCGAGCAACGCCAGGCGTGGCGGGCCGATGCGCGGCGCATCCTCGGCGGGGATCGGGCGATCAGCGACCTCGTGCACGAGGCCACCCATCCACGCCCCCGCACCCGTGAGTATCCGGAGTTCACCGACGAGCTGTGCACCGACCTCGCCGATGCGTGCATCGAGAACATCTCGGCCACCCGCGCCCGCTGGCAGCGTCCGCATCTACGCGCCGAAGCCGAACGCCAACTGCGTGCCCGCGACTTCGCCGGCATCACCGACACCGACGAACTCGCCGCCGCCATCGAGCGCATCGTCGACACCGCCCTGGCCGCTGACACCAGCGTCGCGGTGTCATCTGACGCCCTCGACGGCGACCTCAACGAACCCGAGGTGTTGCGTCGCGCGAACGGCGAATCAGTGTTCGTGCGCCACGACGTCGCCCTACACACCAGCACCGACATCCTCGCCGCCGAACACCGCATCGTGGCCGCCGCCAAACGCACCGACGGCCACCGCCTCGACGAGACCACCGTCGACATCGCACTGCTCGAGCAAGCCGCCAACGGCCGCGAACTCAACGCCGGCCAAGCCGCCATGGTGCGCGAACTGGCCACCTCCGGACGCCGCGTGCAACTGGTGCTGGCGCCCGCCGGTACCGGCAAGACCACCGCCATGCGCACCCTCGCCCGGGCGTGGACCGACAGCGGCGGAACCCTCATCGGACTGGCCCCCACCGCCGCCGCTGCCGCGGTGTTGCGCGAAGAACTCGACACCACCACCGACACCGCCGCCAAGCTCGTTGACCTCGCTCGGTCTGAACGCGAACTCGCCCAGACCCGCGCCCTGGCCGCCACACCACGCTGGCGCACCATCGGTAAACCCGAGCTCGCCAACCAGGTTGCCGCCGCCAAGAAAACGCTGGCCGACCCCGCATTCAAGAAGCTCAAACTGCCCGACTGGTACACCCAGATCGGCCCCGACACCCTCGTCGTGGTCGACGAGGCCGGGATGGCCTCGACCGCCGACCTCGACGAGGTGATCCGGTGCGTGGCCGCCCGCGGGGGCAGTGTGCGGCTCGTCGGCGACGACCAGCAGCTCGCCTCCATCTCGGCCGGCGGTGTGCTGCGCGACGTCGCGCACGAAACCGGCGCGCTGACTCTGAGCCAGGTGGTGCGGTTCTCCGACGCCGCCGAAGGTGCGGCGTCGCTGGCGCTGCGTGACGGTCACCCCGCCGCGCTCGGTTTCTACGCCGACCACGGACGCATCCACGTCGAATCCGATGCTGCCGCCGCCGATGACGCCTACCGGGCATGGGCACGTGACCGCGCACAGGGCCGCGACACCGTGATGATTGCCTCCACCCGCGACACCGTCAACGCCCTCAACGAACGCGCCCGCGCCGACCGTCTCGCCGGTATCGACCCCCGCCTCCGCGGCCCCGAGGTCGCGTTGTCCGATGGCCTGGCCGCCAGCGTCGGCGACATCATCAGCACCCGCCGCAACCGCCGCGACCTACGGGTGTCGGCCACCGACTGGGTCCGCAATGGCGACCGATGGCGGGTCACCCACATCGGCGCCGACGGCACCCTGACCGCCCAGCACCTCGACCTCAACCGGCACGTGCAGTTACCGGCGGACTACGTCGCCGAGCACACCACCCTCGGCTACGCCTCCACCATTCACGCCGCCCAGGGCATGACCGCCGACACCTGCCACGTCATCGGCTCCGACGCGCTGGACCGCCAGCTGCTCTACGTCGCGATGACCCGCGGCCGCCACGGCAACCACATCTACCTGCCCACCACCGAGACCGACCCGCACAACGCCACCACCCCCAAGGCCCGCCACCCCCAGACCGGGCTGGAAACCCTGGCCGCGATCCTCGGCCGCGACGGCGCCCAACAGTCGGCGACCACCGCCCAACGCGACGCCGTCGACCCGTTCCTGCGTCTGTCCCGGGCCGCGGCCGCCTACGATCACGCCCTCGGTTCGGCCGCCGAACACACCCTCGGCGCCAAGGCGCTGCGCGACCTCGAACACGACGCCGACACCCTCTACAGCACCCATACCGGCACCCCCGCCGGCACGCTCACCGCGTGCGCGGCCTGGCCCACCCTGCGCACCCACCTCGCCACGCTGGCCCTCGGTGGCGACGACCCGATCGCGCGGCTGCAGGCAGCGATCACCCACCGCGAACTGGCCACTGCCGCCGACCCGGCCGCCGTGCTCGACTGGCGCCTGGACCCCACCCAGCAACACTCCGCCGGCGGCGGACCCCTGCCCTGGCTGCCGCGCATCCCCGCCGGGTTCGCCGACACCCAGTGGGCGCCCTACCTCACCCGCCGCGGCGCCCTCGTTACCGACCTCGCCGCCGCCGTCACCGAACAGGCCCACGCCTGGGACGCCACCACCGCTCCCGTGTGGGCGCGTCCGCTGCTCCTGGCTGACACCGAACGCGGCGGCGAGCTCGTCGCCGAACTCGCCGTGTTCCGCGCCGCCCGCGGCGTCGACGACACCGACCGGCGTCCCGCCGGACCGCGACCAGATTCCATCGCCCTGGCACGGCGCCACGCCGCGCTGACCGAGCGCGCCGACGCACTCATCACCACCGCCGCCGAGGCCGCCCGCTACGCCGACCTCGCCCGCGACCTCGACCCCCACCTCCTCGCCGACCCATACTGGCCCGAACTCGCCGACCACCTGTCGCTGGCCGCCCGCGCCGGCCTCGACGTGCACGCCCTAGCCCGCGACGCCCTCGCCGACAACCCGCTGCCCACCGAAATGCCCGCCGCCGCACTGTGGTGGCGCCTGTCCGGTGAGTTGGCTCCCGCCGCGGCCGAAGCCACCAACACCGGCCTGCGCCCCGACTGGGCCGACGCTCTCGTCGGGATCGTCGGGGACCGGGCCGCCGAAGCGATCCTCACCGACCGCGCCTGGCCCGCCCTCGTGGCCGCGGTCAGCGCCGCCGACCCCACCCAGTGGAACCCCCACGAGCTGCTCGACCTCGCCGACACCCTGCTCCACAGCGGCACCGACGACGACCACACCGTCCGCCTCGACGAATACGCCCGCCTGCTCACCTGGCGAGTCGAACTGCTCGTCACCCACAGCAGCCACGCCACCGACACCACCCCACTACCGCCGGCACCGCCCACCCCCGAAGACGAAGCCGCCGCCGAAGCAGCAGCCGAAGCCGCCGGACTGGCCGACCCCTGGGCCGACACCCTCACCGGCCAGCCCGGCAACGACCTCGACGTGAACGTCGGCGTTGACGAGGACTACCTCGCCGCGCTCACCGCCACCGAACCGCCGCCGGAAACTGGCGTCGATGTCCTCGACCCGGACGACCTCGACCGCTACGAGGACCTGGACTTCGACGAGTTCGCCGCTGACGTCGTTGCTGCTGCACCCGATCGCTTCGCCGCGCCGACCGACCTCGCCGAATGCATCGCGCTGCGTTACGAACTCACCGCTCAACTCGCCGAACTCGGCACCGACATGGCGCAGCTACGCGAGGCGATCAACGCCGGCACCAGCGCCCACCAGCAGGCCATGGCCCCGCATGTCTTGGCGTTGCGCGCTGCTGCCGACCACCAGTTCGCCGCGGCCGCCGACACCGCCGGGCATCACCACGACCTGATGATGGCCGAACAACTCATCGAAGACCTCACCAACCAGGCAGCCGCCCTGCGCCGCACCGCCGCCCAGCTCCGCGCCGCCGACACCACCGACCTCGACCCCCTCAGCGACGACGAAGCACCCGACCTCGCCGCGCTACGCGCC
>NZ_JBHYNC010000029.1:0-67143 GCF_042743165.1 Gordonia sp. NPDC058843
GCCGCGCAACCTACCTCGCCGGACCCTTCGTGGCTCGTCGCTATCGCTCCTCGCACCTCAGGGAGCAGAACGGCGGTCGCTATCGCTCCTCGCACCTCAGGGAGCAGCGGTGGGTCGCTTCGCTCGGATCAGGGGGGCAGAGGTGCAACCACAACGGCCCGACCCGCACGAGGCGGATCGGGCCGTGGGCCGGGATTCGGCTACGGGGCGACGATGTCGTCGTCGTCCGAGGCGCCGAAACTGGTGAACGCGGTGTGTTTGGGCAGGCGGTAGGCCTCCCGGCCCAGCACGGTGTTGAGTATGCGCGCGTTGCGGACAGCGCCGATGTCGAGGTTCGGCGCCGACACGCCATGCGCGTGCTCCTCGGCGTTGGCGACGAAGATCCGATTGGTGAGGGCGTCGTCGGTCTCGATCTCGTGGTTGGCGCCGACGATCAGGCGTCCACGCGAATCGCGGTGCAGTGCAGACTCGATCGGGGTGAGGAAGTCTGCCCTGCGTGCCTGGTAGCCGGTACTGGCGATGACCATGTCGGTGGTGTGGGCCAGTTCGGAGCCGGTGTCGAGGTGGCGGCCGCGGACCCGGAGCTTGCCGTCGGCGAGGGTGTCGACGCCTTCGACCTCCACCGAGATCCGCAGCTGCACGGGATTCAGCTTGTCCTGCAACTGTCGCCGGTAGAGCAGATCGTGCAGCCGCTCGAGGGAATCGGTGGAGATCCCCTTGTGGAACTGCCAGTGCTGCGGGCGTACCCGATCACGTGCGGCCTCGGGCAGGCTGTGGAAGTAGTCCATGTAGGCCGGCGTGGTCATCTCCAGCGACAGCTTGGTGAAGTCCAGGGGCGCGAACCACGGTGTGCGCGTCCACCATCGCACCGCAGGCCCGCCGCGCAGGTTCGCCTCGAGGAGGTCGATGACGATCTCGGCGCCCGACTGGCCGGAACCGATGACCGTCACGGTGTCGGCGGCCAGCGCCTTCTCCTGGTTGAACAGGTACTCGGAACTGTGCACGACCGCCGTCGACTCCGAGGAGAGTGCCTGCGGGACAAAAGGTTCGGTACCGATGCCGACCACCACGTGGCGCGCGATGACCGTCGAGGAGGTAGTGCCGGTGCGCATGGTCACCCGGAACGCATCGGCCTCGGCGTCCCAGGTCACCTCGTCGACGGTGGTGTTCCACCGGAGCGAGTCCAGTCGGGACACGCACCAGAGGAGGTACGCCTCGTACTCGATGCGGGTCGGGAAGAAGTCCTCGCGCACCAGGAACCGGTACATGCGGTCGATGTCGGCCATGTAGTTCAGGAACGACAGCGGATGTGTCGGGTCGACGAGGGTCACCAGGTCGGACAGGAAACTCACCTGCAGGGTGGCGTCGTCGAACATCAGGCCCGGGTGCCACCGGAATTCGTCCCGTGAGTCGACGACGAGGAGATCTACGTCGTCGAGCGTCGAGGCGAGGGCGGCGAGGCCGAGATTGAATGGACCGCAACCGATCGCCAGTACGTCTACGTTCTCAACAGGGGTCATTCGGACACTCTCACCATTTCTTCACTGTGTGTATCTGCGCCGGGTGCGGCGGTGCCTTCGGACTCCACCTCGAGGGCGACGCGCAGGAGCTCGTCGAACAACTCGTCGATGTCGCTCTCCGCGGTCTCCGGGTTGAGGAGGGTCAGCTTCAGGCAGGTCTGCGGTTCGTCCTGACCGGGCACCCGGACCTGGGTGCGGCCGATGAGTGCCTTGCCGTCGGCGATCAGCCGGCGCCGGAGTTCGCCGTTGACCGCGTCGAGATCGGTGCACCGGTAGCGGAACACGACGGTGGTCAGCGTGACCGGCGCGATGAGCTCGAGCTGCAATTCGGTGGCGACGCGCTGCTCGGCGTACACCGCGAGGTCGTTGCACTTGTCGAGCATGTCGCCGAGAGTGCGACGTCCGTAGGCGAGCAGCGTGGTCGCGACCTTCAGGACGTCGGGTCGACGGGTCGTCTGCAAGGTCTGACCGAGCAGGCCGCTGTACCCGGCTTCCACGTCGTCGTCGGGGTTGAGGTAGGCCACCGACCGGTTCAGTGACACGAAGCGATTCGCGTCGGAGAGCAGCATCAGGCTTGCGGCGGCCGGCTGCCAGCCGACCTTGTGCAGGTCCAGGGTGACCGAGTCGGCACGCTCGACGCCGGTGAGCAGACCGGCGAGACGGTCGGAGAACAGCGAGCCGAAACCGTATGCGGCGTCGACATGCATCCAGATCTCGTGCCGCTCGGCGATGTCTGCGATCTCGTCGAGCGGGTCGACGGTGCCGAAGTCGGTGGTGCCAGCGGTGGCGACGATTGCCAGCGGGGTGACCGAGCCGGCTTCCCGGATGGCGGACTCGAGCGACTCCGGGATCATCCGATGGTGCGAGTCGACCTCGACCGGGATGACCGCGGACTCGCCCAGACCGAGTGCCGCGCAGGCGCGGTGCACCGAGAAGTGGGCGACGCGGGAGCAGAAGACGACGGGGCGGTGCAGTGCCCCGACACCGTCGTGACGCACGTCCACACCTCGACGGGCGGCGGTGTGGTCGCGAGCGATCATGAGAGCCAACAGGTTCGAGATCGAACCACCGGGGCTGAAGACGCCACCGGCGTGCTCACCGAAGCCGGCCATCCGCGCCAGCGACTGTACGGTCCAGGTCTCGAGCGCGAGCGTGGCCGGACCCGAATCGTAGGTGTCGAGTGAGGCGTTCGTCGCCGACGCCAGGGCGTCGGCGGCGACGGCCACCGACAGCGGTGCGGGCTGCAGGTGCGCTGCGGCCATCGGATGCGTCAGGTCGAGACCGAATTCGGCCACCAGGCGTGCGAGCCGGGTCAGCGCCTCGGTTTCGCCGATACCGGTCTCCGGAATCCCGTGCGGACCGAGCAGGGCGGTCACCCCGCCGAGCACGGCGACTGGATCGCCGCTCGGCAGCGGCGCGCCGTGGTGATCGTCGCTGACCGCGGCGGCCACCTCGGCCAGACCTCGTCCGACGTCGGCCCAGCCGTCGCCGGGACGGGCGAATCGCGAGGCACCCCAAGCGGACTGGCGGTCTTCGGACACTGAGTTCCCCCCTGTTGACGGTGGCGCGTGGTGGCGCGGTGGCAGGCCGGTCATTCGGTGATGCCCTTCTGTGGAACGCGCTCGGCGAGGGTCTCGAGGAGCGCGGAGACGGTGTGGTGCAACGACGTCGGGATCAGATCGACGAGCGCGGTGAGTACGGCGGTGGCCCGGTCGGCCATCCCGTCGGGGACGATCCCCGGCTGGTGGTCGACCTCTACGTGGGTGCTGTCGTCGTCGGCCTCGAAGGCGATCGAGAGCGGATAGTTGGCGATCCCGTTGAACACCGACCGGCAGGTCACCGGGGCTTCGGCGGGTTGCGCGATGCCGCGCAGCGGCGCGGGCCGGACCGATGCCATGATCTCGATGACGGGGAACCGGCCGCCCTGCTGCCGCAACGCGGTGAGAATCGGGCCGAAGTCGGTGCCCGAGTGTTCCATCGCCCCGTAGATGACCGAACCTGCGTCGCGAAGCGCCTGCTCGACGGTGGCGTCGGGGTCGATGCGGAACCGCATCGGGATGATGTTGCCGCAGTAGCCGACGTTCTGGGGTGACTGCGCTCGTCGACGGTTGTCGGCCGGGACGACCAGGACGTGGTCGGCCGCCCCGGTCAGTGCGTACGACGCCAGTGAGCAGACCCCGATCAACAGCGCATTCGGAGTGGCACCGACGGTCGCGGCGACCCGCCCGAATGCGGTCAGCGAGTCGGCCGCCACCGGGGCCGCGACCTTGGTGCCCTCACGGTCGTCCATCGGTGACAGCCAGCTGTCGGCGGCGCTCTCCGTGGGCAGCTCGCCGGTGAGCGGGTAGCGGATGTCCTGGGCCGCCCACGTCGAGAGTGCATGGCGGACGGCGTTCTCCGCGGCAGCTGTGGCGGCAACGGGGTCGGGGGTGCCCGGCCGGGCATCCGCAGCAACGTCTCCCGGCCACGAGCCGGACACCAGAGTGCCCAGGAGCAGCGGCCACGACGTGTCGTCGACCGCGAGGTGGTGGACCACCAGGATCATCGTGACGTTTCCGTCCGAGCCCGAGACACGCAGCCGGAGGGGGACTTCGGCGAGCAGGTCGAACGGCGTTCGGGTCAGCGTCGTGGCCAGTGCGTCGACATCGGCATCGACGGTGGGTTCGGTCGCGGCGGTCTCCGGCAGACCCCAGGTCCACACCGATCCCGAGGCGTTCCATGATCCCGTGCGCGACACCGCGCGTCGCTTCGGTGTGCCCGCATCGTCGACAGCGACCACCGAGCGCAGTACCCCGAATCGCTCGACGAGGAGTTCGGCGGAGTCGACGACCGAGCGCAGCGTCCGGTTTCCGCCGAACTCCAGGACGAGTCCGATGTTGTGCGACACCGACTCCGGGTCCAGTTCATAGATCCGCCACATCCGGCGTTCGGCGATTCCGAACTCGCCGAACGGTACAGGGGTGTTCTCGGCGCCGGGAGCGGAGCGAGCGGGCTCACTGTTCCCGGCGTGTGCGATTCGACGACGGAGCAGCGTCAGTCGCGCTTCGGTCAACGCGGACATGTTTCCCTCTCGGTCGATGTGGCGGCGGCGAGTGGTGTCGTTACCGCTGTGGCCATGCCGCGCAGTGTGTTCCAGTCGCGGACGACCTCGATGAGCTCCCCCGTGGCCCATCGCGATGCCTGGTCTTGGAAGTGATCGGACCGGGGATCACCGCTCACTCCCAGCGGGACGATCCAGCGGCTTGCCTCGCGGTCGGCGAGATCCCACACATAGCGTGCCGCGGCACCGGTGATGCAGAGGTGCGTGCCGACTGCCGCCGCGTTGGCGAAGACGCACTCGGCGTCGCCGGCGAGGGGCAGCGGATTCGGACGAAGTGTGGCGAAGAGGTCGGGGTACTGCGGTGACGCGCCGACGAGATCGAATCCATGGATCGGCGCCAGGCGATGGACGCTGCCCCAGGTGGGCGTCGAGCCGAAGGTGTCGACCCGCGCCACAACGGCGTCGAGGGCGGCGACTGCCACGGCCTCGATGTCGATCCCGATACCCGCAGTGTTGGCGACGACGGACGTCAGTGCGGTGGCGAGCCTGGGCTCGGGCACGAACCACGGCTGGAACACGGCCGGGAAGCCGTGCGGCCCACGAAGCGGCGCGAGGATGTCGGTGCTCGCCACCCCGAGGACCAACTGGGTACGGAACTCCGCGTACAGATACGCGTCGGTGCTGTCGGCATCCATGGAGCGGTCCCACGCGACGAGTCGCTGCCGGACATGCTCGGCCTCGGCGTCGTCTGCTCGCACCCGGGACAGCAACTCCTGGACGGCATTCGCCTGCTCGAGCCGGACGTCGGACTGGATGTCGGCGCAGTCCGCCGGGCTCACGGAAGCGAGATCGTCGAGCCGCGCGGCGATGCGGTCGGCGCGGAACGGTTCGACGCACTCGCTCGTGAGTGGTTGCAGTGCGGGGACATCGGACATCCGCTGATTGGCGGTGACGGTCGCACCCCGGGGACCTCCCGCGAGGTGGAGCGTCGCGTCGAACTCGGGATCACCGAGCGAACCCCGCTCGTATCCGCGCCACTGGTAGCGCTCGTCCCAGCCGGGCACCGGCAGCCAGTAGTTCTCGGGTGCGCGCACCGGCACCCGGCCGGCCACGTGGGTGGCGACGGCGCCGTCGGTAGAGGCGATGACCGCCCGGTTGATGGGTTCGACCCACGTCGCCAGTGCCGTTTCGACCTCGGCGACGGTCCGCACGAAGAGCAGATCCAGGGGCGCGTCGAAGGTGACCGCTTCCGAGAGCAGCGGAGATCGCATGCTCATCGCGAACGACTCGTCGGGGCCGCCGAAGACGACCGCACCGTTCGGGGTGGTGACCACCTGCAGCGCTACCGGTTCGCCATCCCGGACCAGGATCGTCTCGGTGCTCACGCCGGCCGGGACCCGGTTGCCGCCCGGCACCTCGACCACCAGCGCGCCCGACTCGTCGCGCGACAACCGCTCGAGGTACAGATCCTGGTAGTCGCCCATCGCATTCGTTATGCCCCAGGCGATGTCGTCGCCCTGACAGAAGTGGGGCACCCCGGGGACACCGGCGAAGGCGAACCCGGCCACGTCGAATGCGTCGTCGGAGCCGGTCGAGGCGAGGTGGAACTGCTGGTAGATGCCCGGCAGTTCGAGGAAGCGGTGGGGGTCACCGGCGACGATCGGCGCACCGGTCGAACTCCGCTCGGCGGACACCCCCCACGCGTTGCTGCCCGACATCGGATCACCGAGGTCCACCGCGGGGGAGGGTTGCTCGGCCGACACCGGACGGGTGATCGCCAGGATCTCGTCCAGGAACGCCTCATCGGGCATCGCGGGCATCGTGGCGTCGGTCTCCCGCGTCTCGAAGTCCCAGAAGCGCAGCGCGTCCAGGCCGAGGGTTCGGCAGGCATGCAGGCGGAACAGCTTCGTGGTGAACCGTCCGAACAGCACGTGATGCATGATGAACACGGAGATGGGCGTCCACGGGCGCCATGGCTGTGGACGATGCGCGAGTGCCTCGAGTTCCGGCGCCGCAGCCGAGGTCCCGAACTCGGCGAGAGTGCTGTTCACCCCGTCGACGTAGGCGGTGACGAGTTCGCGAGTGCGGGTGGACGATTCGTCGAAGATCCGTGTGGCCGCAGCGTCGAGTCGGGCCCGTCGCGCGAAGGTGTCCCATTCGATGCAGGAGGCCCCGAAGACCTCGGCGGTGCGTCCTTCGGCGCGCAGCCGCATGAACTCGATCTGCCAGCGCCGGTCCTCGCCGCATGCCCGGCCCTGGCCGTACAGCGCGCCCTCGGCGGTCGAGGCGAGGACGTGCGGAATGCCGTATCCGTCGCGCAGGATCTCCACGTCGCCTCGCCCGGAGATGTGGGTGGTGGTCATGACCCTCACCGGTCCCTCTGCGAAGCAACCGGGTTGGCGAGCCGGTGCCCCGCGTCGATCAGGGACGCGTAGGAATCCTCGATGTCGACCATGCGCTTGTTGTTGCGCAGCTGCAGACCGTTCATGTGCACCGCCCCGAACTCGGGAGCGAACAGGTCCCAGCGGGTGAACTGGTCCTCGAGCTCGGGATGGGCGTCGACGAACTCGCGCAGGCTCTCGCCCACCAGCGACCAGAACTCGTCGTCGTCGACGATGCCGTGTGTGTGCAAGACCTCGGCGAGTGGACGCAGGAAGTCGTCGAGCACGTCCGACAGCACGCCCAGATTGCGGATCTCGTCCGGCTCGGTGGTCCGGACGCGTGCGCAGCTCTCGGGCAGCCCCTCCGCCGTCCCGAAGACCGACACCTCCTCGCCGATGTCCTTGAGGATGGCGCGCACCGGAATGCCCTCGGCGAGAACCAGGATGAGGTTCTCGCCATGCGGGGAGAACTTCAGCTCGTAGCGGTAGAGCAGGTAGGCGATCGGGTGCAGGTAGGTGCGCAGGTAGCGACGAATCCACTCGGTCGCGGGAACCCCGGACCGGTCGATGAAGGCGCCGACGAGCGGATCGCCTTGATGATCGACATGAAGCAGCGCGGCCATGGTCGACAGTTGTTCGTCGGCCGCCGTCAACGGCACCGGGCTCTGGCGCCACAACGCGGACAGGATCTTGCGGTACTCGGATCCCGGTTGGGTGATCGGCGTGAAAGTCGGACTGCGGTAACCGATCGCGGCGACCTCGAAGATCATCTCGAACCCGATCGCCGCGAGGTACTGGTCATCGGCGACGAGTCCGCGGACCCAGTTGTTGATGAGCGGCGTCGTCCGCATGTAGTCGGCCGACATCCCGCGTGTGAAACCCATGTTGACGATCGACAGCGCGACCTTGACGTAGTTGCGGGTAGGGGTGGTGGCGTTGAACACGGTGCGGATGGATTGCTGCGCCTGGTACCTGTCGGGACTCGTGCCCACCTCGACGATGCGCTGGTCGGCGATGTCGGCGGAGTACAGCTTGCGCACCTTCTCGACCCACTGCCAGGGATGTACCGGAAGGTACCGGTAATCCGCAGGGTCGCAACCGGCTTCGCGCAGAACGGTGTCGAACTCCGCGAGTGTCCCGGCGCCGAGTTCGTCGAGGAGTAGGGCGTCGTAGTCGATGTCGCTGACGGTCGCGACGTCGCAGTCCTCCCGACGGGCAGCCAGCCAGACGAGCCGGAAGTGGTTTCCGACCTCGGGGGCGTAGCGCTCGATGTCGTCCGCGCTGAACCCCAGGCGGCCGGCGTTGGCGACGATGCAGGGGTGGCCCTCGGTCATCGTCGCCTCGATGGTCTGGAAGTCGGCGTGCGCGAGATCCGTTGCCGGGATGCGGCGTTCGTCGGGACGGTCGACGCTGATGGCCAACGTGTTGATGAACTCCTCGAGATACTCGGGCAGAGCCTGGGGGCTGATTCCCAGGAACGGGGCCAGGTCGACGACCATCGCGACCGCGTCGATCGGTACCTCGACGCCGTCCCGCACGCGGCGCAGCGACGACTCGTCGATCGCCCAGCTGTCCAGAGCCAGACGATCGGCACGGAAGCGGTAGTCGGTGCGACCGTCGGCGGAGGAGACGACGTAACCGTCATCCCCGGTCGGCACGGGCGACAGCGCGCGCTCGTGCGAGAACTCGGCGAGGATCTTCTTCGCGATCCTCGTGTGATACGTCTGGCGGTAGGTCCCCGCACCCGACCCCCCGGCCGTGCGCACCGCCGATTCCCCTGTGGTCCTGATCTCCTGAGTGGTCAACGGCTACGCCCCCAGGTCCGTGACCTCGACCGGTCCGACGGACTTGCCGTTGTCGGTCACCTCGAGGAAGTCGGCTCGGGTGCAGTAGCTCAGGTGCGCGGTCTTGTTCCCGACCGGGTAGTCACCGTCGACCCGGAATCCCACGCTCGCGTTCAGACGGTGGACCGCCTTGTTGCGGACGTCCGGTTCGACGACGACTCGGGCGGCGCCGACCTCGAGAATGGCGGTCCGCATGATGTGCAGCATCACCGCTCCGGTGAAACCGGGCAGCGACTGCTCGGCGTGGGCGACCAGCAGATGCATACCGATGTCGCCCTCGGCGGGCACGTAACCGCTGGCGGGGTCGGCGAGTTCGCTGGTCGACGGGTCGTAGAGCTCGAACAGGAACTGCGGGCGCCCGTCGTGGTAGCCCAGACGCATGCCGTACGGCGTCCCGGCGGTGGCCTCGGCCGAATCGCGAATCATCTTCTCCACGTCGGCGACCGAACTGTCGAGCATGTCCCAGTACTTGGCCTTGGGATGGGTGAGCCACCCGTGGACGGTCGCGGCATGCGACACGTCGTCGAGGTCGACCGAGTTCAGGTCGTAGGTCGGTGCGGAGGAAATGGTCATGATGCCTTTGCTCTGGGAGGTGGTCTGGTGGGGTGCCGGAGGATGTGCCGGACGCGCTCAGCCGCGCGCGATCTCGGCCTCCACCTGTTCGTCGGTGAGATGCAGGACGTCGAGGAACGTCTGCGCGACGAACGCCGCGCGTTCGCCGTCGAGTTCGATGAGTCGCCGGGCGAGACCCGCGATGGTCCGCTGGGTGAAGATGTCGGCCACCGAGAGCCGCGGTGCATCGAGCCAGCGGCGCGACAGCGCGACCACCCGGGTGGCCTGGACCGAGTCGCCGCCGAGAGAGATGAAGTCCTCGGTCACGCTCGCCGGCCGGGTGGGCAACACCTCACCGAAGAGCAGTGTGAGGGCCTCCTCGACCGGTCCGCGCGGCGCGACCGCCTCTATCGGGTCGTCCTCGGTCGTGGTGTCCGCGGCGATGGCCTTGCGGTCGTGTTTGCCGTTCGGCGTCAACGGGAACCGGTCCAGGACCGCGATCGAGCGCGGGACCATGTGCGGCGGCAGGGTTTCGGACAGTCGGACGCGTAGGTCCGCGTCGTCGTCGGCCGATCCGGCGGTGAGTACGACCGCGGCGCGGAGGTCGCGGCCGTCGGACCAGGCAACCGCCGAGCTCACTCCGGACAGGCCCAGGAGGCCTGCCTCGACCTCACCCAGCTCGACGCGATAACCACGGATCTTGACCATGTGGTCGGCGCGGCCCAGGAAGTCGAGGAAGCCGCCGGGCAGGTAGCGAGCGAGATCGCCGGTGCGATACCAGCGTTGGCCCTCGTGTTCGACGAAACGGTCGGCGGTGCGGTCCGGATCGCCCCGGTAACCGTCGGCCACTCCGGCCCCACCGATCCACAGTTCGCCCGGGACGAGATCAGGACGGTCGCGACCGGCGTCGTCGACGACTCGGCAGCGGACGCCGCGCAGCGGAGTTCCATACGGCACGAACGCCATTCCGGCCGGGACGGCGTCGGCTTCGCAGATGGTGGAGTGGATGGCGGTCTCGGTGGTCCCACCGAGACCGGCGACGCGACAATCGGGCAGTTGCGCGCCGACGCGCTCGAGCAGTGACACGTCGACCTTGTCACCGCCCATGATGATCATCCGCAGCGATGCGGGCAGAGGCGCGAGGTCGAGGAGCATGCCGAGAATCGACGGCACGCAGTTGAGCACGCTCACCGAATGCTGGGTGAGCAACCGCGCCCAGTCGTCGACCTTGGTCTGTTCGTCATCGCCGGGTACGACGACGGCGCCACCGACCGCGAGCAGGCCGAAGATGTCGAACACGGACAGGTCGAATTCCAGCGACGACACCTGCAGGCTGCGGTCGTCGGCTCCGATCGCATAACGGTCGACGAGGTCGGTGAGGGTCGCCACCGCGGCGCGATGCGGAACCTGCACGCCCTTGGGCAGTCCGGTCGAACCGGACGTGAACAAGACGTAGGCGAGCGCGTCACCGGTCGTCGCGACCGGCTCGACCGGGTCGGCGTGCCGGACGTCGTCGATATCGAGAACGGTGCCCTCGGCCGATGTCCAGGCGGCGAGATCGGAGGTGAGAATCGCAGCCGGCGTGGCCACCTCGATGATCCGCTGCCGACGCGCCCGGGGTTGCGTCGGGGCGATCGGTACGTAGGCGGCGCCGGCGGCGAGCACTCCGAGTGCTGCGACGACCTGGTCCCCGCCCTTGGGTAGATGGACGACGACGGTGTCGCCGGCCGTCACACCCGCTGCGACAAGGGCTCCCGCGACGCGGCGAGCCTCCTCGGCCAGCTCGGCATGGGTCCAGATGCGTGCGTCGGACACGACCGCCGGTGCCTCGGCGCGCTCGGCGGCCCGGGTGAAGAACGTGCCGTGCAGGGTGTCGTCGAAGGCGTCGGTGACCGGGAGGGGGCTCTCCACCGAAAGTCGCTGAGCGCGAACCTCCGCGGAGATCGGAGGCGGTGCGGGCACATCCCATTCACCGTCGACGAGTAGTCCGAGGAGCCGGACGTAGTGGTCGAACATGGAACGCGCGGTGGTGAGTTCGAGGTCGGAGGCGCGGACGTCCCAGTTGAGGAGGAGGCCGCCCGCCACCTCGGTCACCTGGGCGTCGAGGAGGACCTGCGGGCCCTGCGAGACGATCCAGGACGGATCGCCGAGCACATCGGTCGCCTGCTGCGAGAACAGGTCTCCCAGTCCCAAGGCGCTGGTGAACACGATCGGCGAGACGACGGGTTCGCCACGGTGACGGCTCAGCTCGCGCAGCACGTCCAGTCCGCTCATCGAACCGTGCGCGGCGGCCTCGTGCATCGACGACCGCATCGACCGCGCTCGCTCGGCGAGCGTGGCCGGCGCGCTCAGGTCGACGCCCACCAGGATCGACGAGGTGAAGTCACCCACCACCCGCTCGACATCCGGATGGACCTGGGGACGGTCGAACAGTGGCACGGTGAGCAGGAATCGCGATGTGGCCGAATGTGTTCCGACGGCTTCGGCGAACATCGCAGCGACGGCTGCGGCGGGGGTGACCCCGCGACGGTGCGCGTGCTCCTCGAGTCGCTTCCAGTCCGAGGCGGACACGGAATGATGGAGGCGGACACTGTGCGGCTCGACATCGCCTCGTGCGGCGCGCTCGTCGAGCGGGAGTTCAGGCGGTCCGGGGAGCGTGGGAATGCGTTCGCGCCACCAGGCCACGTCGTCGTCGTGGATCTCGCGGGACGTTCGATCCGCGGTGATCCGGGCGAAGGTGACGCCGAGTTCGGGCAGCGATTCACCGCGGTACAGACGAGCGAAGTCGTCGACGAGGACGCGGTAGCTCATCGCGTCGGCGGCGATCATGTCGACGTCGAGGTGGACCCGGGTCGAGTTCCCCGGAAGCAGACTCAGCTCCGCGCGGATGACCGCTCCCTCGTCGACCGGCAACGTGCGGTGGGTGCCGTCCGCGCGTTTCGCCGCCAGGATCTGCTCGACCATCTCCGGTGATCTATCTCGGAGGTCGTGTACGGCAACGGCTTCCGGGTGCACCGGGCCGATGTCCTGGGTGCCGTCGGGGAGCACGTGGACCCGCAGCATGGGGTGGCGTTCCATCAGCGCGGTCATGGCCGAGGCGAAGCGTTCGGGATCGACGTCGGAGCCGTCGAACTCGATGTAGAGGTGAGCGGCGACGTTGCCGAAAGCGTGGCTGTTCGACCGTCCGATCCAGTAGGCGTGTTGCATCGGAGCGAGCAGGAACGGGCCTGCGGTCGGTTCACTCACGGGCGTCGCGGCATTGTGTGCGGCCGGTGACGGGGCGCCGCCCAGAAGTGCTTGCCAGGCGGTGATGGTCGGCTGTGCGGCGAGTCGGGCGAAGTCGACGTCGAGGCCGCGTTTGCGCCAGGTGCCGGCGAGTCGCATCATCCGCAGTGAATCGAGTCCCTGGGCGATGAGATCCTGCTCCGGGTCGATCGACTCGGGCGTCAGGCCGAGGGCCTGCGCCACCTCGCCGACGACGTCGGCGGTGGGAGCAAGGTCCGTGGTCTGGGAATTCGTGGCCATCAGCCGGCGTGCCTCTCGCAGTTCGGTGACATGATTACTCAGGCTGGGGAACCCGCATTTAGGGTAGGTTATACTAACTAACCGCTCCGCCCAATCCCTGGGCATGCCGGCGTAGAGCCCCACGAGCCGACGCGAATTAGGTTAGCCTAAGTTAGTTCCGTTCGTCTCATCGGATGACGTGAATCACGCTGCGGCGTCGACGGGATCTGGGTCTTGTGTCCGAGAAAGATTAGGCTACCCTACCCAAATGGCGCGAACGTTCGTGTTCGCCGGACCAGCGGTCGGGGACGACACGCGGTATGACCACTCGGTCGCTCACACGACCGGCAGACGATCAGAAGACCGACGCCACGTGCTGGCGAGAACGGGAAACGAGAATGTCGCAGAACAGCGTGATCCTGGAAGAATCGGGCTCGACCAATGCATTGGCGGCCACCGTTCGTGAGGCGATGCTGGCGGGAGACACCAGTCTGTCCGTCCTGGATTCCGACACGGGCGAATGGGTGACGACTCCATGGCGCGAGGTCCACAACCGCGCGGAGCAGATCGCCGTCCAGCTGCTGGCGGACAGTGAACTGCACGAACCACAGGCCCTCGGCCTGATCGGGGATCCCACCGTGGACCTGATCGCCGCCATCCAGGGTGCCTGGCTCGCCGGCGTGCCGGTCAGCATCCTGCCGGGGCCGATCCGTGGCGCCGACGACGAGCGATGGGCGCAGAACACCTACCAGCGGTTCGTGTCGATCGGGGTCGGCACCGTCCTGGGCAGCGGTGCCCAGCTGGACCTGCTGTCGAAGGTCGAGGGAAGGCTGCACATCGCGCGTGTGGGGGAGTACGGGCTCGGCGCCGACACCACCGACTTCGTCGCACGCAACGTCAACGGCAACACGATCGCGGTCCTGCAGGGAACCGCAGGCTCCACCGGCGACCCCAAGACCGCCGTCCTGACGGCCTCGGCCGTCTACTCCAACGCCATCGAACTGGTCAGCCGACTCGGTCTCCACCGCACCCGCGACACCGGCTTCAGCTGGCTGCCGCTCTACCACGACATGGGTCTGATGTTCCTGCTCGCCGGGATGACCACCGGTATCCCGGCCTACATCGTGCCGAACACCGCCTTCGCCGCCGCGCCCTTCAAGTGGATGCAGTGGCTCACCGAGACCAAGACCACGGTCACCGCGGCCCCGAACTTCGCCTACGACATCCTCGGCCGCTACGGCAAGCTGCTGCGCGACATCGACCTCTCCCACCTTCGCGTCGCGATCAGCGGCGGCGAGCCGATCGACGCCGATGCCTTCGACAAGTTCCTCGAGGCGACCGCGCCGTTCGGCTTCGACCGTTCCGCCGCCGCGCCCGCCTACGGCATGGCCGAGTCCGCCTGCGCGGTCACGATGCCCGCTGTCGGCGAGGGTGCGCACTACGACGAGGTCACCGTGACCCCGCCCGGCGGTGGCGAACCCATTCGTCGTCGGTATGCGATCCTCGGTAAACCTCTGGGCGGCATGCAGGTTCGGATCGTGGAGCCCAACATCGACGTCCCGATGATCGACGGACGCAATGTCGGGCACGTGGAGATCCGTGGCGCGTCGATGATGCGCGGCTACCTCGGTGACGCGGATCTCGGTGCGGGTGAATGGTTCTCGACCGGAGACCTCGGATACCTGGTCGACGATCGGTTGGTGATCTGCGGTCGCGCCAAGGAGGTCATCATCGTCGCGGGCCGCAACCTGTTCCCGATCGAGATCGAGCGGGCCGCCGCCGAGGTGGCCGGGGTCCGTCGCGGTGGTGTCGTGGCCATGGCGCGAGGAGAGGGGTCGGCTCGCCCGGGTCTGGTGATCCTCGCCGAGTACAAGGGCTCCGATCCCGACCGGGCGCGCGCCGAGGTCAACTCCGAAGTCGCGTCGGCGTGCGGGATCATGCCCGCCGAGGTGATCTTCGTCGCGCCGGATTCGGTGCCGCGCACCACCTCCGGCAAGATCCGCCGTCTCGAGACCCGTCAGATGGTCGAGGACGGCACGTTCAAGTAGGTCCCATTTTTCCGTGGTGTGTCGTGTCATGCCGACAGTCACGAGAATGACAGTGTCTCTCCGGTCCGGTCACCGGGCCGGAGAGGCACTGTAGAAAGGTTCGGACATGACCGAGGTATCGACCAAGGGGCGTGGCTGGCAGGGCGCAGTCATGAAGATCCTCGGCGCCGACGACTTCACATTCACGCTCACCGCGAAGGAGTCGGTGACCGATCACTATCTGCGGCTCCGCTTCGACGGCGGTGGGCTGCTCGCCGGGACCGCGCCGCATCCGACCATGTGGGTGCGACTCTGGTTCGCCGACGGCGGCAAGATGCATCAGCGGGGCTACACACTCGTCGATCCCGACCCGGCGGCGGACACCTTCGACATCGAGTTCGCGATCCACGACGGCACCGCAGCTCGGTGGGCACAGCAGGCGCAGGTGGGGGACACCATCGGGGCCACCTTGATGGGCTCCAAGTTCGCGATCCCCGACCCCGCGCCTGCGGGCTGGCTCATCGCCGGCGACACCGCCTCGCTCCCCGCGATCAACTCGTTGCTCGATACTCTCGGCGAGTCCGGGGCCGGCGCGACGGTCTGGTTCGAGTATCAGCACGAGAGCGACAAGTCGCTACCGTTGCGGGTCCGCGACCAGGACACGGTCCACTGGATCGCCCGCGGTGCGGACGGTACTGGCCTCGTCGAGGCGGTTCGGGCTGCGGCTTTCGACGCCGCAGACCACTTCGGTTGGGTCGCACTCGATTCGACGAACACCCGCGCGGTCGCGGGACTCTTCAAAGGTGAGTACGGGTTACCCAAGAAGTCGGTGAAGTCCCAGGCGTACTGGATCGTCGGGAAGTCGTTCGCCTGAGCGGCCGGACCACGACGAGTGTCGCTCGTCATGGTCCGGAGTCCGCCCGCCGATAGGAGACCGGCGGCGTCAGTCGTCGGTGACGGTGACGGTGACGTCGATGTTCCCGCGGGTGGCGTTCGAGTATGGGCAGACCTGGTGTGCTTTGTCCGCAAGCTCCTGTGCTTGTGCGTGATCGAGGTGGGGCAAGGTCACTTCGAGGGTCACGGCGAGGCCGAAGGCTCCGCCGTCGAGCGCCCCGATGCTCACCTGTGCGCCGACCGCGGAGTCCTCGACATTCGCGCCGGCCTGCTTGGACACCAGGCGCAGGGCGGAGTGGAAGCACGCCGCATACCCGACCGCGAAGAGCTGTTCGGGGTTGGTTCCCTCGCCGGTGCCGCCGAGTGCCGGAGGTGAGGCGAGGGTGACGTCGAGCTGCCCGTCGCTGCTGCGGCCGTGACCGTTGCGTCCGTCGCCGGTCGCGATTGCCTCAGCGGTGTAGATCGCCTTCATGGTGTTCTCCTTGTGTGTTGTGGTTCAGGTCCACTGGTTGAGTTGAGCGGTGAGATCGTCGAGGGTCGAACGCAATTCGTTCATCGCCTCGGGGGACAGATCGGTGCACGAGGCGAGACGCCGGGGAACCGAACGCGCCTGTGCGCGTAGAGCCCTGCCGGCCGCAGTGAGGTGGACGGCGACCCGGCGTTCGTCACCACTGGAGCGGCGGCGGTCTATCAGACCCTGCCCCTCGAGACGTTTGAGAAGCGGAGAGAGTGTGCCGCTGTCCAATTCGAGCGCATCGCTCAGCTCGCTCACGTGTAACCCGTCGCGGTCCCAGAGCGCCAGCATCACCAGATACTGCGGGTAGGTGATCCCCAGCTCGGTGAGCAGCGGGCGGTAGACAGCGGTGGTCGCGCGCGACGCCTTGTACAGGGCGAAGCACAATTGCCGGTCCAGCGCCAACTCGTTCACCCATGCAAAGTAGCACGCAATTGAGTTGTGCACAATCTAATGGGTTCGCGTGATCGGGTGTCCTGTTGACACGAAGGGTTCCGCAAGGAATGGCGCCGACCCTTCGTGGCTCGTCGCTATCGCTCCTCGCACCTCAGGGAGCAGAAGGGCTGGCGCTATCGCTCCTCGTACCTAAGTGTCGGCGGCCTGGCGGCCGTCGTGGACCACGACAGAACTCCGCTCCCTGAGGAGCGAGCTTGCGAGCGTCACGAAGGGTTTCGCAACCTCGGGCGCCAAACCCTTCGTGACGCGCCCTCCGCAAGCTCCGGGCGCTCCTCAGGGAGCGGTGGTTCAGTCCGCGATGTCGAAGACCACCGGGGCGTGATCGCTGGCGCCCTTGGCTTTTCGCGCGTCCCGGCTGACGTGTGCGCCCATGACGCGAGTGTCGAGGGCAGGTGAGCAGAAGGCGTAATCGATACGCATGCCCTCGTTGCGGGGGAAGCGCAGCTGGGTGTAATCCCAGAAGGTGTACCCGGGTGCGTACGGCAGCGCGGAGTCGACGAGTCCGTCATCCAGGAACCCCTGTACCGCAGCCCGTTCGGGCGGCGTGACGTGCGTTCGTCCGTCGAAGTACTCACGGTCCCACACGTCGTCGTCGATCTGCGCGACATTCCAGTCGCCCGCGAGCATCATCTCGGCGGCGGGGTCGTGCGCCAGCCGCAGCGCGATATGGCCGCGAAGGGCATCGAGCCATGCGAGTTTGTAGGTGTAGTGCGGGTCGTCGGGCGTCCGGCCATTGGGCACGTAGAGACTCCAGACGCGAATGCCATTGCAGCGCGCCGAGATCGAGCGCGCCTCCCGGATCGGCTGACCGTCGACCGGGTGGGTCGGGACCCCGTCGAAGGCGATCTCGACCTCGTCGAGTCCGACCCGCGAGGCGATCGCGACCCCGTTGTAGGCGCCCTGCCCGACATGCGCGACGTCGTACCCGGCGGCGAGGAAGCTCATCAGCGGAAACGCGTCGTCGTGACACTTGGTCTCCTGCATGGCGAGGACGTCTACGTCGGCGCTCTCCGCCCACGCGACGACGGACTCCGACCGTGCGCGGATCGAGTTCACGTTCCAGGTGGCGATTCTCATCAGGAGGCCCCCGAGGCGGTCGGGAGATCCGGGGTGAGATAGCGGTAGGTGTGATGCAGCCCGAAGCCCAGGCGTCGATACCACGACCCGGCGAGTCGGTTGGTGGACTCGACCTGCAGGTAGACCGAGTCGGCGCCGTGCTCGACCCCCCAAGCTGTCAGCGCCGCGACCACGGCCGAGGACAGGCCGCCGCCGCGCTTGATCGGGTCGGTCCACAGCGCGGTCAATCCCAGCCATCGGTGCCCGTCCGGGGCCTGCGTCACCGAACCCCGTCCGATCGCTTCCGCGTCGCCGACTGTCGCGAAGGCCAGTGGGCCGGTCCCGGCGGTCACGACCTCGGTGGCCGCCTCGGTCGCGCGGGTCTCGCGCCCTGCGACATAAGCGTTCACCCAACCGCTGTCCGGGCTCGGCGCGATGTGCACTGTGTGCGAGAGCGTTTGGACTCGCGAGCGGAGGGCCGGCAGATCGGACGTCAGCATCTGGACCTCGACGTCTGACGTGCCGGAGACGGCGTTCAACGGGATGAGTCGTTCGGGTAGGGCGAGCAACGGCGGGAGGTTGCGCGCGGCGTACCAGTCGGCGATGCGTTGCAGGGTCGGTGCGTCCGGACGCGCGTGCCGATCGAGCGGCACCGCCGAATTCGCGCGCCTGCTGAATCCGTGGCCGGCCCGCAGGAACCAACCGTCGATCCATTCGGTGTCGATCCCCGGCCACGCGACCGCAGCTGCGTGCTCGAGGCCGCGGATCTCGCTGTTGCGCACCGGTTTCGCGGACAGCAGACGCACCGAGGTGATCGTGGCGAACGGGATCGACAACTCCTCGGCGTCGCGTCGTATCCGCAGGGGGTCCGAGTCGTCGACCAGGATGCCGGTCACATCCGACTGGGCGGCCGCGGGATTGCCCCGCCAGTCCGCCGGGGTGGAATCCCCCAGCAGATAGCGAACGACGATGCGGTCGCCGACGACCGCACCCGACACCGAGACCTCCACGCGCGAAACGAGATCAGTCGTCGTCGTGGCCGAAGGGGTCCGCGACCTGGCCGGGCGTCCAGGTCAGCCCGGGTACGCCCCAGTTGTTCCGCTTGATCGCCTTCTTCGCGGCGCGGGCGTTGCGTCCGACGAGAACATCGACATAGAGGAACCCGTCGAGGTGACCGACCTCGTGTTGGAGCATCCGGGCGAAGAACCCCTCGCCCTCGATGGCGACCTGCGCGCCGGTCCGGTCGACCCCGGTGACGCGCGCCCACTCGGCTCGGCCGGTCGGGAACTGCTCGCCCGGCACCGACAGGCAGCCCTCGTCGTTGTCGTCGGGATCCGGCATGGTCTCGGGGATCTCGGACGTCTCGAGAACCGGGTTGATGACCTCGCCGCGGCGACGAGCCGCAGACCGGTCGCCGTCGGGGCAGTCGTAGACGAACATGCGCGACCCGACGCCCACCTGGTTGGCTGCGAGGCCGACGCCGTGGGCGGCGTCCATCGTCTCGAACATGTCGTCGAGGAGGGTGACGGCGTCGTCGGACGGACGTCCCTCCGCGTCGAGGGGGACCGGAGTGGTCGGCTGGTGCAGGACCGGCTCGCCCACGATGCAGATCGGGAGAATCGCCATGGCGCTCACCTTAGCGCTGCTCAGGGCGCAGGAACGACGCCGGGTACGGCGTCGCGGATGGCATCACCGGCGGGACCGGGGATGCCCGGGAACAGCGTCGACTGCCAATCGAAACTGTCGACGGGCTCGGTCACGACCGAGCCCGCGCAGGACCCGCGCAGCGAGGTCCGCACGTTGGCGATGACCGTGGGGTCCCGCATCTCGATCGCGTGGTCGTAGCCGGTGTTCGCGAGGGGGACCGGCGAGTACGCGCGGCACTGGGCGGTTCCGTCGAGGCGGCCGTCGGCCCATTCGCCGTCGCTCTGCACCACCGAGTAGCGGGTGGGCCCGGGGGCGTCGGGGCCGCGGTTGAGCGCTGTGACCGCATCGGCATACATGCACGTGTCGTATCCGCCGTCGCGCGGCTGCGCGCATCCGCCGGGCGACCCGTACTGGGCGGTCCCGATCGCGACGTACTCGTCGACGGCAGCGGTCCCGCCGAGGAACTTCAGATAGTGCCGGGCGCCGAGCCCACCAGCACTGTGGGCGACGATGCCGATCGACGATGCCTCGCCGACGAAGGGCTCGACCGTGCGCTGGATGAGCTTCGCGTCGGCGGCGACGTCGCGTCCGCCGGCGTGCGCGTACACCACGGTGTTTCCGTCGGCGCGGATCGCGTCGGCGAGCGGTCGGAAGGTCTCCTCGTTCTGGGCATCGCCCGCATAGAGCTGCTGACCGGGCACGATAACCACGACTCGGTCGGCGGGGGCAGCGGTGGCCGACGCCGGGAGTGTCGCTGCCACCGACACCACCGCGGCCGTCGACGCCAGGGCGGTCATGGCTCGCACGAGCGCTCGACCGGCCCGCGCGGTCCCGGATTCGGCTGTCTTCATCTCTGTGCCCCCGATCGACGCCATCTCCGGACGGAAATGTGTAAGGGGAGCCTAACAGCGGGTGCTGTGAGGCGGAATGGGTGGAGTGTGGGCCGTGGCGAGTCACAGCGCGATCGGACCGGCCGGCCGTGGTTAGATTGTCTGCGAACCACACCGTTGTCATTCGCCGCCGTGAGGCGACGGCCGCACCCGCATCGCCCAGCGAATCGGTGCACGTCAGCGGTGGTGTGAGGTCGTTGACTGTATCTGAGGGAGTGAGATGGACAGCGCAGCTGCGCGTAGCCAGAAACAGGGCGATCAACCCACCCCCGGCAACAACGTGGAGATCGGGGCGGACGGGGCCGGTCAGGCGCTCGATCCGCACGAGGTCGGCGCGGACGGTCTGAGCCGGCGCGAGCACGACATCCTCGCGTTCGAGCGGCAGTGGTGGAAATACGCCGGAGCCAAGGAAGAAGCGATCAAGGAACTGTTCGGGTTGTCGGCTACGCGGTACTACCAGGTGCTCAACGCACTGGTCGACCGTCCCGAGGCGCTCGCAGCGGATCCGATGCTCGTCAAGCGGCTCCGTCGTCTGCGGGCGACACGTCAGAAGGCCCGTGCGGCTCGTCGTCTGGGCTTCGAGATCACCTGACACGCTGAACCCGGTCACCCTCGCGCGGTGCGTTAAGGTCGTCGGTGATGAATGCAGACCGTGAGCCCAATCGCCTGCCGCTGCGCGCGGGGGCGATGATGCTCTTCGCAGTCGCCGTGGTTTTCATCGGACTCGGCTGGCATTCCGCGGCGACCGCGGGGAACGACTCGCCGACGACCGAGGCCGCGACGACCGCGACGTCGACGCCCGCGTCGACACCGTCGTCCACCAGCGCGGCGTCGACCGCGAAGCGGCTGTGCGTGATCAACGCCGGCCAGGTCGCGGGCCTCGCCTCGGAGGTGACAGATCTGCTCCAGGGCAAGGGCTACCAGATGGCGGAGCCCGGCAATTACACCGCGGGCGGCTTCAGTGAGAACACGATCTTCCACGAGGACGACACGGACAAGGCCCAGGCGGACGAGGTCGCCGAGGCGCTCGGCGGGACTGTCGCGGTCGAGGAGCGGCCGTCCACCTTCACGCGCTGCCGGGGCGGCATCCCGGTCATCGTGGTGACCGCGGTCAGCGGTGCGTGACCGGTCGTGAGACGAGTCCGCCGCGTGTGCAACCGTCGCCGACGAGGCGTTCTCTCGTGGATACCGCCTGATCTCGACAACCCTTGATCTTGAAAATCACAGTCCGCCAAACAAGGAGTGACATGTCCGGACGTTCCAAACTCGCCGCGCCCCGCGCCCTCGCCGCGTTGGTCTCCGCGGGACTGATCGGCGTGGCACTGGCCGGGTGTAGTCCCGACCAGGAACCCACGGATGTCCCCGGCACGACGCCGCCCGTCGTCTCCGACGCGCCCCTCCCGCCCGGCGCCGAAGACGACGTCGACGGCGAGCCGAGTGGCCAGATCGCCGTAGCCGAGATCAAGGACACCTCCGGCAAGGTCGTCGGCCAGGCCACCATGACCGCGGACACCGAGACCGCCGAGCCGGTCACGATCAATGTGCGCGTCACCGCGGGTGACCTGCCCGCCGGCTTCCACGGGATGCACATCCACGAGAACGGCGCCTGCGAAGCGGGCGCAGGCGGTTCGCAGGCGTTCACCTCCGCCGGCGGACACCTGCAGGTGGACGGCAACACCGATCACCCCTCGAGTGGCGACCTGATCTCGATCAACATCCTCGAGGACCACACCGGCCGGACGGTCACCACGACGGACGCGGTGACCCTTCAGCAGCTGATCGGCAAGACGATCATGATCCACGAGAAGCCGGACAACTTCGGCAACATCCCGGCCGACAAGTACCCGGGCGGTCCGAACCCCGACACCCTGCGGACCGGCGACGCCGGCGCACGTATCGCGTGCGGTGTCATCGAGGAGCAGAGCTAGGCGTCGCGGCACCGCCCGACGTCAGCTGAGCACATGGCACCGATCGAGTTCGATGGGTCACCGACACCCACCCTCGGGGTCGAATGGGAATTCGCCCTGACCGACAAGGTGACCGGCGACCTGTCGAATTCGGCGGCGGCGCTGTTCGCCGCCGTTGGTGACCACCATCCCGACTTCGCGGGCAAGATCCACAAAGAGTTGCTGCGAAACACCGTCGAGTTGGTGACCGGTATCTGCCGGACCGCGGGCGAGGCGATCGCCGACCTCACCGACACGCTCGGTGTGGTGCGGGTGCTGACCGAGGAGCTGGGCGTCGATCTGTACGGCGCGGGTACGCATCCGTTCGCGGAGTATTCGACACAGCTGCTCACCGAGGGCCACCGGTACGCGGAGCTGATCGAGCGCACCCAGTGGTGGGGCCGGCAGATGCTGATCTGGGGCGTACACGTCCATGTCGGGATCAGCCACCGCGACAAGGTGTTACCCATCCTCGACGCGCTCCTGAACTACTATCCGCACCTGCTCGCGCTGTCTTCGTCGTCACCGATGTGGGCCGGCCAGGACACCGGATACGCGAGCAATCGCGCCATGATGTTCCAACAACTGCCGACTGCGGGGTTGCCGTTCCAGTTCGAGACGTGGGCGCAGTTCGAGGCTTTCGTCGCCGATCAGAAGACGACGGGGATCATCGATCATCTGAACGAGATCCGCTGGGACATCAGGCCTTCACCGCACCTCGGCACCATCGAGGTGCGAGTCTGCGACGGTATGACCAACCTCGGTGAGCTGTCGGCGATCGTCGCGCTCATCCACTGCCTCGTCGTCGACCTCGACCGGCGGTTCTCGGCGGGGGAGACCCTGCCGACGATGGCCCCCTGGCTCGTCCAGGAGAACAAATGGCGGGCGGCCCGGTACGGGCTCGACGCGATCGTCATCCTCGACTCCGACTGCAGCGAGAAGCTCGTGACCGAGGATCTCGCTGCGCTGCTCGAACGTCTCGAACCCATTGCGCGCGAGCTCGACTGCGTCGACGAACTCGCCGGCGTCGAGCGCATCATGGCGCAGGGTGCCAGCTATCAGCGGCAGCGTGCGGTGCATCGACGTACCGAGTCGCTGCGCGATGTCGTCGCATCGGTGGTCGCGGAGCTCGACGCCCCCTGAACCCCGTTCGGCGGTACTCCGGCCGGTGGGCGTCTAGAGGGCCAGGCCGATGCCGAGTGCGACGAGTCCGAGCGCGGGAACGACTCCCTGCTTGAGTGCGGCCGCGATCTTGTCGGGACTCGACAAGGCCAGCACGAGCGCGGCGGCCGCCATCGACGCGGTGCCGGTGATGACCAGCGTGGCCCCGATGGCCGTGGACCCGCCGATGACGAAGGCGATGCCGACGAAGACGGTGATCGCGAGGAACAGGTTGTAGAACCCCTGGTTGAACGCGAGCTCCTTCTGCGTACTCGCCTGTTCCACGGTTCCGGTTCCGAACGTCGCGCGTGCCCGCTTGCTGGTCCACGCGATCGACTCCAGATAGAAGATGAAGACGTGGACGAGCGCGGCGACCGCGGCGAGTACCAGACCTGCGATGACCATTCCGTGTACTCCTCGTACTCGACGGGTGCGTCGAAGACGGTGTCCCGACCGGTCCAAAATACCGTCGCTGCTCAGGCTCCTGATCGGCGACACCGTGAGCCGTCAGTCGCGGTCCGGTGACTCCATCTCCCGCTGGTCGATGAGCCCGTCGCGGGCCCGTTGCTCCTGATACGCCAGTCGCCCGATCCGATGCGCCACGACCGGCGCGGTGATCAGGGCGAACAGCCCGGCGAGGACGAGCATCCCGCTGTCGACGTTGTCGCCGAGCCGGAGGACCGCGCCCAGCAGGATGAGGAGCAGGCCGAAGGTCTGCGGTTTGGTGGCTGCGTGCATGCGGCTGAGGGTGTCCGGGAAGCGGACGAGCCCGATGGCAGCGGTGACCGCCATCAGACAGCCGATGAGGAGCAGCGTCGCGCTGATGATGTCGATGATCATGTCTGGTCGTCCCGTACCCGGAAACGAGCGATGGCGACCGATCCGACGAAGCTCAGCAGCGCCAGGGCAACGATCGCCGGCACGACGGTCGAATCACGGCTGAACGCCGCCCATGTCCCCAGACCGCACATGCACAGCGCGATGAGCACGTCGAGCGCGACGAGTCGGTCCAGCGTGGTCGGGCCGCGCAGGATGCGAACCATGGTCAGGGCAGTGGCGACCAGCAGCATGCCGGCGGCGATCGTCCACACGTAGTTCATGAATCCCCCCGTTCCGGCTCGGTCGCGGTCGGTCGCCGATCCGACTCGGGTTCGTCGGGTGGCGATGCTGTGTCGACCGATCGGTCCGCCGCGCGCACGTGGTGGAATTCCTCGTCGATGCCGTGGAACGGACTCGGATGCCACTCACTGTCCCGCTCGAACGCCTTGATGAACATCCGCTCGACGTAGGAGACCTGATCGTAGAAGGCACGGACCTTCTTCTCCGACCGGACATCGAAGACGTGCACGTAGAGCATCCGGCGCCGGTGATCGATCTCGAGGACCATCGTGCCCGGCACCAGGTTGAGGTAGTCCACGGCCAGTGTCAGCACCATGTCGGACTTGATCGCCACGCGCACCCGGACGACGGCGCCGAGCGGCGGCCGGCCGGGACGGATGGCCATCCAACCGATCTGCACGCTCGACACGAAGAAGTCGACGATCAGCCGGAACAGCAACTGCAGCACCGACAGCGGATGGATACGCCCCTCCACCGGGACGCGCGGCAACGGCAGCACCGTCAACACCAGGATCGCCAGCACCACGCCACCGATCACGTTGGCCCAGGACAGCGTGCCCCACAGCAGAACCCAGACGAACGTCAGCCACGCGATGGTCCACAGCCGGACCGCGACCTCACGCCCGTCGCTCCCCAGCCACTTCGGCAGGTGGGTGTGCGATCGCAACCACACCAGCGCACCGATCAGGTGCCAGAAGACGAACAGTAGCGACACCCGCCACACATTGATGACGAGGGACAGAACCGGACCTTTGGTCGACACCACCGGTGGGCGCCGTCTCGGGACGCCGCTCGAACCCTGGACTCGTTCGTCCGCTCGATCCTCGGCGTTCATCGGGTACCACCTCCGCCCAGCACCGCGTCGACGTAGACCGCGCGGTCGACGACGTCGGTGGCCGCGTGGTCGGTGAAGTCGAAGATCGGTCCGGCCCACAGGGTGAGTACGAGTCCTGCGGCCACCATCGCCATCGTC
The DNA here is from genome assembly GCF_042743165.1 of Gordonia sp. NPDC058843. Lineage (NCBI taxonomy): Bacteria > Bacillati > Actinomycetota > Actinomycetes > Mycobacteriales > Gordoniaceae > Gordonia > Gordonia sp. NPDC058843. The sequence continues at coordinate 25,525 of NZ_JBHYNC010000029.1, forward strand.
GGCAGCACCATCATCACGGGCATCCGGCCGACGTCCTCACGGTCGGAGAAGGCGGCGTCGTCGGTGCTCTCGTCGATGAGTGCGGAGGGCCCCTTGTCGGCGAGTTCTCCTTCGGGGGCGTCGGCACGCGGCCGCCAGAATCCCTTCGTCCAGATACGGGCCATCACATAGAGGGTGAGCAGGCTGGTGATCACCGAACCGGCGACGAGAATCCAGGCCAGCACGGAACCGTCCTGGGTACCCGCCTCGAGCAGGGCGACCTTGCCGATGAAGCCGGAGAACGGCGGGATGCCGCCGAGGTTCAGCGCGGGCACCAGGAACAGGATCGCCAGCAGGGGGCTGGCGATGAGCCCGCCCAGGCGGCGGAGCGACGCCGAACCGGCTTGTCGTTCGATCAATCCGACGACCAGGAACAGCGTCGTCTGCACGAGGATGTGGTGGGCGACGTAGTAGATCGCCGCCGACATCCCGAGGTCGGAGGACAGCGCGATCCCGAAGATCATGTAGCCGATGTGACTGACGAGAGTGAACGACAGCAGACGTTTGATGTCGGACTGGGCGATCGCACCGAAGATGCCCACGAGCATCGTCAACAGTCCGGCGACCAGCAGCACCGTGTCCATCGTGCCGCCGGGGAACAGCAGCGAGTGCGCGCGCACGATCGCGTAGACGCCGACCTTGGTCAACAGGCCGGCGAAGACGGCGGTGACCGGCGCCGGAGCGGTGGGGTAGGAGTCGGGCAGCCAGGTCGAGAGCGGGAACACCGCGGCCTTGATGCCGAACGCCACGAGCAGCACCGCGAACAGCGCATTGCGGGTTCCGTCCGGGACGTCGTCGAGGCGTACGGCCATCTCGGCGAGGTTCAGGGTGCCGGTCGTCGCATAGGCGAATGCGATGCCCGCCAGGAAGATCAGCGACGACACCATCGAGACCATGACGTACGAGGCGCCGGCGCGCACGCGTTCGGCGCTGGCACCCAGGGTGAGCAGCACGTAACTCGCGGTCAGCAGGATCTCGAACGAGACGTACAGGTTGAACAGGTCGCCGGCGAGGAACGCGTTGCAGACACCCGCGGTCAGGATCAGGTAGGTCGGCAGGAAGATCGACGTCGGCTGCTGGGCCGTGCCGTCGCGGATACCCTGGCCGATCGCGTAGACGATGACGCACAGCAGCACGATCGTCGACACGACGAGCATGAGTGCCGCGAGCTGATCGACGACCAGCGTGATGCCGAGCGGACCGTTCGGGTTGCCCTTGTCACCCCACCCGCCGATCGCGACGGCGAAGGTGCCGTGCCGATCGGTGAGGTAGAGCATGATGCACGACGCGACGAACGCGACCGAGATGGCCACGATCGACACGAACCGCTGGAACTTGGGACTGCGGCCCAGCAACAGCGAGACCGCGGCGGCGCCCAGCGGGACGAGTGTCGGCAGGGTGATCAGGACGGGAATCCACGACTCTTGCGGGGTCATCGGTCACCCCCGTCCTCGTCGGTCTGTGGTTTCTTGTCCGGGCCGACCACGTCGCGGTCCGGCATCTCGTTGTGGTCGACGACATTCGGATCGGCATCGTCCTCGCCGGACCCGTCCGGAGCTGCGACAGCCGCTTTGGCACCCACCTCGTCCGGACCGAGTTCGCCAGGGCCGTACACATCCGGCCCGACCTCGCGAGAAGCGCTCTGCGTCGAGGTCTCGGGGTCCGGTTCCTCTTCGGCGCCGCCGATCTCGTCGATCACATCGGAGTCGGTCGGCATGATGTCGGTCTCGTAGAGAGCGGCGTGGCGGGCGGCGGCCTCCTCCGGGGTGAGGGGGTTGCCCTTGTCGTCGAAGTAGTCGCCCGTGGGTGTGTCCGAGTGGGTCAGCGGATCGTCGCTGCGATCGCGGTCGGGTGCCGTGCCCAGTGACCCGCTCAGGATCTTGACGTCCTCCTCGTCGTCCTCGACGTCGTCGTCGTCGCGGTTGATCACGAACAATCGGTAGACCAGCGCGAGGACGAAGGCGGCGACGCCCATCATGATCACGATCGCGGTGAGGACCATGCCCTGGGCGAGCGGATCGGCATCGGCCGCCCGGTTCTCCGAGGACCGGCCCATGATCGGCGGATTCCCCATGCCACCGGATACGACGATGATCATCAGGTTGAGCGCGTTGCCGACCAGCAGGAGCCCGAACAACATCCGGACCAGACTGCGTTCCATCAGCAGGTAGACCCCGCAGGCCGCCATCGCGCCGATGACGAGCATCAGCGAGAGATTGGTGCTCATCGGCTCACCTGCTCGGTGGTGGCACTCGTGGTGTCGCCGCGGCTGTTCTCGATACGCGCCGCGGTGCGGGCGATGGTGGTCTCCACGTCGAGACGTGCGCCGAGACTCCGCAGCACGTCGAGGACGAGACCGACCACGATCAGGTAGATGCCGAGGTCGAAGAACAGGGCGGTCACGAACTTGATGTCGCCGAGGACCGGGACGGTGACCTCGAAGACCGCCGACGAGAGCGCGGGCGCACCGAGGAACATCGAGACGATCGCGGTCGTCGCGGAGACGGCCAGTCCGGCTCCCAGGATGCGACCGGGCTCCACCGGTAGGGCTTCGCCGAGCTCGTAGCGCCCGCCCGCCAGGTACCGCAGCACGAGGGCGAGGCCCATTGTCAGCCCGCCCGCGAAGCCGCCGCCCGGTGCGTTGTGGCCGGCGTAGAAGAAGTAGATCGACAGCACGACCATCGTGGGGAACAGCAGACGGGTCGTCGCCTCGAGGACCATCGACCGGTGGCGCGGGTCGCGCAAGCCCGAACCGAGGAGCCACGTGGTGCGGTCCGGTGGGACGTGGTCGTCGTCGTCCACGTTGTCGCCGGCCTGCAGGCGGGCGGCGTCGGCCACCCGCGGGGCGGCGCCGAAGCGACGGTTGCGGAACACCATCGACGCAACGCCCGTGGCGGCCGCGATGAGCACCGACACCTCGCCCAGGGTGTCCCAGGCGCGGATGTCGACGAGCAGGACGTTGACCGCGTTGGCGCCGTGGCCGTACTCGTAGGCGGCATCGGGCAGGTCGACGTGGAGCGGTTCGGTCGACCGGGCCGATGCCGCGAACAGCCCGATGAGGACCAGCATGGCGCCGAAGGCGAGTCCGATGAGGGCGCGCAGCGGCTTGAAGCCGGTGGCGTGCCGCTTCTCGGGTTCGGCCGGCAGCTTACGCAGGACCAGCACGAAGATGACCAGGGTCAGCGTCTCCACCAGGAACTGGGTGAGTGCGAGGTCGGGGGCGCCGTACAGCGCGAACAGCATCGCGCAGCCGTAGCCGGTGATACCGACGACGAGTGTCGCGGCCAGGCGGTTGCGCAGTAGGACCGCGGCCAGCGAGGCGGCGACGATGCAGCCGCCGATCACCAGCTGAACAGGTGTGGCGGTGTAGTCGATGCTCAGCCGATCGCGCGCACCGGCGAACAGCACGATCGTCGGCAGCAGGATCGCGGTGCACAGGATGACGCCCTGCGTGACCGGGAGCGAGCCACGCTGCGTGTTGCGGGTCAGCAGCAGCGACAGGGTGTCCGCACCGCGCAGGGTCGCGTCGTAGATGCGGTCGGCGTTGACCAGTGGGCGGAACCCGAAGACCCGGTCACGGATGCGCCGGATGCCGAGGAACAGCAGCACTCCGCCGACGATGACGATGATCGAGAAGACGACGGGGAGGCCGAACCCGTGCCACAGCGCGAGGTGCTCCAGTTCGTGGCCGTAACCGTCGAGGGTCTCCGCGTACGGCTCGAAGAGGTTGCCGAGCTGCGGACTGAACACGCCGGCCGCGACGCCGGCCGCGGCGAGTGCCACGGGCGAGAAGTAGAACGGCCACTTCGGCGGATGCATCTTCGCGACCGCCGGACTGGGGGTGTTGCGCACCTTGCGGCCGAACGCGCCCCAGAGGAATCGGAGCGTGTACGCGCAGGTGATGATCGAGCCGACCAGCAGGACGATGTCGACGGCGTGGGCCTGCCACGAGACGAACGCCCCGGTCTCCCACACCGACGCGAAGGCGGTCTCCTTGCCGACGAAGCCGAGTGTGACGGGGATGCCGGCCATGCTGGCCCCGGCGACTGCGGCGGTGATCGCGAGTCCCGGCAGCCGATGGCCGAGTCGGGCGAGTTTGCGGACGTCGCGGGTGCCGGTCGAGTGGTCGATGATGCCGACCACCATGAACAGCGATGCCTTGAACAGAGCGTGCGCGACGAGCATCGCGATGCCGGCCATGGCGACGTTCGCGTCGCCGATACCGACCAGCACCGCCATGAAGCCGAGTTGGGAGACGGTACCGAACGCGAGGATGAGTTTGAGGTCGAGTTCGCGCAGTGAGCGCCACCCGCCGAGCACCATCGTCACCAGGCCGAGGCCCACCACGGCGACCTGCCAGCTGATCGTCACCGAGAACGCGGGGGCCAGCCGCGCGATGAGGTAGATGCCTGCCTTGACCATCGCGGCCGCGTGTAGGTAGGCGCTGACCGGTGTGGGCGCGGCCATGGCGCCGGGGAGCCAGAAGTGGAACGGGACGATGGCCGACTTGGTGAGAGCGCCGATGAGCAGCAGGACGACCGCGATGTCGACGTAGACGCCGGTCGGGGGTGCCGAGATGATCTCCGAGAGCAGGTATGTGCCCGAACGTTCGCCGAGCATGATGATGCCGACGAGCATGGCCAGACCGCCGAAGGTGGTGACCAGCAGAGCCTGCGTGGCGGATCGACGAGCCGTCGCGCGCACTCCGTAGAAGCCGACCAGCATGAACGAGAGCACGGTGGTGAGCTCCCAGAACACGTAGAGCACCAGCATGTTGTCGGAGATGACGAGACCGAACATGGCTGCGGCGAAGGCGACCATCTCGCCGCCGAACACGGCGACCCGAGGGCGGGCGTCGTCGAAGTAGTGCGCGCAGTAGCAGAGCACCAGGGCGCCGACCCCGAGGATGAGCACCGACAGGATCGCGGTCAGCGTGTCGAAGCGGGTGACGATGTCCATCTCGAGCGAGGGGACCCAGCGGACCGTTTCGACTCGGGCGGCGGCCGCGTCGGCCGGAGGCCAGTTGAGGACGACCCAGATCAGCCCACCGAGCGGCGCGAGTGCGAGTACGTAGAAACCACGGGTACCCATCCAGTGGATGACTGCGGGCGCGATGAGTGCGCACACTGCCAACGCAGCCAACACAGTGATCAAAAGGGCACTCCGTCTTCCTCCCGGCGGGGTGTCACGGGCGAACACCCGCGGGCGCTACTTTACCGTTGCCCGTATGTTCCGGTTCGACTGGCTCCGGCGTACCGCCGTCATCACCGCTGCTGTCCTGCTGATTTTCGGTCTCGTCGTGGGTTGCGCGGACGAGGAGCAGGCCGGCCCCGACGGTGTCCCGCTTCCGTCGGACTTCCCCGTCGCGCAGGTGCCGCTCATCGACGGACATGTGCTCTCGGCGAGTGGCAGTCGTTCCGACGGCTGGGAGGTCACGGTGCAGGGGCCGGTCAATGCCGGTAACCAGCTCGAGGCAGCGACCGAGAAGCTGATCGAGGCCGGCTTCGCCGAGTCGCACCGTTCGACCGAGGGCGGTCAGTCGGTCGTCGTGCTGTCGGCGACCAAGGAGGGGACGACCCACTGGGTCCAGATCGGCGCGTCCCCGCAGGCCGCGGGCGGCGGGTCATCGGTCTTCTATCTGGTCAACGTGGAATAGCCGGGAGCCGGTCTCTCCTGGTCCCCACCCGCCGTCCCCCATGCCGAAGCTGCGATACATCGGACAGAACATGTCAGCTGTTGACCTAACGTCTTTCGATTATTAAGCTGTGCTGTGATCCGCTTCACAGGCGGCGCAACGGTGTGGTCCGCGCTGGTCCGCCGGGTATTCCTCGAGGAGAACTGCCTTTCATGACAACCACAGAACAAGCGACCGATCCGCTCGAGACCGTGTCCGATCGCGATCAGGTGTTCATCGGCGGCCGCTGGGTCGATTCGACCGGTGACGAATGGATCGAGGTCGTCGACTCCTACTTCGAGCGAACGGCGGCACGCGTGCGCGCCGCGACGGCCGACGACATGGCTCGTGCGGTCGCGGCGGCGCGGACCTCCTTCGACAAGGGGGAGTGGGCGAGCAAGCCGATCGCCGAGCGGGCCGCGATCATCGACACCATCGCCGACCGGTTGGAGGCACGGACCGCCGAGCTGACGACGCTCGGCGTCGTCGAGGTCGGTGTGCCCGTCCCGGTGAGCGCGATGACGCAGCAGATGACCGTGGGTTTGTTCCGCGCGGTGGCCGAGGAAGCACGCAAGGTGACACTCCGCGAGGATCGGACGCGGGCCGACGGGGGGATATCTCGCATCCTCAAGGAGCCGAGCGGAGTGGTCGCGGCCATCATTCCGTGGAACGGCCCCATCGGCACGATCGCGTTCAAGGTGATCCCGGCGCTGGCGGCGGGTTGCTCGGTCGTGCTGAAGACCTCGCCCGAGGCGCCCCTGTCGCCGTCGGTGTTCGCCGATGTGGTCGGGGAACTGGTCGACGAGGGTCTGATCCCCGAGGGTGTCCTCAGCGTGCTCGTCGCCGACCGTGAGGTCTCCGAGTCGCTCGTGACCGATCCGCGGGTCGACCACATCACCTTCACCGGCAGCACTGCGACCGGGCGCCGGATCATGAACCTCGCGGGTGATCGGGTCGCAAAGGTCTCGCTGGAACTCGGCGGCAAGTCGGCGGCGATCATCCTCGACGACGCCGACCTGAACACCGTCATGCAGAACCTGCCGATGGCCGGATGCATGCAGTCCGGCCAGGCCTGTATCGCTCTGACTCGCGTCCTGGTGTCGGCTGCGCGACACGACGAGGTCGTCGAGGCGTACAAGGCTGCGCTCGGCATGATCCCGATCGGAAACCCCTGGGAGGAGACGAATTTCCTCGGCCCGCTGACGTCGGCGCGGCAGCGCGACCGGGTGGAGGGTTACATCGAGGCGGCGCGCAGGGACGGTGCTGAGGTCGTCCACGGAGGTGGCCGCGTCGGAGACCAGGGGTTCTTCGTGCAACCGACCATCATCGACAACGTGCGCAACGACATGACCATCGCGCAGGAAGAAGTGTTCGGACCGGTGATCTCGATCATCACCTATCAGGACGAAGATGACGCCGTGGCCATCGCCAACGACTCCGAGTACGGCCTCTCGGGTGCGGTGTTCACCTCCGATCTCGAGCATGGATTCGAAGTGGCGCAACGTATCCGGACCGGGACGGTGAATGTGAACACGTCCGTCATCGACTTCACGCTGCCGTTCGGTGGCTACAAGCAGTCCGGTGTCGGGCGTGAGGGTGGTCCCGAGGGGCTCGAAGAGTTCTTCGAGCTCAAGACCGTTCATCTCCCGGCGCCGCAGCCGGAGGCCTAGCAACCACAGCGTCCCCGCATGCCGAAACGGCGTGGCACCCGCCACGCCGTTTCGGCATGTCCGCACTCACTCATCATTCGCGCGGTTCGGATGCTTGTGCCGTAATCAGTTGCCGGGAACCACTTCTCACTTGTACGAGCTGCTGACAAATATCGCTTGACGTCTCATGTCTTTCGGCTTACGGTGGGTGTCGAGGGTGGCGGACGTCACATGATCGAGACGGTCCTTCTCGGACGCCTCTTCCCCCGACCCGGCGGCATCGCGTTGTCCGTGAGTGCCTTTCGACAGACGCCGGTGATTTCAACGAGAGCAAGGAATCGAAACTCATGAAGCTTGAAGGTAAAGTCGCGCTCATCACCGGCGCTGGTTCCGGACTCGGCAGGCAGTCGTCTCAGCTGTTCGCCGGCGAAGGGGCCAAGGTCGCCATCGTCGACATCGACGCCGATCGCGCCGAGCAGACGGCGAAGCTGGTCGAGCAACAGGGCGGCGACGCCATCGCCATCACCGCCGATGTCGCGGACAAGTCCGCGATCACCGCGGCGGTCAATCAGACCGTCGAGCACTACGGCAAGCTCGACATCGCTTGGGCGAATGCCGGAGTCGTCTCCCGCGGTGGGGTTCCGAGTGTCGCCGGAGGCGAGCAGGTCGACTTCGAGGACCTGACCGAGGAGGACTGGAACAACGTCCTCGGCGTGAACCTGAGCGGCGTGATCTTCACCGCGCAGGCTGCGGTCCCCGCGCTCAAGCGCAACGGTGGCGGCACCATCATCGCCACCTCGTCGGCCGCCTCGTTCGTCGCCTATCACCAGATCGCGCTGTACTCGGCGACCAAGGCCGGGGTGAACGGTCTGGTGCGCGGTCTGAGTCTCGACCTGGGCCCCTACGGTATTCGCGTCAACGGCATCGCGCCGGTCCACGGCATGTCGCCGAACTTCCTGATGCCCGCGGGCTCACCGGTCGTCGGACAGTCCTATGAAGAGGTCGCCGGGCCGTGGGATCCGTACGTGTCGCCGATCCCGCTCAAGCGCAACCGACCGCCGTCACTCGTCGACAACGCGAAGATCGCGCTGTTCCTCGCGTCGGACGACTCGGCGTACATGTCCGGTCAGGTGATCGGCTCGGGCGACGGCGGCACCCTGTCCCGCGTGGGCATGTGGTTCCCGGAGGACCTCGACCAGAAGAACCCGAACGCCTGACCATGTCGTCCCCTCAGCCCAGCACTATCACCGTGGATCGCGTGGCGTGCGCGGGTCACGGGCTGTGCTACGGGGTCGCCCCGGATCTGATCGATGCCGACGATCAGGGCGACCCCGTGGTGCCCGAAAGGCCTCTCGCACCAGGTGAAGCAGCTCTGGCCCAAGAAGCCGTGGCCATGTGTCCGGAAAGGGCACTGGCCCTGCAGACCATCGAAGACCCCACCAGCAAGGACTAGTGATGACAACTACGGAACGGTCCCGCGAGGATGTCACCGTCGACTTCGACGTGTACGACCAGTCCATCGCAGCCCCGATCGATCGATTCCAAGAACGTGCCGCAGAACTCGCCGCCAAGGGTCCGGTCGTGTACTCGACCGCGTACGGCGGTCACTGGATAGTCACTCGCTACAACGAGATCCACGAGGTCTTGCGTGATGCGGAGACCTTCTCCAGCTACCCCAACAACCTGGTGACCAACGAGGCCTTCGGGAAGTTCATCCCGATCGAACTCGATCCCCCGGAGCACACCGGGTATCGAAAAGCCCTGCAGCCGTTGTTCGGTCCGGCCCGTATGAAGAAGCTGACGGACGAGATCCGAGATGTGGTCAACGACCTGATCGACGGTTTCGCCGCGAAAGGCGAGGCCGAATACATCTCCGCGTTCGCCCACGAGCTACCGGCCCGGATCTTCCTGGCGCTCATGGATTGGCCCATCGAGGATGCCCCGCTGTTCACCGAGGCGACCGACGTCGTCCTGTTCGGCAAGCCCGGCGGTACCGAGGAGGAATCCCTCGAGGCGCGCGGCATCGCCGGCATGCAGATGCTGGGCTATTTCCAGAAGATGGTCGACGAGCGGCGCGCCAACCCTGGCGACGACGTCACCTCGCAGCTCATCCACACCGAGGTGGAGATGCAGGACGGACTGCGTCTGCTCACCGACGAAGAGCTGAACCGGATGTTCTTCCTGCTGCTGATCGCCGGACTGCACACCGTTCAGGGCTCACTGGCCTGGGCGATCGTGCATCTGGTGAACAATCCCGGTCAGCGGCAGGACATCATCGACGACCCCGATGCCATCCCGACTGCGGTCGAGGAGATCCTGCGTATCGAGGCTGCGGTGGTCCCCGGGCGTCGCGCGACGCGGGACGTCGAGCTGGGCGGAATGAAGATCTCCGAGGGAGAACAGCTCATCCTCATGCTCTGCTCGGCCAACCGTGACGGTGACGAGTTCGACGAACCGGACGAGCTCGACCTGACCCGAAAGCCCAACCGTCACCTCGCTTTCGGCGGCGGCGCGCACCGTTGCCTGGGATCGCATCTGGCGCGTATCGAGCTCACGATCGCCCTCGAAGAGCTGCATCGGCGCATCCCGGACTACGAACTCGTCGAGTCCGATCCACCGGTGTTCCATGCCAGTCAGGTCCGCGGGTGCGTGCGGATGCCGATCCGGTTCACGCCGGAGTCCTGACCGGCGGTGGATGATCGGACGACGCCGGGGCGGCGGGTTGACTCTCACCTGCCCGCCGCGCCGGCGCCGGCCGTCGAATACCCGACCGATTGCCCGGTAAAACTTATTACTGTAGGTTTAAGGAGTGCCATTCCGGCCCGGGTGAGCACGTTCCCCAGTCGCAACAACCACTCCATCACGGAGGGACTCATGACCACTTCGCTTCCCCGTCAGGACCGCATCCGCCGCGCGCTCGAGCTCTTGCGCAACGAGACGACGGACAAGTTCGACGATCTCGTGCAGTTCGAACCCGACGAGTTCACCGATCCGGTGCTCGCCAAGGACGAGCGTGATCACATCTTCGGCCGCGTACCGTCGATCGTTGCGCACGGAAGCGAGATCTCGCGGCCGAACGACTTCGTCACCGTGCAGATGCCGCGCAACAACATCATCGTGGTGCGTCAGAAGGACGGGAGCGTCCGGTCATTCGTGAATCTGTGCCGGCACCGCGGTGCGATGCTGGAACAGAGCGAGAAGGGCCGTTGCCGCATCTTCTCGTGCGGCTACCACCGGTGGTCCTACGATCCGGACGGTTCGCTCCGGACGATCACGCGTGACGCCACCTTCGGCGAGGTCGACCGGCAACAGCACGGACTGATCGAGATCCCCACCGAGGAGCGCCACGGATTCATCTGGGTCGTGGACAACGCGCACGCGGAGATCGACGTCGCGTCGTGGCTTGGCCCCGACATCGACCCGATGCTCGCCGAGTACGAGATGGACAAGCTCGTGTGCTTCCGGGCCGGTGGATTCGACGAACCCACCAACTGGAAGATCATGCAGGATGCGTTCCTGGACGGCTACCACATCCAGTACGCCCACCCGAACACCGCCGGGAAGATCATCCACACCAACGTGATGGCGTTCGAGGACTTCGGCCGGCACTGCCGGTTCATCGCCCCGCGCAAGTCGATCGACCGTTTCCTCGAAGAGGATCCGGGTGACATCCCACTCGACAAGTACGTCACCGAGACACACTTCCTGCTGCCCAACAGCACGCTGCTCCGGCAGCCGGACCATTTCCAGCTGTTGACCTTCCGGCCGCACCCGACCGATCCGACGAAGTCGCGGATGGAGCAGCGGCTGCTCGTGCCGAAGGTCGAGGACAGTGGGATGCCGCAGGAAAAATGGGACCGGATCTGGAACAAGAACTGGGAGATCCTGCTCGCCGTGCTGCACCAGGAGGATTTCCCTCTGCTGCGCGACTCGCAGCGCGGTATGGGCAGCGCCGACGCCGGCGACATGCTGCTCGGCCGCAACGAGATCGCGAATCAGGTCTTCCGCCGGGAGACCAAGAAGCTCGTCGCGCAGGGCCGCGCCGAACTGAACGCCTGACGACGACGCCGGGATCGGTGAAAGCCGGTCCGGGGCGTCGGTGTCCGATTTATCCTATATGTGTTAGGCGAGTTCGGGGATCCGCCGACTCCGTCGACATCGTTGCCACAGAGAAGAAAGTACGAATATGACCGCAACCATCGGCAAAGCACTCGACTGGTGGGCCCGGACCAAGGGCGACACCACCGCGGTGGTGTTCTCCGGTTCGGAGATCTCCTACCGCACCCTGCGTGACTGGAGCAGCCGTATCGCCCGTCTTCTGGCCGAGGACAGGGGAGTCGCGCCCGGGAACCGGGTGGGGCTGCTCGGCCCGAACTCGCTCGAATGGCCTGCCGCCGCACTCGGCGTGCTGAAGGCCGGTGGTGTGCTGGTGCCGTTGAACAGTCGCTACCGCCCCGCGGAACTGCGCAAGATCGCCGACGACGCCGGGATCGACGTCGTGATCGTGGCCCCGGGGTTCGAGCAGCTCGCCGAGGACACCGCGGCCGTGGGGCGGCCGTTCGCGATCGTCTCGTACGTGGAACTCGTGGATCTGCGGGATGGCGGGATCGACGACTACCGTGTGGATCTCGAGCCCGACGAGCCGACGACGATCCTGTTCACCAGTGGGTCGACAGGTCTCTCGAAGGGTGTGGTCCTGACAAACCGCACCCTGATGTCGATCGTCCTCGAGAACACGCTCACCGAGGAGGGATTCCGTCCGGGTACGACCACGCTGCTGGTGCTGCCGCTGGCCTTCACCCCCGGCCTGGTCTACGGGCTGCTCATCACCACGGTTCTGGGCGGCACCCTGGTGGTGGAGCCCGAACTCAACCCCTCCAATGCCGTCACCCTCCTCGAAAAGCACTCGGTTGAGGCCATATTCGGCGTTCCGCTCATCTTCGAGGCCATCTCGCGGGCTCCGGAGTTCGCCGACGCCGACCTGTCGTCGCTGAAGACCGCCATCGTCGGTGGTGCGGCCGTGCCCGCGCAACTCCTCAAGCGATGGGCGGACAAGGGGGTCCTCCTGCGCCAGATCTACGGCATGACCGAAGCCGGCGGCGTCGCCACCGCCACGGTTCGCGAGGAAGCCCTGGAATTCCCGGACCGGTGCGGCACCGGATCCATCTTCACCGAGGTGAAGGTCTTCAACTCCGACGACGAGCCCGCCTCGCCCGGAGAAGAGGGCGAGCTGGTGGTCCGGGGGCCAGGCGTGACCCCGGGCTACTGGAACGATCCCGAGACCACCGCTGAGGCCATCCGGGGCGGGTGGTTGCACAGCGGTGATCTGGGCGTCGCCGACGAGGACGGCCGGGTCAAGTTCGTCGACCGCCTCAAGGACCTGATCATCTCCGGCGGGATCAACATCTCGCCGGTGGAACTGGAGATCGCGATCGGTGCCATCGACGGAGTGGAAGAGGTCGCCGTCATCGCCGCGCATGACGACAGGTTCGGCGAGACCCCGGCTGCGATCGTGACCGTCTCCGACGACATGGACGCGACGACCATCGTCGAGCACTGCAAGCAGGTGCTGGCCGATTTCAAGGTCCCGCGCTACGTCGTCATCCGCCAGGATCCGCTGCCGCGCCTGCCCAGCGGCAAGATCGCCAAGACCGTCATCCGCGACGAGTACAAGGATGTCGACACCAGGTTCGATCGCGTTCGCTGACGTCGGACCCTCCAGCCGAGGCCACGCCCCATGCCGGGCTTGGCCTCGGCTGCTGTCTGTCCACCGTGCGGGACAATCCGTAGGATTCGCGCTCGTCCTGCATTTGCAGACGCACGGACACAGGACGAGATCTGTATCTTGTATCATCGCCCCGAGGAGGTGGACATGGCGCGCAGAAAGACGGGCAACGTTCTCAGCGAGGACGTGGACGAAGCCCGGAAGCAGATCATGGTCGCCGCGGAGCGCGTGTTCCAACGGTACGGCGTCGCGAAGACGACGATGGACGACATCGGCAAAGAGGCCGGGGTTTCGCGCCCGACGGTCTATCGGTACTTCAAGGACCGCGACGCTCTGATGTCGGCCTTGATCGAGCGGCGTTCCCGATTGCTGTTCGAGAAGGCCCGCAAGTATCTCCTCGAACACGAGACGTTCGCCGATCAATTGGTGGAGGGGTTGATCTTCCTGGTCGAGCGGGGTCGGCGCGACCCGCTGATCCGGATACTGGTGAGTCCGGAACACATGCAGCTGGCCGAGTCGCTGGTCGGCAGTTCGGGTCTGGCCGCGCGGTTGACAGCGGAGATGTGGGATCCGGTCATCGAACGAGCGATGGACCGCGGCGAGATCCGGCGGGATCTCGACAAGGAGAAGATCGCCGAGTGGATCGCGCTTGTCCAGTTCATCCTGGTCGGCCGATTGGATTTCGATCGGCCCGACGACCCCCAGCATCGAGAGATGTTGCGCGACTTCGTGCTTCCGGCGTTCCTTCCGAGCGCGGTGCCCGCTGCCGAGCTGAAACGCTGAGCACGGCCGAGCTGAAACGCTGAACGCGCCGGGCAATGTCGCCGGACACGGTCGTGTCGTGTCCGGCGACCGGCCTCTAACCCCGGATCAGATCCCGGTGGATGATCTCCTTCATGATCTCGTTGGTGCCGCCGTAGATCCGCTGGATCCGGGCGTCGATGTAGGCCTTCGCGACCGGGTACTCCATCATGTAGCCGTACCCGCCGTGGAGCTGTACGCCCGCGTCGATGACCTTGTCCTGCAGTTCGGTGGCCCACAGTTTGGCCTTGGCGGCGTCGACAGCGGTGAGTGTGCCCTTGTTGTACTCCCGCACGCACCGGTCGATGTACGCCCGGGAGACCTCGATTGACGTCCGGAGTTCGGCCAGGGTGAACCCGAGTCCCTGGAACTCGCCGACCCGCTTGCCGAAGGCCTTGCGCTCCTTGACATAGGCGAGGGTCCAGTCGAAGACGGCCTCGGCCGACACCTGGGCGGCGATGCCGATGCCGAGCCGCTCCAGGGGCAGGCTCTGCATGAGGTAGGCGAATCCGGCGCCCTCCTCGCCGAGCAGGTTCGCGGCGGGTACCCGCACCTCGTCGAACGACAGTTCGGCGGTGTCCTGTGCGTGTAACCCGACCTTGTCGAGTTTGCGACCACGCGTGAAACCCGGTGTCCCGTCCTCGATGACGAAGAGGCTGAATCCGCGCGAGCCGGCATCCGCGTCGGTCTTGGCGAAGACGATCACCAGATCGGCGAGGATGCCGCTGGTGATGAAGGTCTTGGAACCGTTGATCACCCAATCGGTGCCGTCGCGCCTGGCGGTGGTGGTGATCGCACGCAGGTCGCTGCCGGCAGCGGGTTCGGTCATCGCGATCGCGCCGATGGTGTCACCGGTGACGAAACCCGGCACCCAGCGCTCCTTCTGCTCGTCGTCGGCATGACGGAGCAGATAGTTCAGCACGATGTCGTCGTTGGTGGAGAAGCCGGACTGCAGTGCCGAAGCGCCCACTCTGGCGATCTCGGTCTGGATGGCGACGCGGAAGCAGTAATCGGTCTCGCCGGGACCGCCGTACTCGAGTGGCACCGCCAGGCCGAGGATGCCCTGCGCTCCTGCCGCGCGCCACGTCTCGCGGTCGATCAGGCGGTCGGCGTCCCATTTCTCCATCTTGGGGACGACGTGTCTGGTCACGAACGCGCGTACCGATTCCCGGAACAGTTCGTGGTCGGCGTCGAAGAGATCTGTCTGCATTGCTACTCCTGTGATGCTGGTGATGCGGCTTGTACGGGAAAGTCGAACCCGGACGAGGTCAAGAAGGGGCCGGACCGTCAGTGTCCAGACGTCCCGCCGTCGACGGCCAGCGTCGACCCGGTGATGTACGAGGCCGCCGGACTGGCGAGAAACAGTACGGCTGCGTCGATTTCGCGCTGAGTGCCCATCCGTCCGAGTGAGCAGCCGTGTAGGAAGTCGGCGCGAGCGTCGTCTGACATCTCGGCGATCATGTCGGTCTCGACGAAACCCGGTGTCACCGCATTCACCCGGATGCCCTTGCGTCCCGACCACTGGTTGGACAGATCGCGCGTCAAACCGATGACGCCGGCCTTGCTCGATGAATAGGCGGCCTGCGGCAGTGCGGATTTGATGAGTCCGAGCATGCTCGCCACGTTGACGATGCTGGAACCGGGACGCATCACCTGTGCACAAGAACGCGCCATCCAGTAGCTGCCGAGGAGGTTGACGTCGAGGACCGCGCGGAAGTCCTCGGGGAGTTCGCGTGTGGCCGGGGCGGTGTGCGTGAGCCCGGCGTTGTTGATCAGGATGTCGACCCGCCCGAACGCATCCATCGCGGCCCTGACCACGGACTCGCACTGCTTCTGATCGGACACGTCACCGGGAACGTCGAGTGCGCGTCGGCCGGTCGCGCGTACGGCGACGGCCGACTCGCGGAGCGGCTCGGGTCGGCGACCGGTCACCACCACGTCGGCCCCCGCTTCGGCGAGTGCACGGGCGAAACCCGCGCCGAGTCCCGAACCGGCGCCGGTCACGATCGCCACCCGTCCATCCAGGCGGAACAGGTCGAGAAACGGGGTGGTCGGGGCGGACGGGTGCATGTCCATAAGGCTCCTCTCGTCTGAACGACCCCGCGGGCGAGTCCACCGAGGTTGTCGAATTTAATCTAACAGAATAAGGTTTATGACGATGCCGGGCCGTGCGACCCTCCTGTCCACGAGTGCGGATCACGAATCAGGAGGATGCCCATGGCAGCAAGCGAGACCGATTCCGGACACAGTTCATCCGTTGTCGAGTACGAGGTGCGCGAACACATCGCGATCATCACCCTCAACCGGCCCGAAGCAATGAACGCCGTGAACTCCGCACTGTCCGTCGCCGCCGGAGCCGCTCTCGAGAAGGCGGCGCTCGACCCGGAGGTGCGCGTCGTCGTGATCACCGGTGCGGGCCGGGCCTTCTGTGCCGGAGCCGATCTCAAGGAGATCGCGGCTGGACGCCGGATAGATGACCCCGATCATCGGGAATGGGACTTCGCCGGAATCGTGCGGCACCACATACCCAAACCGGTGATCGCAGCCGTCAACGGTTTCGCGCTCGGCGGTGGAACCGAGATCGTGCTCGCGGCCGACCTCGCGGTGATCGACGAGGAGGCATCGGTCGGTCTGCCCGAGGTGCGGCGGGGTCTCATCGCCGCCGCCGGCGGACTGCTGAGAATCCACCGGCAGATCCCGCAGAAGGTGGCGGCCGAGATCGCGCTGACCGGGCGACCCGTCTCGGCCGCGCGCGCATACGAATTGGGTCTGGTGAACGCGGTGGCGCCGTCGGGTACCGCTCTCGCTGTCGCTCTGGACCTGGCTGCCGAGGTCGCCGCCAATGCGCCTCTCGCGGTCTCCGAGAGCAAGCGGGTCATGCACGAGACGGCCAAAGCGCAGCGCGGATGGGACGACGAGTCGTGGAAGATCAACTACTCGGCAATCCGCACCGTCTTCACCAGTGACGATGCGAAGGAAGGGCCGCGTGCCTTCGCCGAGAAGCGCGCACCGAAATGGACGGGTCGATGAGCAGCGGAGCGGACGTGTCCCGAGAAGTGGTGGTCGAGCGGATCGGTGCGATCGCGATCGTGCGGTTGAACCGCCCGGAGCGACTCAATGCGTTCACCGAGAGCATCCGGGTGGGCGTCATCGAGGCGTTCGATGCCTGCGACGCCGACGACGATGTACGCGCGGTCGTGCTCACCGGAACCGGTCGCGCCTTCTGCGCTGGGGCCGACCTCGAGCACGGCGGCGACACCTTTCTCCCCGCCGAACTCGGCGAGGACGGTGCCGCTCCGGCGGATGCGGGCGGACAGGTGTCGCTCCGTATCTACCGGTCGACGAAGCCGGTCATCGCCGCCATCAACGGACCCGCCGCGGGGGTGGGCGTCACCATGACGCTTCCCGCTGACGTCCGGATCGCGGCGGACACCGCGAAGTTCGGGTTCGTCTTCACGCGGCGCGGTCTGGTTCCCGAAGCGTGCTCGACGTGGTTCCTCCCACGCGTGGTGGGCATCTCGACGGCAGCGGAATGGACCTTGGGCGGACGTATGGTGCCGGTCTCTGAGGCTCTGGATCGGGGCCTCGTGCGCGAAGTGGTTCCCGCCGAACAGGTCCTGGAACGTGCACTGGCGGTCGCGAACGAGATGGTCGCCGGGACTGCGCCGGTGTCGGTCGCCCTCACGAGGTCGTTGCTCTGGGGAGCACTCGGCGCGTCGGGCCCCGAGGAGGCCCACCGAGCCGAATCGGAGGTGCTGTATCGGCGCGGCCTCTCGGCCGATGTACAGGAGGGCGTGCGGGCCTTCCTCGACAAGCGTGTGCCGGAATTCCCGGATCGAGTGTCCGGACTGGGGTAACTGCGTTGGCCCTGGAACGGGCCACTGTCCGTCAGTGCAGTGCTCGTTCGCTGACTCGCCGCCGGCCACGCGCCGGAGGTCCGATATCGAGACGAGCGCGCAGGTACACTCCATCGAACCAGCCGTGGCACTCGGCGAACGAGAGCACCTCGCGGATCTCCTCGTGCCAGCGCCGGTCGTCGCTCAGGGCCTGGAGCCACCGAGCGTTCAGGTAGGCGAAGTCGCCATCGACGTAACCGATTCCACGGTGACGCAATCGCTCGGAGGCCTCAGTCGCGCCGACATGAATGTTGACGGACAGACTCTGCAGGTTCTTTCGATCAAGTACGCGGACGGTGTGTGTTTCGACAATGATCTTCATCGTGCTGCTCCGGGCATCGGCGTCGTGGCGATTGGTCAGCGGGCAGTCGACGAGTAGATGTCCTCGATGACTCCCGCGTACTTCGTTGCGACACCGCGCCGTTTGAGCTTCATCGTCGGGGTGAGTTCCTCGGAGTCGGGCAGCCACTCGTCGGCGAGGAGTCGATAATGTTTGACCTGCTCGACGCGGGAGAGTTGCGCGTTGGCCCGCGCGACCGCGTCGTCGATCTCGGTGCGCAGGGACTCGTTGCCGACGAGTGCCGACGGTGTGGCGTCGGCCAGACCGTGCGCGGCGGCGAAGGTGCGTGCGGCGTCGGGATCGAGAACGATCAGCGCGATGTTGTACGGCCTGCGATCACCCACCACGCACGCCTGACCGATCAGCGGCGACGCGCTCTTCAGCGTCCCCTCGATGTTGACCGGGGACATGTTCTTTCCTGCCGCATTGATGATGAGTTCCTTCTTGCGGTCGATGATCGTGACCCATCCGTCGTCGTCGATCTGCGCGATGTCGCCGGTGTGCAACCAGCCGAACTCATCGATCGCCTCGGCCGTCTTCTCGGGGGCCTTTCGGTAACCGCGCATGACGTGCGGGCCGCGCAACAGGAGCTCGCCGTCGTCGGCGAGCTTGGCCTCGGTGCCCGGTTGGGCCAGGCCCACCTTGCCCACGCGGATGTCGCTGGGGATGTTTGTGAATCCCAGTGCGCCGGTCTCCGACATCCCGAAGCCTTCCTGTAGCGGCAAGCCGAGCGCGAGGAAGAACTCGTGTACTGCCGGCGCGATCGGCGCTGCTCCGGTCATGAGGAGTGCGACGCGGTCCAGTCCGAGTTGTGCCCGGAGGTCGGCGAAGATGCGTTCGTCGGCGACGCTGACGGCGTCCTGTAGATCTGCCGGAACCGGTTCTCGGCGTTGCTCGATCTGTACCAGGCGGATCGCTGCCTCCAGCGCGGCCGAGGTCGCATCACGCGGGCCGTCCGGTAGCGCCGAGAATCGTGCGAGGAGACCCGCCCGGAGTTTCTCCCAGATCCGAGGCACGCCCAGGAACCAGGTCGGGTGAGCTTCGGCGACCGCGCCGAAAACGGTTGTCGCATCTCGAACAGTGGTGATGGGCCAGCCCGTCACGGTCGCCAGGTAGTGCGAGAACACGCGATCGGCGGCGTGCGCTGTGGGCAGGTAGCTGATGGCCGCACCGTCGACGGCGAACGGGAAACGCAGGTTGCAGGTGTACATGACGAACATCAGATTGGCGTGGGTGAGTTCGACGCCCTTCGGATCTCCCGTGGTGCCCGAGGTGTAGATGAGCGTGGCCAGATCGTCGGCGCGGACCGAAAGCCAGGTCTTCTCGAAGTCGAAGCCCGCGGGGCGGCGGCTGCGGAGCTCATCGAGCGGCGTGATCGTCGCGGGGCCGTTGTCATGGACCATGGATTCGCCGGCCGGGTTCGTGACCACGATGTGCCTGACGGCCGGTGCGGCGGTGCGTTGGAGGATGTCGAGGAAGGCGGAGTCGGCGACGACTACGGCGTTTCCGGCATTGTCGAACAGGTAGCTGATCTGATCCGGCGCCGAGGTGAGATAGATCGAGAACGGCGTCGCGCCCAGGTGCAAGACGGCCATGTCGACGATGTGGAACTCGGGGCTGTTCGGCAGCATGATGGCGACCGTGTCGCCGTGTCCGACGCCGAGATCGGCGAGTCCGGCGGCCACTTCCTCAACCGCCGTGCGGTATTCGGACCAGGTGAGCGATCGCTCCTCACCGAAGGCGCTCAGGGCGGTGGAGTCGGGCCGACTGGCGGCCGTGGCCTGGAAGGCCCCGACGAGCGTGGTGGCGGAGATACCCGGGGCGGCAACGGGTGCGGACAGAGCCTGAGGTGCGTGTGTCATCGTTTCTTTGCCTCGATTGCGATGGGACGAGAAGGTGGGGGCGGGTCGGGCTCAGTGGGTGAGTTGTCCGGCGCCGCCGGACGATTCCTGCGCTGTCGTCTCGATGCCGCGCGTGGTGATGAACTCGGAGAAGTCGGGTTCGTGGACACGACGCCAGTAGTCGACATACCGCCAGGGGCTGTTGGTGACGATCCTTCCCCGCGCGTTGCGGTAGTACGTCGTGGTACCACCGAAGTGCCACACCGTGTCCTCGAGGGCCTCGTCGAGCTCGCGGTTATAGGCGTCGAACGCCTCGGGGCGCACCTCGATCGAGTCGAATCGCTCATCGACCATCGCGCTGATCAATGCCGAGACGTGCTGGATCTGCATCTCGGTGCCGGCGATGACCGTGCCGCCGTGACCGGTGTTGGTGTTGGGGCCGTACAGGCAGAAGAAGTTGGGGAATCCGGGCACGCTGATACCGAGGTGGGCACGGCCGTCGTCGGCACCCCAGACCTCTCGGAGTGTCCGCCCATCGCGACCACGGACCGTGAGCGACCCCAGGACGTCTACCGACTTGAAACCCGTTGCAAGGACCAGGACATCGGCGTCGTACTCCGAACCATCCTCGGTGCGAACGCCGTTCGTGGTGATCGTGTCGATACCGGTGGTGACGAGATCGACATTCTCGCGACGAAGCGTACGGAACCAACCGGCATCGATCAGCAGTCGCTTTCCGTAGGGCGGATAGTCGGGCAGGCTCTTCGCGAGAAGGTCGGGGCGATCGGCGAGTTCGTTCTCGATGTACGAGGTCAGCATGGCGCGGAGCCGGTCGTTTCCCTTGTTGATCGCACGTCCGAGATGGGGGTAGTCGCGATCGACCTGCAGGAGGCGCCACACCTTGTCACCCATCCGCCAGAACAAGCGGGCGCGATACCACGCGAGATAGAACGGTACGTGTTTGTTCAACCAGTGCGCTGTGTCGTCGACCGGTTGCCCTTTGAGCGGATGGGGCATCGCCCACTGCGGAGTCCGCTGGAACACCCGAACCTCGGCTGCGTCCTCGGCAGCGGTGGGAACGAACTGCATGGCGCTCGCACCTGTGCCGATGACCGCGACGCGTTTGCCCCGGAGATCGACCGCCGGGTCCCACTGCGCCGTATGCAGCACGGGGCCCTCGAAATCCGAGAGCCCGGGTAGACCGGGGATGCTCGGCTGGTTCAGGAGTCCGACCGCGCTGACGACGACCGTCGCGGTGAGACTCTCGATCTCACCGGTTCGAACCGATCGAAGGTCGAGAGTCCAGCCCGCGGTGGTCGAGTCGAACTCGGCCTGATCGACCACCGTCGAGAAACGTGTACGGGCTAGGACACCATGGCGTTCGGCCAGTGCTCGCCAGTAGGCCGCGAGCTCTTCCTGCGGAGCGAAGTAGCTGGACCACTCCGGGTTCGGGTCGAAGGACAGAGCGTAGAGATAGCTCGGGGTGTCGACCCCGCAGCCCGGATACACGTTCTCGTGCCACGTGCCGCCCACGTCGTCGTTCTTGTCGATGAGGACGTAGTCGATTCCGGCCTGCTGCAGGCGGATTGCCATCGCCAGTCCGGATATCCCCGCACCGATGATCGCGACTCGGAAGCCATCTGTCGGAGCGGTCCGCGGTACCGAATGGCGACGGTACAGGCCCATTTCCTCGCCCAGGAGCTGCCCATAGTCGTCGGGGAGATGCTCGGCCAGCATCACCGAGAGGATTCGTGACAGTCGCTCGGGGGCCGGTGCGTCGGCATCTTCGAGGTCGCCATCGCGCCACGCGCGAAGCGTTGCGGCGGCCTCACGCCGAATGTGTTCGGCGACTTCGGGTTCGAAGCCTCCGGTGTCGTGGTCGCCGAGATCGGGAGGGGCGGTCGGCAGGTACGGAGCCTCGATCCAGCGGTCATCGCCGGTCAGTAGAGCCAGCGAACCCAACAGGATCGGGAGATTGGCGTTCCTCAGTGCGAGCTCGAGTTGCTCGTCGGTGAAGTCGGCGTCGGGCCGGAATGCACCATCGGGAACGCCGCTCCACTCGGGGGCGAGGCGGGGGGAACTGGACTCTGGCATACACGAGACCATACAATGTGTTCAGACGTGGCGTCAATCACATTCGTTCCGATGGCCGAGCACCGCGGCCTCCCCTTTCCCATCGATCGACAGACAGGACAGACAGATGACAGTCACCGCGAATCGTCCCCGTGCAGGCGCACGAAGTGTGTACGAACCCGAGCACGAGGCCTTCCGAGAGAGCTTTCGCCGGTTCCTCGACACCGAGGTCGTCCCGGGCTACGAGGACTGGGAAAAGGAGGGGCGGATCCCACGGGAACTCTTTCAGAAAGCCGGCTCGCACGGGTTCCTCGGGATGTCGGTCGACGAGGAGTTCGGCGGCGGCGGCACCGAGGACTTCCGGTTCAACGCGGTCATCGCCGAAGAGGTCGCCGACGCGGGTGTGATGTCGTTCGGGATCAATCTGCACAACGACATCTGCGTGCCCTACTTCGAGCGGTACGCCGACTCGGAGCAGAAGAAGCGGTGGCTGCCGGGTCTGGTGTCCGGGGAACTCATCGCAGCCATCGCGATGACCGAGCCGGGGACCGGATCGGACCTCGCCGGCATCTCCACCACGGCAACCCTCGACGGCGACCACTACGTGCTGAACGGCTCGAAGACGTTCATCTCCAATGGCATCAACGCCGATCTGATCATCGTCGCCGCACGGACCGAGAACGACGGTGACCGTCACGGCGGTCTGTCGCTGCTGGTCGTCGAACGGGACACCCCGGGCTTCCAGCGTGGGCGCAACCTGGAGAAGATCGGCATGCATGCGCAGGACACCGCCGAGTTGTTCTTCGAGGACGCGCGGGTCCCCAAGGAGAACCTGCTGGGTGAGCGAGGTGGGGGTTTCCGTGCACTCGTCACCAACCTCCCGCAAGAGCGACTGACGATCGCAGTGGCGAGCACGGCTGCGGCGGCACGCGCGGTCGAGCTCGCGCGGGACTACGTGAGTACCCGAACCGCATTCGGGAAACCGTTGGCGGCCAATCAGAACACCCGATTCACTCTCGCCGACGCCTTCGTGCAGACCGAGGTCGTCCGCGCCTTCGTCGATGACTGCCTGCTCCAGCACACGACCGGTACCCTCACCGCCGATCGGGCCGCGATGGCCAAACTCGCGACGAGCGAGGTCCAGGGTCGCGTCGTCGACCGGTGTCTGCAGATGTTCGGCGGCTACGGCTTCATGGCCGAGTACCCGATCGCCAAAGCCTATGTCGACGCGCGCGTGCAGCGAATCTACGGCGGCGCCAACGAGATCATGAAGGAGATCATCGGCAAGTCCCTCTTCCGGTGAGGGCTTACGAGAACACAACACATGAAGAGAACACTTTTCGACACCGAGCACGATCAATTCCGTGACACGGTCCGGGCCTTCCTGCTCTCCGAGGCCGTACCGCACACCGCGGACTGGGAGGCAGCCGGCGAGGTCGGGCGCGATTTCTGGACCGCGGCAGCGAATCAGGGCCTGGTCGGTTTCGCGGCACCCGAGGAGTATGGCGGCGCCGGCTTGCGCGACTTCCGGTTCAACGCAGTCCTGAACGAGGAAGTGGTCCGCACCGGGACCGTCGGCGACGGGTTCTCGTTGACCAACGACATCGTGTTGCCCTACTTCCTCGACATCGCCTCTCCAGAGCAGCAGGAGCGGTGGCTGCCCGGCATCGTGAGTGGCGACACGGCGATCGCGATCGCCATGTCGGAGCCGGGTACTGGCTCGGACCTGCGTGCCATCAAGTCGACTGCCGTTCGCAGAGAGGGCGGTTGGAGGCTGAGCGGGTCCAAGACCTTCATCACCCGCGGCATCCAGGCCGACCTGATCATCGTGGCGGCACGGATACCGGAGGACGACGGCGGAGGTTTCGGCCTCTTCGTGGTCTCCGCCGACCAGGATGGATTCGAACGCGGCCGGAAGCTGGCGAAGATCGGGCGCAAAGCCCAGGACACAGCCGAACTCTTCTTCGAGGACGTACTGATCTCCGACGCAGACGTTCTCGGCGAACCGGGCAAGGGTCTGCACTACATGATGCGCAACCTCGCCCAGGAGCGGTTGTCGATGGCAGTGGTCGCCGTTGCGCAGGCCGAGCACGCAGTCGAGACAGCGGTCGCGTATGCGAAGGAGCGCAAGGCGTTCGGGCAACCCATCGGCAGTTTCCAAGCCAACCGATTCACTCTTGCAGAACTCACCACGCAGGTGTCGATAGCGCGTGTGTTCGTCGACCGGTGCATCGAGGCGCAGAATGCCGGCGAACTCGCCGCTGCCGAGGCGGCCGGGGCGAAGTTCTGGACCACGGAGCTGGAGTTCTCCGCTCTCGACACCTGCCTGCAGATGCACGGTGGGTACGGCTACATGGAGGAGTACGACGTCGCGCGACGGTGGCGGGACGCACGAGTGCAGCGAATCTACGGTGGTACGAACGAGATCATGCGCGAGATCGTGGGCCGCTCGCTCGGTCTGTGAGCCAGGTTTGAATCGGTGGTTGCCCGGGAAGAACTTTCGACCGGGCAACCACCGAGGTCATGGAGTCGAATCGACCACGCCGTCGGCGAGGAGGGATTCGATCTCGGCGGAGGAGTAGCCTGCCTCGCCGAGTACCGCTGTGGTGTCGGCGCCGGGCGCGCGACGTGGACGAGGCGACGTCGGCGGGTGGCCATCGAATCGCGGTGCAGGGGCGGGTTGGACGACATCGCCGATCGTGACGAAGGTGTCCCGTGCTCGATTGTGTGGGTGCTCGACCGCCTCGGACATTGTCAGAACCGTTGCGTAGCAGGTGTTTCGACCCTCGAACAGCGCGTTGAGTTCGGCCCGGTCGTATTCGGCGACGCGCTTCTCGAGAATGACGCGGTACTCATTCCATCGCTTCGAGTCGAGATGGTCGTGCCGCATCGCATCGGGCAGGTTCAGGACATCGCAGAGCTCGGCCCAGAACTGGTTCTCGATGGCGCCGATGCTCACCCATTTGCCATCCCTGGTCTCGTAGACGTCGTAGAAGAAGGCGCCGGTGTCGAGCAGGTTGGCGCCTCGTTCCTCGATGAAGTCGCCCTCGGCGCGGTACGAGTGGAACATCGCCATCAGGGCCGAAGCCCCGTCGATCATGGCGGCATCGACGACCCGACCTCCGTGACCAGCGCGGGCGGAGAGGATCCCGGCGAGCATGCCGAACGCGAGAAACGTCCCGCCACCGCCGAAGTCTCCGATCAGATTCAGTGGTGGAACCGGCTTTTCGTTCTTACGCCCGATCTGGTGCAGGGCGCCGGTGAGCGCGATGTAGTTGATGTCGTGGCCGGGAAGCTGGGCCATCGGACCGGTCTGGCCCCAACCCGTCATGCGACCGTAGACGAGATCCGGATTGCGCTCCAGGCAGTCCTCAGGCCCGACGCCGAGGCGCTCGGCGACGCCGGGGCGGAAGGTCTCGATGATCCCGTCGGCGTCTGCGCAGAGGCGACGCACGACGTCAGCGCCCCCGTCGGACTTGAGATCGACCGCGACGTGTCGGCGACTGCGGAAGAGGATGCCGTGACCGCCGACCGCCCAGGGGTTTCCCCCGGGTCGGTCGACGGTGATGACCTCGGCACCCATGTCCGCCAACATCATCGCCGCGAACGGGCCGGGGCCGATGCCCGCGAGCTCGATGATGCGGGTGCCGGCCAGCGGCGGGGTGGACGATGCGTTCACTTCTTCGCGACCACCGGCATGCCGCCCTTGTTCGCGGCGATGTCCGCATGCACCTCGTCGGGATTGGCCACGGCCATCTCCTTGTTGGCGCCGTCGGGGAGTTTGATCGCGTCGTTGAACTGTCGAAGCATGCTGAACGCGGCCTTCTCGTCATCGTGCGGTAGCACCCGTCCGACACGATCGGCGAGTGTGACGAGTGGGCTGATCGTCGGCAGGATATGCCGCCAACCGGTCTTCTCGACGCCCAGGGCATCCATGACGTGCGGCGGAATCCACGAGTGCAACAAACCATATGCGAGTTTGAGGCGACGCTCGTTCGTCATGAACTTGGCCACCGGACCCGGCAGCACCTCGACGTCGCCGGGCGGGTTCTCGACGCTGTACTCGATGATCGAGTGGACGACGTCGTGGCAGAGCTCGTCCGGCGGCAATTCGACCAGCGTGTGCAGATCGGTCTTGCGACGAGCGTCCTCATAGTCCGTGTGCAGAATGTCCTCGGGAACGCCGATCACGTATCCCACGTAACGGCTCAGGGCGAAGATGTCCTCGAGTTCGCGGTCGCTGAAACGGATTCCCGAGGACTGGACCGCGTCGGTGAACTTCACGCCGAACTGGCCTGCCTGCGTGACCATGCTGTCGAAGTTGTTGATCGGAATGCCCCAGCCGGCCCAGTCCCAGTGGTCGGACCGCCCGAGACTGTGACGAACCGCGGCATGGATCATGCGGACTTTCGCTGTGAGACGAAAGCCCTCCTCGAAGCGCGCCATCCCACCGGGTGTGTATGCCGCGACCACGTACCGGAAGCTCTCGATGAGCCTGGTCCCCACCTTGTCCTGCTCGCGAAGCCGACCGCTGAACAGCACCGGCCGGGTCGCGCTGTACATGGAGAAACCCCCGGCGATCGCACCCCAGGCGAGGACGGGAGGGACGATCGGGCCGGCCCGCCAGAAAGCGACCGCACCGCGGTAGAGCTGGTCGAAATCGACCCAGTCGGGGATGTGGTCGAGCTGGTCGAAGAGCGCGATCAGTCCGGGGCTGGGGTCGTCGATCGCATCGATACCGTGATCCAGGGCTTGGTCGAAGGTGCGCCACGTCGAGTTGTTGGACTTGTCCTTGAAGTCGAGCATCGCCGCGTAGGCATAGTCGTCGGCGAGCAGGGCGTGGTCGGTCAGCTTCTCGACCAGGTCGCGACCGTACATGGCGATCGCCCTGTCCTTGTTCGCAATTCGTCCCAAGTCGATTCCGCGCGGCAGTCCCGGCGGAACGTCGAGATCGCCGCGGAAACTGACCGGCTGCGTGTGTGGCTCGGTGATCGTCATCGCGCCTCCTAGGTGGGTGGTGGGTGATCGGTACGCCGACCTCGTGTGATCGTCGTTACACAGGAGGGTAGACCGAACTGAACACTGTGTCTACACTGATTGTCTGGCCGCATGTCTGCCGGTCTGTGACGCGATGTGCCCGCGGTCATCCGTGTCGCACGCGTCGCCCCGTCCCCCACAACGAGGAGTATCGATGTCGCCGCTGTCCCAGGACTCGAAGAATCCATCGGCGGCGCCGCCTCCGGAATCGCTGCCGCACCGGACCTTGCGTCAGCTGCTGGAATCCCGGTGGAGTTGCCGCGAGTTCCTCGCCCGCGAGGTACCACCGGCCGAGATCGAGCGAGTGCTCGACGTGGCGCGGCTGACTCCCTCGTGGTGCAACACCCAGCCGTGGCACGTCGACGTGCTGAGCGGGGGTGCCGCCGAAGGCTTGCGCGAGGCCTTGCGGGCCGCGATCGCGGACGGACCTGCGCAGAATCCCGACATCGAGTTCCCGGCTGCATATGACGGCGTCTACCAGGAGCGTCGCCGAGAGAGCGGCCTGCAGCTCTATGCAAGCCTCGGTATCGAGAAGTCGGACCGGGCCGGCTCGGCCCGACAGATGCTGCGCAACTTCGATTTCTTCGGTGCGCCGCATGTAGCGATCGTCACGACCGAGGCGGCACTGGGTCCCTACGGAGCGATCGACTGTGGATTGTTCGTGAGCAACTTCATCCTGGCGGCCCACGAGCTCGGGATCGCGACCGTCCCGCAAGCGGCGCTGGCGACGCAGTCGCCCGTGATCCGGGACTACCTCGGGTTGAAGCCCGAACGGCAAGTGGTCGTGGGTATCTCGTTCGGCTACCCCGACGGGGACGCGCCGGTCAACGCGTATCGCACCAGTAGGCAGTCGGTCGCGGAGGTGGCGACCTTCCACCGGGGTGCGGACTCATGACTCAGCAGTTCGTGCGAACGCAGGACGGCATCCGGATCTCGGTCCGAGATGTCGGAGACGGTCCGGGCGTCCTGCTGATCCACGGCTGGAGTCTCAGCGGCGAGGTGTGGGACCGGCAGATACGGGTGCTGGCCGAGAGCGGTCACCGGGTCGTCGCCATGGATCTTCGAGGACACGGACGATCAGATGCACCCCTGGACGGTTACGACATCGACTCCCTGTACCGCGATGCCCTCGAGGTCATCGAGCAGCGTGGCCTGGGCGCAACCGCCCTCGTGGGTTGGTCGCTGGGAGGGATGGTCGCCCTCCGCCTGGCGCATGAATGCCCCGATCTCACACGGTCTCTCGTGTTGGTCGCCACCAACGGCGTTGCGGCGGCCCGGTTTGCGAACTTCCCCTTCGGTGTGCGCCCCGAAGGGCCTCTGGAGAGTCTGCTCGCCGCTGAGCACGCCGACCGCATCTCCCTGCGGCGGCAGGCCGTCGGTGATCCGTTCAAGGGCGGCGCGCCTGACCCGCACATCCTGGACTGGCTGCACCGGATCTCGCTGCAAACGCCCAGCTGGGCCGCCCGCGCTGCCCTGCGCACGCTGATGTGCACCGAACAGACGCACCTGCTCGAGAATCTCTCCGTACCGGTGACCCAGATCATCGGTACCGCGGACCCGGCGCTGTCGGTTCGCGGTGCACGGTGGGTGCGCGAGCGACTGGACAGCACACTCGTGGGGCTCGACGTCGGGCACTATCCGATGCTGGAGTGCCCGGACGACTTCGACGCGGCATTGCTCCGCGGAGTGAGTGCGGTGCGGTCGCGCGTGACGTGACATCCCACGGGCAGACGTCGTGTCCGGACATCGAGTATGATGCCGCTATGGCATCGAGTTCTTTTGTGCGGCGGCGCCCCCGTGACTACGACGGGAGTTCCTCTGCTGAGCTCGCGGTGTTCCGGGCGACCGAGGAACTGCTCACCTCGACCTCTCTCCAGGATCTGACCGTTGCTCAGATCCTGGAGACCGCAGGTCTGTCCCGGGCCAACTTCTACCACTACTTTGCCAACAAGTACGACGTCCTGGTGGCGCTTCTGGGACGAGTGTTCGACGAGTCGTACGGAGCTGACGCGCCGTGGTCCACCGATCCCGGACGTGACCGGGCGCGTCGCATGGGCTCGAGTCTCGAGCACACGCTCGAGATGTGGTCGCGACACGGCGCGGTCATCTGCGCGGTCATCGAGCACATGCACAGCAAGCCCGCGGTTGCGGCGGCGTGGCAGCGGATGTTCGAGCAGTTCGTCGCGGCTGTCGCAGAACAGATCAAGTTCGAGCGAGCCGAGGGACGCGCTCCCGACGGCGCTCCCGCGGAGATGCTGGCCTCGATGCTGGTCGGCGGTTCCGAGCGAGCTTTCTACGTCAGCACGCGGGGGCTGGATGACCGGCTCCCCGCGGCGGCGAGTGTCACCACGTCGCTGAGCGCGATCAACGAAGCGGCCATCTACGGCGGCCGAACGGTGCCGAAGGGTCGACGCAAGAAGGCGAGTGATGCCGCCGACGCGAGGCGGGAGCTGCTGCCCTCGATCGACAACCCTGCGGTGGAGACCGAGACGGCGCAGAACATCCTCCAGGCCATGCGCGAACTACTGCTCACCGAGACCTTGGCCGAGTTGTCCGTCGCGAAGATCCTGAAGCAGTCGAACATTTCTCGCGCGTCCTTCTACTTCTACTTCCGGAGCAAAGAAGACGCCTTTGTCGTTCTGTTCCGCCAGGCGGCGGCCGAGATCGTCGCCGCGTTGACCGCGGTTGCCGACGTCGATCGGCAGGACCCGTCGGCTCTGCTCGAGCAGGTCGGACAGTGGCTGCATCTCGACGGGCACGCGGGCGCCGTGATCAAGAACGCCGTGCACGAGTGGCCACGCCTGCCGGAGTTGCGCGCCGAGTACCTCGCCGCCATGAACGCCATGGAGACGACCCTGGAGTCGATCATCGTCGCCGATCGAGCACGAGGGTTGGCGCCGGCGGGCCCGCCGGCCAGTGAGTACACAGCCACGCTGCTGTGGACCATCGAGCGCACCATCGCGGGATCGCTCGCCGGCGAGACGCATCTCGACGACATCGACGCGGTCACCGACATGGTGGCGAGATTCATGTACGCGTCGATCTACGGAAAGCGCTGAAGCACAGTCGCATTCAGCCCTTCGCGCCGGTGGAGAACCGGGTGATCGCGGTTCGGAAACCGGGGCCGTCGACAAGGGCGGTCTGACCTGCGACCTCGACCTCGAAGGCATCCTCGAGGCGGTGGAGAAGCGCGGCGTTCAGACTGTGCTTGGTCGCGGCGTAGGCCTCGGTGGGTCCGGCAGCGAGTTTCCGGGCAACGGACTCGGCGTGGTCGGCGAGAACCGCGTCGTCGACCACCGCGTCGATCAGCCCCCAGGAGAACGCGGTGTGGGCATCGACTCGTTCGGCCAGCAGCGCCATCCGCGACGCGCGGCCGAATCCCACCCGTGCACCGACGAGTAGCGATGCACCACCGTCGAGTGTGAGACCCACTCGTGAGAACGCCAGTGTGAACGACGACGACCTCGCCCCGACGACGTGGTCGCATGCGACCGCGACGGCGCAACCGACGCCAACCGCAGGACCGTTCACCGCGGCCACGACCGGCTTTCGCATCTCGCGCAACCCTCGGACGATCGGGTTGTAGAACCGCGTGAGTTCACGCTCGGTCCGCGGCGCCAGCCGGACTTCCGGACCGACATCGTCGAGCGCGAGATCCGCTCCCGCGCTGAATGCGCGACCTCGACCGGTGATGAGAACGCACCGCACGGTGTCATCGTTCGCAGCCGCGGTGACGGCACCGAGAAAGTCGCGTTGGAGCTTCTCGTCGAAGGCGTTGAGCGACGTCGGACGCCACAGAGTCAGGCGACGGACACCGTCGCCTTCGGCGATCTCGAGCGTTTCCGAGTGTGAGCTGACGGCCCAGTCGATCATGGGTCCCACGATAGGCCGGACGGAGAATCCATACAAGATGTATGGTCTGTGGGTCGGGCGTCCCATGCGGGCGGCGAAGTGATTGACATCACGTCTGAACACTCTGTATGCTCGCCGCATACTCCAGCCCGATGGGTGGGTCCCCGAAGCACCGGAAAGCGAAGCCACGATGAGTGTTACCGAGATGTCGACGAGCGCAGCGGCCACCGAATCCGGATCGGCCTTGGTCGGGGCGCGGTCCGCTTACGAGAGCGGTCGTACGCGACCGCTCTCGTGGCGCGTCGCCCAACTCGAGGGACTGCTGCGGTTCATAGACGAGTGTGAGCCGGCGATTGCGGCCGCGATCGAAGCCGATCTGGGGCGCGGGCCCATGGCGACGTTCATGGCCGATGTCGCACCTGTCCGACACGAGATCCGGCACTCGCTCGCCAATGTGGCGCGGTGGATGAAGCCCGAGAAGGTCCGGATGAGTGCGGCGACCGCGCCGGGCAAGGCGTGGGTGGTCTCCGAGCCGAAAGGTGTCGCGCTCATCCTCGGCGCCTGGAACTTTCCGATTCTGCTGACGCTCCACCCGCTGGTGAGCGCGCTCGCCGCGGGCAACGCCGCGGTGGTCAAGCCGTCGGAGCTGTCGGCGGCTACCGCACGGCTGCTGTCCGAGCAGTTGCCGCGCTACCTGGACGCCGGGGCAGTCCGCGTCGTATTGGGGGATGCGGAGATCAGTGCCGCGCTGGCGGCTCAGCCGTTCGATCACACCTTCTTCACCGGTTCGACGTCGATCGGCCGCGCGGTCATGGAGGCGAGCGCTCGAAATCTCACGCCGGTCACTCTCGAACTCGGGGGTAAGAGTCCGGTGATCGTGACCGCCGATGCCGATCTGGACGTCGCCGCGAGACGAATCGCGTGGGCGAAGTCGGTGAACGCCGGCCAGACGTGCACCGCCCCCGACTATGTCCTCGTCGAAGAATCGGTGCGGCCGGCGCTGGTCGCGCGACTGCTCGAGGAGCTACCCCTGCGCGGTGCGCATGACACCACTCGCATCGTCAATCAGCGTCACGTCGACCGCTTACGACGTGCACTCCAGACGCATCGCGGCGAACAGTACGGCGGTGAGATCGACGACGCCAAGCGGACGATCAAGCCTGCGCTGGTCACCGATCCTGATCCGGACTCCGAACTGATGCAGGAGGAGATCTTCGGTCCGGTGTTGCCACTGATCTCGGTACCCGACCTCGATGCCGCGATCGCCTTCGTCAACTCTCGACCGAAACCTCTTGCGCTGTATCTCTTCACCGAGTCGAAGGCTGTTGCGGACGCGGTCGTGGCGCGAACGTCGTCGGGCTCGGTGTCGGTGAATCACCTGCTGTATCAGCTTCTCGTCCCCGAGCTCCCGTTCGGCGGTGTGGGTGCTTCCGGGATGGGGAACTACCACGGGCGGAATGGGTTCGACACCTTCAGCCACCGCAAGGCGGTTCTGAGCAAGCCCGCTCGCCCGGATCTGGCAGCGACCTATCCGCCCTACGGTCGCGTCATGGAGAAGGTGCTGCGTCGACTGATGGGCTGATCCGCCCGCCGGGGCGCTGCCGGTGGCCGATCGGCCTCATCGCGGCCTCGTCTCGCGAACCCGAGCTGCTGACACTTGACAGAATACGTCTCATGTCTGCTAGCCTCAGACCTGCCGACGTGTCGGGGGTCACAGTAGATGAACTAAAGGCTTTAGGCCACAGCCCGCTATCGCGCGACGTGGTCGCCGTGGCGCGCCACAGGGTGGTCAAACGTCCCAGATATTCAGAGGCGGACCGAAACCCGAGCACTACCGACGCGGATCGCTTCGCGACAACTCGAGAGGATCATCAATGACCGTCAGTGCTCTGGGTGAGCGCAGTCCAGGAGTGAGGTCGGCTGACGCACTCCGCAGGGTGGGTGGCGGCGTGATCGACCGGATCACACGCAGCCTGGCGACCATCGGCCGGTCGGCGCGCCTTGCGATGGAGATGATCCGGTTCGCGATCACCGACGCGATCTCGCTGCGCCTGGCCGGTGCCGAGGTGATCGATCAGATGTGGAAGCTGTTCAAGGTCACCGCGCTACCCGCACTTCTCATGGCGGTACCGATCGGCGCCGAGGTCTCGGTGCAGGTCGGCGGTGTCATGGACCAGGTCGGCGCGAACTCGCTCGCCGGCGCCGCCTCCGGCCTGGGTGTCGTGAACCAGGGCGCGCCCATGGCGGCCGGTCTCCTGATGAGCGGCGCCGCGGCATCGGCGATCGCCTCGGACCTCGGCGCGCGGTCCATTCGGGAGGAGATCGAGGCGATGCGGGTCATCGGCGTCAATCCGGTCCAGCGGCTCATCGTGCCCCGATTCCTGGCGATGCTCGCCATTGCCCCGGCCTTGTGCGTCATGATCATCGCGTCGGGAGTTGCTGCCGGACTGGCGATCTCGGCCAACGTGAACGACGTGGTCCCGGCCAGCTTCTGGCAGTCCTTCGGAACCTTCGCGACCCCGACGGACTTGATGTTCTCCGTGCTCAAGTCGGTCCTGTTCGCGTTCATCGTCGTGGTGATCGCCAGCCTGCGCGGGCTCGAGGCGAAGGGCGGACCGAAGGGTGTTGCCAACGCGGTCAACGCCTCGGTGGTCCTGAGCGTCCTCTGCATCTTCATGACGAACATGGCGGTCAGCCAGCTGCAGGCCATGTTCTTCCCGGCTCGATTGGCGTGACGAGATGACAACACAGACAGTTCCTCGATCCGGCGGACTGAGCCGGCTGGGCCGTTCGGTGGGCGAACGCTTCACCAACGCGTTCGCAACACTCGGCCAGATCGTCTTGTTCGTGGGCAAGACATTCGCCCTGCTACCCACGACGATCCGGCACTACCGCAAGCAGACGATGAAGACCATGAACGACATGGCCTGGGGCAGCGGGTCGATCATCGTCGACGGCGGTGTCGTGAGCCTGATGTTCTTCCTCGGGATCGCCGTCGGATCGGTCGTGGCGATCATGGCCTTCATGGCATTCGACCTTCTCGGCTTCGGCGCGCTGACCGGAATCATCAACTCGTTCGGCAACATCCGTGTCGTCGCGCCGATCATCACCGGCATCGGGTTCGCGGCTCAGGCGGGATGCCGGATGACCGCCGAGATCGGCGCGATGCGGATCTCGGAGGAGATCGACGCCACCGAGACCATGGGTCTGCGCGCCATCCCGTTCGTCGTCGGGACCCGATTGATCGGCGGGATGCTCGTGGTCTTGCCCAGCTACCTGATGGCACTGGTCGTCAGCTTCCTCACGGGCGGACTGATCGTGAAGCTCTTCCACGACCAACCCGAGGGGACCTACGACCACTATTTCGCCCAATTCGTGTCGATACCCGACTTACTCGCGTCGGTGACAAAGGCACTCATCTTCTGTGCGGTCATCACCATCATCCACTGCTACTACGGGTATTTCGCCTCCGGCGGACCGGCGGGTGTCGGCGCGGCGTCCGGGCGGGCGATCCGAGCCAGCCTGGTAGCCATCGTTGTCCTCAATTTCCTCATGACCGTGGCCATCTGGGGCCTCAATCCGGTCCTTCCGTTCAGGGGTTGACGTGTCGTCATACAGCAGTCAGGACTTCCTCCGCGGAGACGCTCGCGGCCAGACGCGGACGCTGGTACGCGCCGGCATCATCGCGATCGCCGTCATCGCCGTCATCGTGACGGTCTTCGCCGTGGTCTACCCGCGGGTCACCGCGCCCAAGGGCACCGACCTACACCTCGTGTTGCCCGCGCTCGGACCGGGTGTGGACACGGGGAGCCGAATACTGTTGCGGGGCGCCGAAGTCGGCGAAGTGACCGCCATCGACTCCACCGACCCCGACGTCGTGCACGTCGACGTGGTGCTCGACCCGCAGGCCGCCGAGAGCCTCACGGATTCGTTCGAGGTCGACTACCGTCCGCAGAACTACTTCGGCGTCACCGCGGTCAACCTCATCGCGATGCCGGGCGGGGCAGAGCTCACCAGCGGGCAGACCCTTCGCCGTTCCTCGGCACCCGACTTCACGATGTCGACGATGATCGAGCGGAGTTCGATCGTCGTCGACGGAACGCTGACACGAGACATGATCGACAGCCTCGACGAGGTGATGCGTTATGCGGACGGGTTGTCGCCGCTGATCGAGACCGCGATCATCTTCACCGACAAGGTCGCGCGGACCCAACGGCACATGCCCAGCACACTGCTGCGCGAGATGAACGACCTCGCCGAGGCATTCCCGGGATTCAACCGAGAGGCGATGAAGGCGCTCGATGCGATCACGGGGAGCGTTTTCAACAAGATGCCCGACGGCTCGCGGGGTGTCGACGAGGCCTACCACGAACTCATGGACCGTTCGCTGACGGTGGCCTCGGACGGTTTGTTCGGTGCGGTCGGCGTGCTCCTCTCTTCCCATGCGGCCGATCTGACGCCCTTGGTCACCTCGTTCAAGTATCTGATCGACCCTGTACCGCAGATGATCGGCGGCGGTGCATCAATGGTGAAGACACGAAAGGCAATCGAGCAGTTGCGCAACAGTTTCCGAGGTGATGACGCGAGTAAGACGCTGCAGCTTCGCCTCCTGCTGGACAGTGTTCCCGCCGTGTCGGGTCCGCTGGAACGCATGCGATCCATCGACGCCGAACGAGCAGGAGGTAATTGAGATGGCATCTCGTAGCACAGTCATCGCCGGCTCCAAGGTCGCAGTGGTCGCGGCGGTCACGGTCATGTTGTTCATCCTCGTGGTGAACGCGATGCGCAATCCGGTCGACGCCAGCGTGGTGACTTACCGGGCCGACTTCACCGACGCCTCGGGTCTGCACGACAATGGCGACGTCCGGTTCCGCGGCAAGCGAATCGGTAAGATCGTCTCGGTCGATCTCGAGCGGAACGACGACGGAACGCCCTTCGCGCACGTCGAGTTCACCATGGATGACAGCCAGAAGCTGACATCGACCTCGACCCTGGCGATCAAGTACCAGAACCTCACCGGGGTGCGCTATCTGGACCTGCAGCCCGGTGAGACACCGGGACGCATGGTGAGCCACGCGACGACCGCGCAGACACTTCCGTCTTTCGACATCACCTCGCTGTTCAACGGACTCCAGCCGGTGTTGACCACGATGAACGCCGATGAGGTCAACCAGTTCAGCGAGAACGCCATCGCTCTTCTTCAAGGTGACGGCAGCGGGCTCGGGCCGATGCTCGAGAGCACCCAGAAGCTTGCGCGATTCGCCGAGAACCGCCAGCAGCTCATCTCGACGCTGACGACCAATCTGTCCCGGATCGCGGACACGATGGGCGGCAGATCCCCGCAGGTGATGGGCTTCCTGGAGGCGGTCGATCTGCCGATCAGCAACGCCATGACGGTTCTGGACGAGTTCGCGGTGACCGCGAGTGCGGGGCCGGCACTGTTCGAACCGATCGAGAGGCTTCTGGTGGCGCTCGGTGTCAACGAGGAATTCGATGTCGATGTGTTCCTCAAGAACTCCTTCTCGTCCATGCAGGAAGCGCTGAAGTCCTTCCAGCTGATGCCCAATGCTCTTGCAGGCCTGCGTGGCATCGATACGCACGCGTCTTTCAGCAAGGAATGCGCCAATGGTCGCGCCCACATCCCATCCGATGTGCGAGTCCTGATGTCCGGTAGCGAGGTGGTCCTGTGCAATCGATGAACCAGAAGGGGATTCGTAGATTCACGTCCAACGACGGAGTCCTCGGAGTGATCGTCGTGATCGTGGTCGTGGCGCTCCTCGGCACTCTCGCGATCATCTATCTGCGTCCGCCGGGCCAGAAGACGATCACCTTCGAGGTCACCGACGCGTCGGCGATCGAGTCCGGGCAGGACGTGCGCGTGGCAGGCATCAGCATCGGCAAGGTGTCGGAGGTTGCGCTCCAACCGGATCGGGTCAAGGTCACTGCGCGTATCGACAAGGACACGTTCGTGGGCGACCAGACGAAGATGGAGGTCCGGATGCTCACGCCGGTGGGCGGATACGCGATCACCATGATCCCGCTCGGTCGGGAGGAACTCACGTCCCCGATCCCGGCCGGCCGGGTGACCGTTCCGTATTCGATCGGCGACGTGATCCAAGCCGTGCCCGGTACGACCGACACGGTCGACACCCGCGAGGTCAACGCGAACCTCGATCAGGTCGCCGGTGCGCTGGACGGAAACGACACCTCGCTGCGTTCCATCGTGGCCGGGCTCGAGTCGGTGACCTCGGTGTTCGACAAGCAGCGCGGCCAGGTCCACCAGATCGCCTCGCTGGCTTCGGAATACCTACAGACGTTCAACGGGAATCGCGAGTTCGTCTTCGAGCTGATCCGGAAGATCGACATGGTCGTGAGCACGTACCACGTCAACTCCGCGGGCTTCAACTACGCCTACAAGCTGTTCGCGAACGTCCTCATGAAACTTGCTCCGTTCATGCGGTTCTACCTCAACCACAGTGAACTGGTCTCCACGCACGTGAATCAGATGAAGGACACGATCATCCGCCTGCAACAACAGCTCGGGCCCGCCATCGACGGATTGATGGACACGCGGAAGAAGCTGGCGCAGTGGATCACTCCCGAGGGGATGCGTCAGGTCGGCGGCGGCACCCTGTGGACCGAGAACGTGTGCATCCCCATTCCCGGAAGGAACTGCTGATGAGAGCGCTGGTGGGGTCGTCGAAACGGCGTATCGCGATGTCGCTGGGGACGGTGGTGGTGTTGCTCGGTGTGATCACCACGATCGGGTTGACCTCGGCGGGTGCCACCGGCGTCGACGACAGTGCGCCCGGTGGCGACGGGTTCTGTGTCGACGTGACCGATACGATCGGCCTCTACAAAGGAAATCCCGTGACCCAGATGGGAATCCGTGTCGGTGCGATCGACCGGATCGAGAGCCGTGGTGACCACGTACGGATCACGTTCTCGCTGGACCCCGGACGGACATACCCCGCCGACGTCAAGGCCGTGACCAGATCCAAGTCGCTGTTGGCCGACCGGAGTCTGGAGCTGGTCGGCAATTATTCGGGCGGCCCCGCGTTGGCGGAAGGGCGATGCATCGGTGTGGAGAACTCGTTCACCCCGAAGAGCATCTCCGAGGTTGCCGCGTCGGCGTCGGACTTCTTGAAGTCGCTGTCGGACAATGGTGGTGATGATCTGGAGACCGCACTCGATGGCGCCGACCGCGCCTTCGCCGGGACCGGTCCGCAGGCGTCGCGGATGTTCGAGAACGCGGCCCGCGCGGCGCAGAATCCCGACGCGTTCGTCGCCGACATCGGTTCGTCCATCCGGGACATGGCACCGCTGACCGACGACGCGGTGAAGAACTGGGACCAGATCATGTCGATCATGAACCAGATGCCCTCGGTGACGCAGCTGGGGACGACCCTGTTCTACGACGTCGCCAGGTTCTGCCGGGGGATCGGCTGGACGATCGCGCTGATGTACGACATCCAGCGGAACTACGGCGAGGACATCCTGTGGCCACTGCTCCACGGACCGGTCGAGGACATCATCGCCTACGGCGCCCAGCGGGCTCCCGAACTCGGGCAACTCATGGCCATGACACCGTCGGTCGCCGCCGCCATGCGCCAGCAGGAATCGGTTTCGGGCGCCCTGTCGGTGCCCTATGTCGCACCGAAGATCGACGTCGGAGGCGGCAAGGCGGCACCTGTCAACGCACTGTCCATCCTGTTGCAGAAGGCGGGTCTCCAGAAATGATCGGTAGACGAACCGCGCTCGGCCTGGCCGTGTTGCTCGCGCTCGTGGTCGGACTCACCGGCTGTTCGGCGCTGAGTCCCAACCGGCTGCCATCGGTGAAGAGCAGTGTGCCGCTGGACTACGAGGTGACACTTCAGTTCGCGAGTGTGCTCAACCTGCCGGACGGGGCCGACGTCATGATGAACGGCATCCAGGTCGGCCGGGTGCAGTCCACCGAGACCACCGACGCAGGTGTCGACGTGGTGGTCGGTCTGACCGACGACCGTCCGGTTCCCGCGGCTTCCTCGGCGATCATCCGGCAGAACACGCCGCTCGGCGACACGTACCTCGCGCTTCAACCGCCGACCGGCGGCGGTGGGGGTGAGCTGCTACGCGACGGCAGCGTGATCCCGAGCGACCGTACGACATCCCCGCCACCGCTCGAGGACACCATCGCGGTCCTTGCCTACTTCATCAACGGCGGCAGCATCCAGAAGGTCCAGGACACGATGGCGACGCTGAATCGCACCATGCCGCCGATCAAGGATGTGCGGAGCATCGCGACCACGGTGTCGAAGGACCTCGATGATCTCTCGCGCCACACCGGGCAACTCGACCGCACTCTCAACAGCCTGAACGCGGTGGCCGGGTCCTTCTCCGACAGCCGACAGCAGATCGAGCACGTGTTCTCCGAGCAGGGCGAGCACTACTGGAAGACCGTGGCGAAAACTCTGGTGGCCCACATCAGTACGTTGCTGCCCTCTGTGGGGTCGGTGTTCACCGGCGGCCTCTTCCTCGTGCCGTTGCTGAACTCGACTGCCGATGCGGCCGAAGCCGGCCGCGGGATGTGGGACCAGGCACCCGCGACCGGGGCGGCGATGGCGACGTTCCTGGAGGACACGCTCATCCCGTTCGCCAAGAAGCCGTCGGTCAACATCGCCTCGGTGGAGGCCCCCTCGGTCCAGGCGGCCGGCAAGAAGGAACTGCTGGGCGACGCGAAGATGCTGCTGCGCATGTTGGGAGCGATCCGATGATCACCAAGACCCGGGTCTCGGTGCTGGCCATGCTGGCCATCGCGGGGCTGTCGATCGCCTACATACTCAGTGTGGGGCTGCACGTGAACTCCCCCTCTGCCCGGCACGCGACGATCACGGTGTCGGATACGAACGGGATTCTCGTCGGCTCTCGAGTTCTGCTGCGCGGCATCGAGATCGGTCACGTCACGAAGATCTCGCAGTCCTCTCGCGGTGCCGAGATCACCTGGAACTACGACAACACGGAGAACATCCCGGTCGAGAGCAACTTCCGCGTCGACAACCTCTCGGCGCTCGGGGAGGCCTACGTCGCGGTGATGCCGACCACGTCCGCCGGTCCCTATCTTGCCGACAACGCCTACATCCAGGGTGAGAACGTCTCCAACGCGGCCACCTTCAAGGATCTGTCCGAGCAGGTCACCGAGGTGCTCGGACAGACCGACCCCGACAAGGTCCAGCGTGTGTTCGCCGAACTCGACATGGGACTGCCCGACGGGATCGAGGTCATCGAGGATCTCAACAAGGCCGGGCGCGTGCTGGCAGCAGAGTTCACCGCTCGGGCAGACGAACTCACCACGTTGCTGGCCACCATGCAGCCGCTGCTCATGCGATCACAGGCAGTACCGGGACTGATGCGGGCGACGACTCCGCACCTGGCCGGGTTCGGAATCGGCTTCGCCGAACTCGAGTCGGGTGTCAAGGACGCCATCGACTGGAGTGGGCCCATGTACACCGGCATCACCGAGGGTGCGACGCCGCTGGTCGCAGCCCTGCAGAAGTTCCTCGACGACAGTGGCGCGGACCTCAAGATCATCGGTGACAATCTCTTGCCGGCCACTCGATCAGGCGCGGCATCTCTACGGACCGTCGACGTGGGCCGCGTACTGGACAACCTGATCAACGCGACTGATTCCGGGGCACTGGAAGTCCGCATCCCGGCAGGGGGGTGACGGTGACCGACACCCGCGCG
Organism: Gordonia sp. NPDC058843; assembly: GCF_042743165.1. Taxonomy (NCBI): domain Bacteria; kingdom Bacillati; phylum Actinomycetota; class Actinomycetes; order Mycobacteriales; family Gordoniaceae; genus Gordonia; species Gordonia sp. NPDC058843. The sequence continues at coordinate 66,175 of NZ_JBHYNC010000029.1, forward strand.
ACGAAGCGGGATCCCGCAGTGGACGGTGACAACCGTTCCGGCACAGATCGTTCAGCAGACACCGACAGGAGAGCGGCGATGACGAAAACCATCACCACCGATACGGGCACCGAATCCGGCACCGACGAGAACACCTCGCCGGCAGACGACGGGACAACGAAGCCAGAACCCGACGAGACATCGACGGCGGCACCCGACAAGGGCACCGAACACACGAAGACCAAGGGGCTGGCCGCGACGTCGGTGTCGCTGCGATCGATACTGATCGGAGCCGTCGCGGTACTCGTCGTCGGAGCGATGGCGCTGCTCGGCTGGCAGTGGATGAGCGCGTCGGACGAGGTGGACCGGCTGGAGGCGACCGCCGCCGACAACGCGGCGGCCGAGAAGGTCGCGCTCGACTACGCCACCGGTGCTGCCGACATGAGCTTCGAGAACCCCGATGAGTGGCGGACCCTGCTCACCAAGGGCACGTCCCCAGAACTCTCCGAGCGACTCCGGCGGGCGTCGACCCAGATGGAACAGCTCCTGCGTCCGCTGCAGTGGTCCTCGACCGCGCAGCCGATCGCCGCCAAAGTCGAATCGGTCGACGGCGACACCTACCAGGTCGTTGCCTTCGTCAACGTGCAGACGACCAATGTCCAGGCGCCCTCGGGGATCGAGTCCACGGCCACCTACCGGGTGACGATGGACAAGAGCCAGAACTGGCTGATCACAGCGATCAGCAGCACCGGATCGAACCTGGATGCCGACAGCGCCGGCAACGGTGACCCTGACGGGGAACAGGCGATCCCGGGGAACCCGCCCGCCGGCCAACCCGCACCCGCTGCCCCGCCTGTTCCGGGCAACTGACGACTACGAGAGCTGGAGAAGGACATGGGTGTTGAGGTCAGTGTCGAAGGACTCACCAAGTCGTTCGGTTCGCAGAACATTTGGCGTGATGTTTCGCTGACCCTGCCGGAGGGGGAGGTG
>NZ_JBHYNC010000030.1:0-6244 GCF_042743165.1 Gordonia sp. NPDC058843
CGGTCGACAGCTCGGGAGTGAACAGCTCTGGGGCCAGCTCGTCGAACGATCCCTGGCCTGCATCGTGTGCCATCGGCTGTGCCCCTTCGGAGTGGTGATCGTGGATCTCGGGTTGATGTCAGCGTATCGGGCCTCAGACGGCCGCGACGGCTCCGCGGGCTCGGTTGCCCGACGGCGAGTTGTTCGGCTGCCTGTGGCCCGTTCAGGGCCCGGGAGTGGCGCGGTGGGCGCGGAAGCGTGTCGCAAGGTCAGGGTTGGTGGTGGCCAGGAGTGCGCAGAACCGGTCGACGTCGACGCCGTGGGTGTAGCTGGCGGTGGGCAGGCTCATTGAGCCGGCGGCGTGGAAGGCGGCTTTGACCGCGGAGGACTCCCCGATCGCCAATGCCTGGCCACGGGCGTGTTCGACCCGGTCGACCAGCTCCACGAGGCCGTCGAGGTTCAACAGGTCAGCCATCAGTCGGGGAGCTCCCCGACGTCGAAGAACTGCGGCCACTGGAAGAACCCGCCCGATGGGGAGGGCTCCCACGTGTAGGCCGGGGACAGCCGATAGGTCCACACCCGGTCCTGGTGGGTGATGTCGGCGTAGCTGACGCCATCGACGGTGCGCCGACGGATGTGTCCATCGTCGGTGCGCCACTTGGAGAACGCAGCCAACCGCGGCGGTGACTCATCGGCTTCCATGGTCAGCGGAAAGTCGGTGAACGCGCCTTTCTCGCACTCGTAGCGTCCGAGGTCGTGGACGGTGACGTTCATGGCTTCATCCTCGCCGGGTGTCGGGGGTTGTGGCGAGCTTGACCCACACCAGCGGGTAGCGCCCGTCGATGCGGACGGGTGCAACCCCCACGCTCAATCCTGACGATGGGCCGAACACTGGGTCGCTGGCCACGACCGCGTCGCGCGCGATCTGGTCTCCGAGCCGCGGGGCGGTGAGTGCGGGCGGGCCGGACGGCATGAAGTCCATTGATGCTCCAGGGGCTGGTTGTTCGGTCACTACCCGGCGAACAAGTCGAGTTGTTGTCCTGCGTATCCATCAGCGTGGCAGGCACATTCGCATGTGTAGTGGTCGGCGGGAACGACGATGCGCGCCGAGGTGTTCTCGGTGTGCCGCGACCACCCTGGCCGGAAGGTGGCGACGTAACCGCGGGGACCGTGGCGCCGACGGGCGGCGTCATGGCGCACGCTGAGGTAGCTCGGCCGAGCGCGGCCGTGCCAGCAGCCCACATGGCCCGCGGCGGCGCAGTGCGGTGAGAGTGCCGGCGGTTGGGTGCAGGGCAAGGTGGTGAACCATTCGGCGCGAGCTGCCTCGAGTTCGATGTGCGCGTGGGCGTCGATGGCTTCCAGCGCGATCGCGGTGAGGGCGGTCAGGTCGCGGCTGCGGGTGGCCCAGGCGTGTTGTGCGCGTTCACGTAGCTCGGCGGGAAGCGCGTCAGCCCATCGGCGTAGACGCGTGAGGGTAATCGACACTTCGCGGTGGGGCGGGTCGAACCGCAGGCGTGAGGGTTGTCCGGCGCGGGGTCCGGTGGTGAAACGGTCGGTCACCTCGTAGTGCGCCCACGTGCCGGTGAACCGATTGTCGGTCACCTCGTAGTTGCGTCCGAACCCTCCCCCACTTCTGCGTGACTCGCGTAGCCGACGGCACTCCTCACCCGGGTTGGCGATGACCGGGGCGATGATGTGGACCCACTCCCGCAACAGGTCTCGCTCATCGGCCGACAGCTTGGCGGTCACCGAGTACTCCTGGCCGCATCTGGACGGGGATGATGGGCCGGGGGTACTGGTCCCAGAGACGGCCGTCGAGTTCGCGGCCAGGCGGCCTTCTTTCCGACGCGGAAGGTGGTGTGCAGGTGCGCGCGGTTGTGCCCGGCGCGCAGCGCTTCGCCGTAGCGGGGTCCGTCGGGGTAGGCCAGATCCCCGGGGGCATAGAGAGTGCCGTCGTCGGCGATCGTGTGGGCGTTGCGCCACAACGGGGCGCCGATGAACCTCATGGCATAGCCTCACTGCCGGTTGCGTTCACGCAGGCGCTGGTGCGGCTCAGCTCGAGGTAGTAGGTGCAGTCGTCGCAGAACCCGGTGGCGGGATCGAGACAGCAGCGTTCACAGTGGTGACCCTCGTGATGACAGTCGCAGTCACAGTCGGCGGTGCTCAGTTCCGTTGGCGCCGTGCCGGTCATGGTCATGTGTCCTCCTAGTCCTTGCACTGGGCGGGGTTATCCGCGGGGGTGATAAGTGAAGTCGGCCAGGGCGGGGTCGGCCATCTCCACGATGCCGACGGATGCGAGGTCGGGCAGGACGAGGGTGCCCGCGGTGGTGGTGACCTGAATTTGGGCCGTGGCCCCGAGGCGGGCGACCTGAATGACGCGGGCGGCGCGGTCATGGGTGATCGCCGCGGCCACCGGCTGGGCATCAGGGCCGGACCACCGGTGATCGCCGGCCGGTGCAGGGGGTCGCACGATCCAGTCACCGGCCAGCAGGTAACTGACCAGGGCGGTCCTTGGCGCACCGGTGATGAGCGTGAATCGGCGGTGGTGGCGGGCGCGGACCCGATCGTGGACTACAGCGCCGGCCACAGCAGCGGCGCACAGAGCGGTCAGGGCGGACACGATCGGCGCGACCGGCAGAAGCCCGACGAGGTAGCCAACGATGACCAGTGCGGCGAACGCCGCACCGAAACTGGCCACCTGCGCCGAGCGCGGATCGGCGTTGCGTTCGTGAACGGCGACGGTGCCGGTGGTGTGGTCGGTGCCCGGCGTTGCCGGGAGTGCGACCAGGCGGGTGTCGGGGCGTAGCTGCGCGGTCTGGGCGCCGGTGGTGAAGGTTTGGGTGGCGCCGAGAGTCATGCGGGCTTCGTCGTCGAGCACCGGTGTGGCGTAGCCGCATTCGGCGCAGATCCACATCGGGTGCCCGGCTGATTCGTGAGTGCCGGCGACCATGGGTTGCGGGGTGCGGTGTCGTGGGCAGCTCACCGGCTGCGGCTGCGAGTTGTTCCATCGCGACAGCTCGACGAAGGTCAGCGGGTAGGAGTCGCCGGTCGGGGTGGTCACTGCACGGCCTCCTGTGGGTCGAGGACGAGTGTGGGTGCGACGGCGCCGGTCAGCAGTAGTCGCGCGCCGTGGAGGTGGCCGCGGATCGCGGGGTGGGCGGTGGCGCGGATCTGGTGGTTGATCGAGGCAGCGATGAGGTCGCGGACCTCCACGTCGGGCAGTCCGTCGGCGCCGCCCCAGTTGCGGGGGTCGCAGTAGTTGAGGTGGCGGGCGACCGCGGTGTGCACGGCGCGTTGCTCGATGTCGAGCTCGCGGGCACCTGCCAGGGCGCGACGTCGGTGCTGGGCGATGAGGATGCGCAGCTCGGCCCGCGCGCTGGGCGTGTAGTCGAAGACGTCTTCGCCAGACTCCGGGCCCTCGACGCCACGACTGCTGGCGATGGTCAGTTCACGGGCGGCGGTCTGGGCGAGGTGGCGGATGGCGGCGGCGAAATGGCCGCAGGGCACTGGTATCTGGTTGGTGGAGGCGATCTCGTCGCAGGCCAGGGAGAACTCGATCGTGTCGAACACGCGCGGGTTCAAGTGTCCGAGCACGGTGTAGGCGGTGCGCACGGCCGGGTGTTCGGCGAGCTGGGCCACCGTCCAGGTGGCCGGGTCGCCTGCGGGTTGTGCGGAGTGAGTGCTCATCAGCTCGTCCTCGAGGTGAGTGGTCGGGTTATCCGGCGGTGCGGTAGCCGGTGTAGATCTCGGCGATGATGCGGTCCAGGGCGGCGCAGTCATGTGGGGAGAGCGCGGCGAGGATGCCCGAGTCGGTGTGCGCGGTGAGAACGGCGGTGCCTACCACCGGTCGCGGCTTGCCGACTCCAGCTGAGGCGATCTGGGTGGCCACATCGTTGTAGCCGAACCCACCGACAGTCACCGTCGCCAGTGGCTCAAACAGCGTCCACAGGTCCAGGTGATCAGTCAGGTGCGTGAGGGCGAGTGGATTGAGCGGGCCGCCAACGACTTCGCGCAACGCCTGTTCCGGGTCACCCGCCGGGAGATCGACGTACTCGGCGTCACCGCGATCGGTCAGAACCAGTGCTTTCATTCCCTGCGGCCTCCGTCTCCGTGCTGGGCAACAACTCGTTGTGTATCGAACGGTACATGTATCGCACGGTGCAATCAAGGTGTGTGATGTCTCGTACGGGACATGTACGATCTGATGCATGTCCGCCAATCTTGAGGACGCCGAACAGGCCTTGCGTGAGTGGAAGCGGACCGTGGACGCACGCGACCGCCTTGTCCTCGACGCACTCGCAGCTGGCGTGACCATCAACCGGGTACACACGCTGACCGGGATCAGCCGCAGCACGATCTATCGGCTGCTGGAGTCGACGCACACGCAGTAACCCGATCGCCGCGCTCGGCGAGGTCTGCTCCCCCGCGATCACGCTGATTCCTTGCGAGGTGGAATGCAGAGACCTGCACCGGAGTGAGTTGTGCGCGAATAGGTTTCGCCGATGAGGTTTTCGCTGATGTGCCAACACACAGGATGACCGTTGCGGGGTTCGGTTGTGGCGGCGGCGTAGCGCCAGACGGCGTGTTCGTCGGGGTGGGTAGTGACCTCGACACCGCCGTCGGGGCCGGTGATGACCAGGACCCACACGGCGGTGTTCTGGCGGTCGCGGCCGAAGCGGGCGTTGGTGTCGACCACGCCGCCGGGGGTGGCGCCGAGGTGGTCGGCCGCCTCGACGACCCCCGCTGCGAGCCCCAGAGTGATCAGGCGGTTGACGAGTTGTTGTTCGGTGGCGCCCACCAGTTCGGCGAGATGGCCCAGGTCGGGCCAACCCGCCTCCCAGGCGGCGCGGAGCTTCTGATCGGCGCGGTTGTCCCACAGCGGTATTCCCTCGCTGTGGCAGTAGGTGTGCACCGCGGCGCGGAACTGTTCAACGCTCAGGCGTTTGGTTTTGCGCATCCCGGGCAGACCACCGCCGGCAAAGCAACTGCCGGCGGTGGTCAACTCGCGCGCTCGGGCGCGCACTGCGCGTAGCGACCGGCCGAGGGTGGCAGCCAGCTCCTCGTCGGAGACCTTTGTCGAGGATCCCCACAGGGCATGCCACATCGGGAGGTAGTCGGCCTCCCAGGTCCAGATTCCGTTGCTGCGGCTTCGCTCCTCCGGTGCGCTCATGATGCGTCGTTCCTTGGTGAGGGGGTCAGGGAACGATCAGGTAGTACGACACCGGCTTGTGCGGGAATGCGGTGCCAAAGCCCATGCCCTGCAAGCCTGATCCTGTGCGCAGAACCTGGGTGACAGCCTTGCCGCCGCGCGGTCCGGCGACGATCAGCGCCGACGGACGGATGGTGGCGGGGAAGGTCCAGTTCGCGTGCGCCCGCACCGTGCAGACGGGGTTGCGGCGCCATCCGGGGCCATCGCCGGTGAACTGCCCGGGCCGGTAGGTGATGAACACGGTTCCGGGCTGGCGGGGATCGGTCTTGGCGCTGACGCGGATGGGGCCTCGGCAGTTGTCGTGGTTACCCACGGTCCAGATATCGTCGCCGGCGATCGCCAGGCGGGGGGCTTCGGCCGGGCGGGCTGATGCGGTGCCGGCGCCGAGTCCCGCGGCCGCGGCGAGCACGCTCAGCAGCAGTGCGGCGGCCGCCAGTACGGGGCGGGCCAGGGGGCGTGTGGTCGGTGTCATGGTGCGCCTTTCCTCGGTGGGTGTTGTGCTGGTGTGGTTGAACATTCGGTGTTGTCGTCGGGTGGGCGGATGGAGTCGGTGAGGTGGGCCGGTGACGTAGTCGAGGCTGCCTGTCCCATTCACCACTGCCCGTCGAGGTAGACCGTCGCCCGGTGCTGCACGCCCAGGCGCGGGTCGCGGTAGGTGGTCAGGGTGTGGGTGAACACCTCACACCGTCGCCTCGAGTTGAGCGCGTAACCGGTCGATTTCGGCCGGGTTCTCCTGCCGCCACCGCTCCCACGAGCTGTCGGTGAGCTTCCATTCCACCCATTCGGCCACATCAGGTGTCGGGTCGAACGGCGCTTCGCGGGCGGCGCACCGCGCGCAGACGCACGCGAACGCATCGTCATCGGCATCCGGTGCGTCTTCCTCCCCTTCGCCGAAGTAGACGTAGGTGCGGTGGGTGTCGCAGAAGAACAGGCCACAGCCGTACTCCCCACCACCGGGAGCGTCGCCGCAGATGAAAGAGATCCCCCGATTGATGTTCTCGGCGCACCCGGGGTGATCGCACCCGGCTGGTACTCCATAGCCGACGTCGCGGCCGT
>NZ_JBHYNC010000030.1:6343-56542 GCF_042743165.1 Gordonia sp. NPDC058843
CGTCGCGGCCGGTGCAGGTCACCTCGAGGTCCTCGGGTGTGGGGTGGGTGATCTCGTTCGGGTCGAGTTTCTGGCCCCAGCCGAGCACGATCGCGTCCAGATCGGCCTCAGTTGAGGGCACCGTCGACGGGCTGATCGCCTTGGCGCTGCGGCTGTCTGGCGCGTCGTCGCCGCATCCGGCCACCAGCACTATCGCCACCGCAGCAGCGGCGCCGAGTGTGGCGGTGTGTACTCGCCTCATGGTTGGCACGTCGTCATGTCCTTTCGTGTGCAAACACTGTGGGGGTGGGCGTCTTTCGTCGCGGAGGGGAACGAGTGGATGCCGAGGCCCGAGCCGCAGGTGGCGGCTCAGGTTCCCCGGCATCCGTGGTGCGCCCGCACCCCTCGATTACTGGCGGGCGTGTCTGGGACCGGGGTTGGCCGGCTTCTTTTCCTGGGGCCAGGCGACGTCGATGCCGGGCACGACCTGCTTGAGCTGGTCACTGGCCTGGCGGGTCCACTGGTTGACCGTCTTCTCGGCCTGGTCCTTCGCCGCACCGAGCGCGGCATACGGGGCGCGGGCCTGCTCGCCGCTCCAGTTCGCTTCCAGGTTGCGGCCACCAACGTTGACCTGCGCGTTGACATCTCCGCGCATGTTGACCTGGTAATGCACGGCCGGCAGACCGGCTTTGGCCGCCTGGTCGGCGGGCAGATGCACCTCGTACTGGTTGGCGCCGGGGTTGTCGATCACAACCTGCTGCTGCGGCTTGCGCGGCTGAGGGCGGGCCGGTTCGGGCTCCCCCGGGAGTCGAGGGCGGTCCGGGCGTGCACCGGGGTCACCAGCGCCCAGGGCGTGTGCGATCACGCCGCCGGCGACACCTCCGACCACACCACCGGCGATCGCTGCGGGGATGCCCAGCAGCGCAGCACCGGCCGCAGCGCCGATACCCGCGCCCGCAGCGGTACTGACGCCGGTCTGCGGACCCGGTACGGGGACAGAGCCGACAGCGAAACCGATGCCGGCGCCGATCGCGGCGCCACCGAGACCGCCTACGACCGCGGCCGGGATGCCCGCGGCTGCTGCACCGGCGGTACCGCCGAGCGCGACGCCGATGATGGTGGCCGCGGCCTGGCGGGACGCCTCATCCTCCGGGACGCCGACCGAGATCAATCCTTGGGCGATCTTGGCTTCGCCGTAGGCCGCCCAGGCGTTGATCGAGTTGCGCTGGGCGTTGGTCAGCCACGGTGCGTCGCGCTTGAGTTGATCTTCCTCGACAACGATGTTGCCCACGCGCAGCGTCTTGGGCGGTGGGGCGATCGGGCGGACCGGCGCGACCGGGCGTGGCAGGGTGTAGGCCCGCGGCGGGGCCGGGTTGTAGGCCTGGTCGTAGGTGGGCTCGTTGTAGACCTGCGGTTCGACGTAGGGCTGGTACGGCGCTTCCTGCGGGGGCGCGGGGATCACACCCGGGCCTGGGTTGTAGGTGGGCGGGGCTTGCGGCGGCGGCGACACCGGGGGCGGTGTGGCCGGCGGCGCTTCGGGGGTGACCCCACCCTGGTCGGGCGTGGATTCCGGGATCACGCCGCCCTGTTCGGGATCGGCCAGCGCGGGTGCGGCCGAGAGCACGGCGCCGGCCAACGACGCGGCGACTGCGGTGGAGGCGATCGTGGTGCGCAGTGCCCGCCGCGCGGCACGCGGCGGTGGTGCTGCGTGGGCGCGCGCCGCGGCGCGGTCCTCGGTCAGGGTGTTCATCATCGGTGGGGTTTCCTTTCGCGGGAATGGAGTGTCTGAGGGACGGTTTCAGGGTTTGGGGGTGTCTTTTTCGATGGCGGAGATCCAGAATTTGCCGCCGATTTCGGTGGTGGTGATCTTCTGGTTGATCACCCGGGGCTCCCCGATGGGCGGGATTTCGGTGAGTTCGACGCCGTAGACGCCTTTCCCGCGGTCGGTGATGGACAGGCAGTAGCGCAGGTCCTGGTCGAGGACGTCGATCGCGGACTGGATCTGGATGGCGGGGGCGACTTTGCCGTCCGAGGACACCATCGCCCGCGCGGCGGTGCCCGAGCGCCAGGTGTAGTAGGCGTAGTCGAAGGCCTTGATGACGTTGGCGCCTGAGGTCTGATTGCCGGGGTCGCGGCCGGTGGTGGTGGCGCCCTCTGTGCGGGTGGGGCATTCGACGGCGTCGGAGGTGGGGTCGGGGGTGGCCATCGCCTCGACCGGATCGGTCGGGGCGGTGGAGTCGCCGCTGGAGAACAGGCCACCGGCCAGTAGCCCTGCGGCCACGGCGAGGGCCAGCACCGCGCCGGCGATCACCAGGATCGGTCGGCGGTGGTTGGCCCACACCTGACCCAGCCGACCGGCCCGTCCCGCGTCGTGCTCGGCCGGCGCGGGAGCGGATCGCGGTGGGCGAGGCACGTGCGGACCCGCACTGCGTTTCCCGGCGGGCTTGGGGCGCGGTGGGCGGGGGGCTTGTGTGGGTTCGGGACGGGCCTGCGGCGCGCCGAACCCGTGCTCGCCGGGAACTTCTGCGGCGCCACCGGTAGGCACCTGTACCGGTCCGGTCGGTGTGGTGGCGGGCCGGGGGCGCGGCGATGCCTGAGGGGCCGGTGGCGGTGCGACTGGTTCGGGGGCAATGGGCTGGGTGGGGATGGGCTCGGTGAGGATGGGCTCGGTGAGGATGGGCTCGTTGAGGATGGGCTCGTTGACGGTGAAGTCAGCGGTCTGGGTGACCTCGTCGTGGATGGCGTCGTTGTGGGAGGCCTCGTCGACCACATCCTCGAGGAGCGTTTCGACGTCGTCGACGACCGGTTCGGTGGTCTCGGTCAGGAAGCCGTCCTCCCGTAGCTCGGTGGCGGGCACGACGGTGCCGTCATCGGTGAGGACCATCTCGGTGGCTTGCCGGTCGCCATCGACGAGCAGAAGACTGCCGGCGTCACCGTCGCCGCGGCTGGTACGCACCAGCACCGGTGTCTCGAACAGACGCGCTTGCTCGGCGACGTAATCACCGACGGCTGCTCCGAGATCGCCGTCAGTGGTGACGGTCAGCTTCCTCACCACGCGGCCTTGCGGAGTAAGCACATCGGCGCTCAGATCGTCGTGGATGACGACATCGATCGTGGGGGTGGCCATCGCCTACGTGCCTCCTTTCCGTGGTCGTTGTCTGTGCCGGCGCCGGTCAGACGGTGACGCCGTTGTGCTGGTGGTGTTCGCCCGCTTGGTGAGCACCGCGCTCGCCGGGGCCGAAGTTCAACTCCGCGAGGAGCTTTTTGGCGGCGTCGGCGGCGTCGGTCGCCGCGGCGTGGGCCTTGTTGCGGTGCTCCCCTTCTGGCAGATGGGCGAGGGTGGCGGCCTTGGTCTCGGCGGCGTCGATGATCTCCTGGAGGCGGTCGGCGGCGATCCCGCCGCCGTCGCGGGCTTTGCCGATCCAGGCCGGGCCCGCGTACAGCACGTCGCGTAGCTCGGAGATCAGCGGGTCCTTGGCGCCCTGGCGGCGGAACGGGGTCTCCATGGCCTCCCACTCCTGCTCGGTGGGGTTGATGGTGAGGTTCAGACGTTCAGACATTCACGTGCCTCTCTCTTTAGGGGTTGGTTGGACGGAAAGCGGTGGTCAGCTCGGCAGCTATGCGGGGACGGTGGCGGTGGTGTCGGCGGCGGCGAGGAACGCCGGTTCGTGTGGGCGGTAGCGTTCGGTCACGATCTGGCGGGTGCCGGCGATCTGGGCGCGGATTTCGGTGGCGCCGCTGTCGGTGGTGGTGACAGTCAGCACGGTGGCCTCGGTGAGCTGGCCGTCGATGTCGACGAGGATCGCCGTGCCCTCGGTGAGCTGATTTGCCGGGAGCGCATCGGGCAGATCGTCGGGCGTGGTGTCCAGCGAGCGGCCGCCGATCAGCATCGGTTCCGGTGCAAACTCTTTCTGCATCGACATCTGTTGCTCGTCGCGCAGGAGCTCGGCGAGTTCGCTCGAGTAGCAGGTGACCGAGGGGCCTTCGTCGGGGGTGAGGCTGGTGATGAGCGCCTGGTCTTTCGCGCTCATGCGGTTCCATTTGTTGGGGTGGCGGTCAAGGTTGGGCGTCCACCACACCTGCGCATCCATCGGGTTGCCGTCGAGTTTGGTGGCGGTCGCGCGACCGGGGACCGAGGCGTCGACGTTGCGGCCGACCTGCGCGTCGCCCCACAGCATCATCGCGCCGTCTTGGGACAGCGATGCCAACGAGGCGCGGGTCTTGAAGTTGTCGCGCACCGAACCCGAGTTGGCGCCGAAGATCTGGGCGTCGGGACGCTGCACCCCGACGAGCATGCGGATACCCGAGGACCGCGAAAGCGCTCCCAGTTCGGCGATCGCCCCCAACGGGTCGAGGCTCTTGAGGAGGTCCTTGGTGTCCTCGTCGCCGGACTTGAGCATCCGCTGCCAGGCCGCGGACAGGATGAAGAACTCGTCGAGGACCACCACGAGCATCGGTAGCTCTTTGGCTTCCATCTTGTTGATGCGCACGTAGTCCATGCGCGCGTGCATCTCGGTGCACAACGCCCGCACCAGCATCGCCGCCCGGACCGGGTTGATGATGACCGCGGCGACGCCGGGATGGTCATGGATGCCGTCGAGTTCGATCTTCTTCGGATCGACCCCGATGACGGGCACGTTGCGGCGGACGAGTTCGGTGATGACCGACAGGATCAGGGTGGTCTTACCGCCACCGGTCGGGCCGATGACGAGCATGTGCGGGGCCGAGGATGAGGTGGAGATGTTCCACACCGCCAGCTGGCCAGCCTCACCGGTGGCGTACGGCACGTGCAGCCGCTCATCATCGGCGATGTCGAGGGGATGGTCCACCCGGGTGGGCAGCGGCGCTTTCAGGCCGAGGTCGACATAGCCGCGGTCGACCCGCCACGCCACATCCCACAGGTGCCCGGACTCGTGCACACCGGCCAGGGTCACCAACGCGTCGGCGACTGTGTTCTGGTAGGACTCGTTGCCCGTCTTGAGGTTCGGAGTGAACCCGATCCGATACCCACTCTCATGCCCGGCCTCGTCATGGCCCAGGACCGTGACCGCGGCATCGGGCAGGATCGAGTTCGCGTCCAACGCTGCCTGCAACGTGCGATGCCGCTGCGACCGGGTATCGGGCACCACCGGCGTACGCGTGATGAACAACCGATCGCCGCGATGGGTGACGGTGTACTCCCATCGATGGTTCTCGTAGCGGTGTTTGACCGCCGCGGTGAGCCTGCCCATGGGGGCGTCGTCGATCACCGAGCCGGAGACGAGCTTGATTCGCGCCGACACCAACCGCCCGGGTCGTACCCACCACGGCACCCGCACCCACACCGGCTGCTGACGAGTGGCCTGCCACACCATGCGGCACACCGCGCGGCGATGACGGAACGCGTTGAACCGCAACCCATCGATGATCGCTATCGCAACGAGCGCAACGATCACCAACGGTTGATGAGTGAGCACCCACACCACCGCCGGATGGGCGAGAACGCTCGCCAGCACGGGGATCGGAGCGCTGATTCCAGCGGTGTAGCAGAGCAGCCCGAACACGACCGCCGGGACCACCGAGAGCGGGATGAAGCGTGCGTTGTCGACGCCGTTTTGGCTATCGTTTCCAGCGTTCTTCGGAGCCTTCGACGACGAGGGCCCAGCCGAGAACATGTCGCGCACAGTCGCTTCTATTTCACGCGACAACGGATCGGTCACACCCACTCCTCATCGGATCGGTCCAGTGAGTCGAACGTAACCCCGATTTCGCGCCGCGCAACGCACGACTGCCGACCAATTTGGACGCTCCCGGTGCGGCAGCCACAGGCCTCCGCATAGCGCTGCGCAGGAAGCTGTTTGAGCATCAAGATCAGCGGCTGGATCAAAGGTGGTTGAGCCGCGGATTTCTCCTAGACGCAGGCCCGCCCCCCTACGGGGGGCGGGCCTGATCCCCGAAGGGGTTGTGCCTCAGAGCGTTCCGCGGAGCGGCATTTTCGGCTTGTTCGCAGTCGTGCGTTGCATCGGCAAAAACTGGCAGTAGCGTCCAACTCAAGGCAGCGATGTTTGGATCGCCCTCTTCACCGAGACCCCACTCTGATTGGACTGAGATGATCGAAACGCTTCCCGATGCAATGGTTTTGCTCGCCTCTGCGCACACCCCTTCCGGTGGCGGCGGTCTGGCGGTGCACAGCACCGACTCGCTCCTGCTGGCGGCCGAGAACGAGGTCGGAACGCAGACGCTGACGTCGTGGATCAAAGACAACGTGTTCGCCGTGATCATCTTGGGCATTGCCTGCGTCGCCGGTATGGGTGCCCTGCGGCAGAACGCGTCGAAAGTGATCACCGTCTTCGTGCTGAGCGTGATCGTGTTGATGATCGTCGGCATCGCCGGCAGCGCCGCGACCCAGCAGACGGTCCAGCAGTGGGCGCTGAGCCTGATCGGACTCTGAGGCCAGGCGCTGCGCGATGTATCACACCGATGACCTGCTGCACCGGGTCGATCGCATCTACCTTGGCCCGCCCGGCAAGACCGCGCCGGTCAAGATTCGCTACACCGCCTACGGTGTCGGCGCTCTGGTGTTCGTGACGACCACCGTTATCCTCCGCGGTTTGCTGTCGATCCCGTGGTCGTCGAGTTCGACGCTGATCCTGTTCGGAATCACGATCTTCATCACCGCCCGGTTGATGCGCTTCATCACCGGCGATGTGACCGTGCGCTCGGTTCTGACCGCCGCCTTCAACGACCTCGTCGCGCCGCGCCCACCCAAGACCGGAACGGCAGTGCCGGTGGCGCCACTACCTGCCCATCGGATGCGCCATTTCGGCACCGACGACCCCAACGCACCTGCCGATTTGTGGAGTGATGCCGCGTGAGTGACGATTTCGCCGATCTCTTCGACCCCGCGCGCCGGCGGCCGGCGCCACCGAGTGGTCTGCCGCCTCGCGAGCTGGCGGTCACGCTTCCGCCGTCATGGCGCGATGCAGAGAAGCGCAAACGCGCCCAGGAACGCGAACAAGAGCAGGCTGCGGCCATGCAGCCGCCGACCGCGCCTGCGGCGCCGCGGCATTCGGCAGACGAACCGGCCGAGCAGCATCCGGTGACCGTCGTCGGGGAGTGGACGACCGCCGGCCATGTTGGCGCCGAGGACGTGTACGCCGGTGACGACGTCGAGAGGTACGACGAGGTCCCCGACAGCGAGGCCGATGAGGCGTCGCCTCGCCGACGCCGGTGGGGTCGACGAGGCGGGTCGCGCAAGACGACGGAGAAGTCCTCGGGCGCAGTGCGTAAGCGCCGTCAGGCCGATGTCCAGGCGGCGAGCGACTACCAGGTGGCCGCGGGTCGTCGGGCGTTGAAGCCGAAGATGACCGGCACCCTGGGGCACGTCACGTTCTCCAAGACCGAAGCGATCGCCTGGTTCGTCCAACCCCCGGGGGCGTGGACGATGCGTGAGAACGCCCGTCAGCGTCAGATGATCGACACCGAAGCGCGGGTGATGGCACGCCTGGCCGACCTCGGCGTCGAGCAGTTGCACCGCCGGACCGTGCGCACCACCTGGCCGGTGCAGCAGTGGGCGCGTCAGCACAACAACTGGGCCTACGGCCGCGACCCGCACGCCGATGCCGGTGAGCCCGGGAGCCAGGAACTGTCCTCGCCGCTGCCCGATGTCCCCGGCGCCCTCTCGTGGGATGAGTACCTCGCCGGTCAGCAGACCGCGTTGCTGTATGAACACCCCACGGTCAAGCTGCGGTTCTGGGGGATCTACCTACCCACCCGACCGGCGACGTCACGGCTAGTCGAACGCGCCGCCGCAGCAACCGGACAACGGCACGGTTTCGGGGCGTTCGCCTGGCTGCGGCGTTTCGCTGACAGCGTCGCCGACACTGAGTTGCAGTCTCGGCGCGAATACCTCGCCGAGATCGAACGCGTCATGGCTGCCAGCGGGTTCGGTGCACGCCCCGCCCAGCCCGGGCAGCTCGACTACCTGCTCCGCCGCTCGGCGAGTCTCGGGCTGCCCCTGGAAGCGCCGCCGAGCCGGTCGGCTGGCACCGCCGGGGATTGGTCGGTCAACGACGTCGCCGCGCTCGCTGATCTGGCCGATCTCGCGATCGTGCCCGGTGACGACTACGTGCAGGTCAGTGGAACGGTCAACGGCCGGCGCCACACCGGGTTTGTCATCGTGGTCACCGTCGGCCGCATGGGTGCGCTGCCCATCCCTGAACGCATGCTGCCCTGGCAGGTTCTCGGCGATGGAGTCGACGCCACCCTGGAATGGTCCGAGCGGGTGCGGTTGCTCGATGCCGGTGAGGCCCGAAAGGTCATGCAGCGCCAAGCCGACAAGATCAAAGCCCAGTTCGATCACTACACCGTCGAACACGACGAAGACCCCCCGCAGGCATTGCGGGAGCAGTATCAGATGAGCAAGCAGGTCATCGAAGAGGCCGATCACGATCACACCGGGTTCGTCACCCGGGTGCACGGCTGGTGGCGCATCGCTGTTGTGGGTTCCTCCCCAGAAGAGGTGCGCAACAAGGTCGCCCGTTTGCGGGAAGTGTACGAACCGACGATCGAGCTGCACGTTGAGCACGGCCAGGTGCAGCTGCTGCGCGAGTTCTTGCCGTGCGAACCCCAGGCCAACACCGCTCACCAGCGCCGCATGCCGGTCCGCACCGCCGCCTCCGGGATGGCCGCCGTGGGTGATCGGGTCGGTGACCGTACCGGCATCATCCTCGGCCGCACCGCATCGATCGCGGCACGGCCGGTCGCCTGGAACTCGTTCGCCGCGATGGAAGATCCCCTGATCCAGAAGTCCGGTCTGACCCCGATCGTCGGCGGCCTCGGCTCGGGTAAGACGTTCATGGCCGCGATCTGCGTCTACCAGATGGTTCGGGCCGGGGCGCACGGTGTCATCCTCGACCCCTCCGGGCCGCTGTCGCGACTCAAACTCATTCCCGAACTCACACCGTTCACCCGCGTCTACGAACTCACCGGCGCCCGCTCCCAGCCGGGTGCGCTCAACCCGTATCACGTCATCCGCGACCCCAATCCCGAGGACTGGGACTACAACCCCGACAACGACGAGAACTTCGGCACCGAACCCGACTGGGATTCCCGGGTGGCCGCCGCACGTAACCGCCTGGCCGCCGACCGTCACGCCGCCGAATCCGAACGCATCTCCACTGTCGTCACCGTGTTCCGGATGATGCTCACCCCCCAAACCCGGGGACTGCGCACCACTAACCAGGTGTTGCAGCGTGCTGCGACCGAGGTCGGCGGCAGCATCGATCACTCCGCGCTCGAACCCTTGGAGATGATCGGGCGCTACACCCAGGACCTCAGTGGATCGACGAGTGAGGAATTTCGGGAGGCCGCCCGCGCGATCTTCGACGAGCTCGAAGCGATGCGTCAGTTGCCGTCGGCCCGAGTGCTGTTCCCGCCGACTGGCTCGACCGGTCGCGTTCCCCAGGCCCACGACAGCGACCGTCTGACCATCCTGACGATGCCGGGTTTGCAGCTGCCCTCGGACCGCATCCCCGAGGAGCAGTGGTCACCCGAGCAGCGTATGGCCGGGCCGCTGATGCACCTGGCGGCGTGGCTGGCCAACCGGATGATCTACGACATGCCGCGCTGGGTGCGCAAAGTGCTGTTCCTCGATGAGAACAAGTACCTCAAAGAGACCGGCGCCGGGGCCACCCTCAACCAGCGCATCAACCGCGACACCCGCAAGTTCAACGTCCGCGCCTTCGTCGGTTCCCAGCTCGCCGATGACTTCCTCGGCCTCACCGACGGCGGCGACGACCAATCCGCCCTGGCCTACGAGGTGTTCGTCGGCGACGTCGGCTCCAGCGAGACCGCGATCGCCGGCGCCCTCAAACTCCTCGGTCTGCCTGTCGGGCAAGGCTATGAAGCGGTGCTACGCGGGATCGGTGGCAGTGAGGACCAAACCCACGACGAGGATGTGCGCGCCGCCCGCCGCCAGGGCGACCGGCCACGCCAGTTCGTGGTGAAGATGGGCGACGATATCGAGCTGATCACCGCCGACTGGTCCAACTTCACCCACCTCGCCCACGTCTTCGACATCCTGCGCTCGGACCCCACCGCGTCGCGCACCGCACGACCCACCACCGCGCGGGGAGTCGCCTGATGCCACGCCGCCAGATCCGGACACACCCCACCCCCGTCACGCCCCGCATGGGCCGCCGAGTACCCGTGGCGCAACGGACGTCGCGGTGGGTGCGGCTGGTGCTGGTGGTCGGGATTCTGGCGATGACGGTGTTCGGCCCCCAGGCCTCGGCGAACGCGATCCCGAATCCACTCGACGCGTTGAAGTCGGGGTATGAGTGCAAAGAGTCCCCGCGGCCGCAGATGCCGCGCGAACCCAATGAGGCGTGGTTCGACGAACAATCCAAGTCGCGCAACAACTCCGGCAACGGCGACCCGGCCCATCCCTACGAGGTGTACGGATGGGCCGGGCTGAGCTGGCACACCTACGACCTCGGATGCGGACCCGATCCCACCCGCGCACCGGATGCCGTGGCCGACACCAAGGTCGGTAACGCCTTCCTGTCGATCGGTAAGCACCTGATGGCGATGGCGTTCTGGCTCGACGACCAAGCCGCCACCCCCGCCGAGGCCCAGGCCCGCGGGATCACCCCGATGTGGAAGAACTTCGACAACATCGTCACCGCCGTAGCCACCACGTTGAAAGACCGGGTGTTCACCCCGTGGGTGGGGCTGGCGTTCATGGTCGCCGCCTGTGTCGCCGGATACCGTGCGCTGCAACAAAACACCGCAGCGGTGATGAAGGTCGTCATGCTGTGCGGTGCGACGATGCTGCTCGGCGGGCTCATGATCGGCGCACCCCAGAAAGCCATCAGCGTCGCCGATGACACCTTCGCATCCCTGATCACCGACACCCAATCCACGATCTTGCAGGTCGGCGGCGGCATCACCGCCGACGACCCCCGCAACGTGATGATCGAAAACGTCCTACTCCCCGACTACTACAAAGGCTGGTTCGGCCCCAACCACGACCCCTCCTCCACCGAGGGACAGGCCATCGATAAGGCGTTACGCGAGTCGTTGGCGTTCAGCTACGACGAGCAGCGCGACGTGCTGAAACCGGGCACCAACTCCATCGACGGTGAGAAAGCGAACGAAAAGGCAAATAAGAAGGCCGAAGACTTCGGCAAGATCGCTACGACGCTGGGCGAGAGGGACACTGGCGCGTACCGGCAGTTTCAGGGCAAAGATTCCGGGCGCACCAGCACCGGGTTTATGGCGATGGTCAAGACCGGCATGCCGTCGCTGGTGTGGGCCGGCGGATCACTGCTGAAGATCCTGGGCCTGCTGGTGATCCGGTTCGCGATCCTGTTCGCCCCGATCTGGGTGCCCTGGGTAGCGATGTCGGGTGGGCTGCTCGAGCGGGCGTTCCGCATCATCATGGGCGCCTGGCTGTGGGCGATCGCCGCCGCCGGCATCCTCGGTATCTACCTGGTCGCGCTGGTGCGCCTGTACTCCGGAGTCACCCCAGGTATCGACGGCGCATGGCGGCTGTGGTTCCTGCTGATCATGACCGTCATCGCCTGGTCGATCATGCGGCCATTCAAACGGATCTCCACCGTCGCCCGCAGCGACGCCACCTCCATCACCCAGAAGACGTTGCGCCGCGGCCGCGGCGCCGGCAGCAAGCTATGGAAGGGCGCTCAATGGGCCGGCGGCCCGATCCAGGGCGCCGCCGAAGGCCTCGGCAACGCGATCGGCGACGAAGTCGGCAACGTGAAACAAGGTTTCAAGGTCATGGGCGGCTACCAGCCGTCAGCGCCGTCGACATGGCGCCCCGAAGGCCAATTCGATCGGATGCGCCTGTCCCAGGGCGAGTCCAACCAGGGCTACATCAACTCGGTCAACAACCCCGACTCGGTCTGGAACAAGACCGGCCGTAGTGGGCCGCGGATCGACGACCCGGTCATCGTCGACGGCGAAGTGCTCTCCTCCCACCTCAGCGGATCAGGGGGGATGTCGGCCGACGAACATGCCGGCGGGTTCACCAACACCGCAGTCCCCCACCGCGACCGCATCGACACCCACACACCAGCACCCGTGCGGGCACCGGATGTGTGGGACGGCGGCGACGACTCCCCCATCGCCCCGATGCGCCTCTACCGACCGTCCCAGGACCAGCTACAACTCCCGGCCGGCAGTTCGGCCCCGTCGGGCGCCAGCTCGTCGGCAACGCCACCGGCACGGCTGCTGCCCACCATCTCCATCAACCGCCCCGCACGGGAGGCCTCGGCCCCCCGGCCGCACGTCTGGGACAACTCGTCGCTGACCGATCGAGGACACCTCGATGGGTAGCAGCCGCCGCACCCACAGCGGCTCGCACGCGATCCTGACCCCGCTCCGGCGCTGGGTGCTCTACTCCCCAAAACGCCTGATCGGTCTCGCCGCCGGCCTCATCGGGGTATGCATCCTCATCGGCCAGCTCATGCCCGACCCCGCGCCCGGCGCTCTCAGCAGCGCGACCGCAGCCGGCGGGGCGACTACGAGCACCACCGCCACCCGGCAGGTCCTCAAAGCCGGTGATGAGGTGACCCGCGACGATGCGGCCGCCGTCACCGACGACACCCAGGCACGCAAGAGCCCCCAGATCGTCGCGATGAAGTACGCGATCGCCTACACCGACCTCGACGCCACCACCGGCGAATGGATCACCGCGCTGTCGGCGTTCGCGGCACCGGGCGCGGTGGCCGGGGAAGTCGTCGCCGCACGACCCGTCGTCCCGATCGCCATCTCCGGACCCACCTCGAGCAACTCACGCGGCGAACTGGTCATCGTGCCCACCAGTGCCGGCCAGCTCACCGTCAATCTCGAATCCACCGCCGCAGGTTGGCAAGTCACCACCCCATTGCCCCAACTCGACCTCCCTGAGTACACACCGACCACCACTGAGGACGCCGTCCCCGAGACCACCGAGGCGCCCACGACCACCTCCTCGGCCGAGCCGCCGCCCTCAACACCGGCCACACCGCCGCCGGCGGTCACGTCCACCGCGCCGGCCCGCCCAGCTGATCCCACCCCGCAAAGCGGGCCCATCCCCATCCCACAGCTCGAAGGCCCATTGCCCGGGCGCCGCTGAACACCACCCCGTTGAGCAAAGGAGCCGACATGGCCACCCCCTCCGCCACGCCCCCGGCCCGGCGTCTGCTGCGGTGGATCTACACCACGGCGGCCTCCGCGGTACTGGTCCTCGCCGCTCTCGCGGCCGTGCTGGTTCTGACGACCACGAAGAGTCCCGCCGACGCCGAACCACGACTCGATGTCCCGGCCGCGTTCACCGCACCACTGACCGAGTACGGAACACTCTGCGACGGTGTTGATCCGGCACTCCTGGGCGCCCAAGTGCACATCGAGAGCAAGTTCGAGAAAGGTCACGTGTCGGCAGCCGGCGCCACGGGTTACGCACAGATGCTGCCGCGGGACTGGGCACAGTACGGCCACGGCGGTGACCCCAACAATCCGCGTGATGCCGTGCGGGCGCTCGCCGAGCTGGACTGCTCGCTGCTGGCCGTCGCCCACGCACGTGGATGCCTCGGCGAGGATGCCGTCCGGGTGATGCTGGCCATGTACAACGCTGGTGAGGCCGCGGTACGCGGCTGCACGGTCCCGGCCAACGGCGAAACCGACCGCTACATCACGCTGGTGCTGGCGCTGCGATGACCCACTTGTCCCGACCCTCGCGCGCCACCCGCCTCGCGCAGCTACTCGCCGCGCTGTGTGCGGTGCTGATCCTGGCCGGCTGCACCAGCGGTGTGGTCGTCATCCGGGACAACGCCGAGGGCAACGGTGGTGGTGCTGGCGGCGGGCTGAACACCGCGGCGGTGCCCGCCGAGTTCGTCGGACCGCTGACCGAGTTCGGTTCCATGTGCGAGGGCATCAGCCCGCCCCTGCTGGCCGCGCAGATCAAAGCCGAGTCCGGCTTCCGCAAAGGCGCCGTATCTCCCGCTGGGGCAATGGGATACACACAGTTCATGCCCGGCACCTGGGCGGCCTACGGCGACGGTGGGGATCCGAACAACCCCCGCGACGCGGTGAAAGCCCAGGCCAAATACGACTGCGCCATGCTCAAGATCGCCGCCGACCGCGGCTGCACCGGTGAGGCCGCGGTCAAGGTCATGCTCGCCATGTACAACGCCGGCCCCGGCGGTGTCTCCGGATGCGAAGTGCCGGCCAACGGCGAAACCGAGATCTACGTCCCCCGCATCCTGGCCTACGTCGAAGAGTTCACCGCCGCCGACGGCGGACTCACCGGCAACGCCGAAACCGGCAGCCCCCGCGGCCCGTTCCGCTACGACCAGTCGAAGACACCCGGGCAGAACGTCGTCTTGGCCGCCATGTCCCAGATCGGCTTGCCCTACGCCTGGGGAGGCGGCTCGCTGACCGGACCGTCGAAAGGGATCACCGACGGAGGCACCGCCGACAGCTTCGGCGACTACAACAAGATCGGATTCGACTGCTCCGGACTGAGTCGCTATGCCATCTACCAAGGTTCACGCGGAAAGATCGAGATTGGCCGCCACACCAGCGCCCAAGAGGCCGGCGGCACCCCCGTTCCCCTCGACCAGCTCCAAGCTGGCGACCTCATCCTCTGGCCCGGGCACGTCGCGATCGCCCGCGGCGACGGCAAGACCATGGTCGAAGCCCAACAATCCGGGACGCTCATCAAGGTCTCCCCACTGCGTCCCGGCGGCGTCGGCCGCCGCTACGTCGGCGCCGGCACCAACGCCGGACACCAAGACGCTGCCTAGCAACATGTTTCGAGAAAGGACACCGCTCTCATGATCCGCACCCGTACCCGCATCACCCAGATGGTGGCGGCCGCCGCAGCCGCGGCCGCACTCCTCGCCGGCTGCGGCGCCGGCAGCGACGACACCGATCAGTACCCCTCAGTTGTGACCTCCACCCAGGTGCAGGTCGAGGGCGGTGTCACGCCCTCCGCAGGGCAGAA
The DNA here is from genome assembly GCF_042743165.1 of Gordonia sp. NPDC058843. Classification (NCBI taxonomy): domain Bacteria; kingdom Bacillati; phylum Actinomycetota; class Actinomycetes; order Mycobacteriales; family Gordoniaceae; genus Gordonia; species Gordonia sp. NPDC058843. The sequence goes on from NZ_JBHYNC010000030.1 coordinate 21,309, forward strand.
ACCTCCAGCCGCGAAGCCCGACTCGTGCGCGAAACTGCCTGAACCGTTCACCGATGTCGATGCTTGCAATGAGGAAGCCGTCGCGCTGACAGCGCTACGCACCATGTACTCGACCAACCCCACCCGCGACACCTCCAGCCAGGACGCCGTCCTGCGCGCGGTGCCGCTGCTCTCCTCCGCGATGATCGGCCGAATCGTCGCCCCCACCAAGGGCTCCCAGAACACCGAATGGGCCAACTTGAAGGCCTCCCGCAAACGAGTCGTGGCCACCGTTACGATCCAAGCCGAGAACCAGTCGACCTACTACCAAATCAGCAGGAAGGCGGTGCCCGTTGGAGCAGACAATGACGCACCCGGAACCACCCTCGACACCATCGCCGTCTCAGCGACCCTCACCGTCGTCGACGGCATGGGTTACCGCCTCGACACCCTCACACCCATCACCTAGGCCCGTGCGTGCCATCACCTGGGCGGCCGTGGCGACCGCCACGGTCGCTCTCGCCCTCACCGGATGTGGAACCTCTAACTCAGATGGAGGAATCGGTGGAAACAGCGGGAACGGGGACAGCTACGCCGGGGTCGTGTCGACACTTGACCCTGATGACCGGGACCAGGTTCTCGTCGGTGTAGGTGATGACAGCCATCTCCCCCCGCCTTACCTCACGATCACCGCAGGAAGCAAGGTCGCAGCCACCTGTCACGGAGCGAAGGGGACGCCACCGAAATCTGTCACCGTCGTCACGACAGACGGATGGAAGATCGAGCTCACTCGCGGCTCGCAGACCTTCACCGCTGAAAACCCCAATATCGAATTTCCCGCCGGCCCAATCACGATCCCTCCTCAGTCGACTAACGAGTATCTGGAGGAAGTCGGAATCGTGACAGGTATCAACTGGGACTACCCCAGTTCTGGACACGTCGACGTGGACATCACCGTGCACGAGGACAAACTTCCCCCAGAGTGGGACCAGACCCCTGAGTTCAAAATGGACATGCATATCAATTGTGGCGGCGGTGAGTGATTCGGCCTAGGCGACTCAAACGAATCGGGTGTCGCCAGGTCAATCGCCCCGTCGCACGTTAGCTGCGCCGCCTGCAATCGATGGTTCGAATCGACACCAGGTAGGTTGTCGTGTCGGCACATGCAAGGTCCTTGCATTCCGTACGACTTACATGATGGTGGGAGCGCAGCGTGTGGGGCAGCACACATCGACAACGACTTAGGGGGTCAGCGTGGTGGTGAAATGGCTGCACGAAATTGCGGAGTCCTTTACGAGAGTCCCGGGCAGGAACGATGCACGTTCTGCCGAACAGGCGAGATGCAGCAGCGTGATCACACGGGCCAGCAGTGTGGATCTGACCCAGCCGCCGCCGAAAGTCAGCAGCCCGACCCCGATCGATTTCCGGTTGGAGCCGTTGCTCTACGACGATCAGCGTGCGTGGGCGCTGGCCCACACCCTGGATGTGGTGTGGCGACCGGTCTTGACCTCGGTGGGCATTGGGGTACGCGCGGACCTGTTCTTCCAGGCCTCCGCGGTCGACCCCGAGGTGTTTGTCGCGATTGTGACCGGCGCCCGCAAGAGCCGAAGGACCTGGCGGCGAGCCGATCTCGAGCAGATGGCTACCACCACCGGCATTCCGGCCGCAACGATTGCCGCGTTGAACAAACACATGGCGGTCCGCTGGGATGGCGTCGTGAATGGGCACGAGTTGGACACAGACGGGCCCCAGTAGGTCGAACAACCAGGGCTCGACGGTTCGCGCTGGTCGGATCTCGGAGTCGCACGCGTGTTACCGTGGTGACCTCTCCGGGCCTCGATGCTTTTTTCGGCACTGGATGACGACTACGAGTCGCGCGCGCCCTCAGTCCACTGAGGTGTCACGCCGCGACTATCTACCCGTCTCGTCATCAAGGTGGTTGCCATGTCAAATGTCGCGCAGGAAACCCGTACCGAGGACCTCACCGAATCGATCCGATGCGATGTCGCTGCCCTCGAAGCCCGATGGTCCGGCGCGATGCTGGCCGCGATGCCACCTCGCCACGCAGCGAGAGTTGTGGCAGCCGCTCTAGGTACCCACGTGTCCGATGCGTCGGTGTGCAAGGAATGGCGCAACGCCTCGCGCGGTAGTTGGCTGCCAACCGTCGATCCTCAACGCGCTCTGCGCTGTTGGGCCGTCATGGAGGTAGCCGGAGAAGTGGCCGGCCAGATCGACGACTTGGATGTGTGGTCAACAGCTGCCGAGCGCGATCAGGTTCGCCGTGACCTCGATGCCATCCTGAGCGAGATCGGCGCGACCTTGCTGCGCAGCGCCCGCAGGGTCGTCAACATCCTCGGCACACCTGCCCCCGGCAGACGGGATGAGGTTGACGACCAGATCGTGCGCATCGCCGCACTTCGCGGCTACCTCACCCAGGCCGCATCGGGTGACCAGCCTGCCGGCGGACTCGCTGAACTGATCGCAGGCTCTCACTTTCGGCCCTCGGCGCGCAGAGCAGTTTAAGCAGGTAGATCGCCTGGCCGGTTGCAAATGTCGTCTTGAAGGATGGGTTTACGGCGGTGCTCCCCCAGATCGGATCGATTCGTCATGTTCACCACCTCAACTGCGGAACCTTCACACCTGTGGGCATTCCTGAGTGCGTCACCCACATCCTCGCCATCGAGTTCGATCACGGCCTGGTCCTCGTCGATGTCGGTCTCGGACAGCAAGACGTCGCCCACCCCATCCGAGGTCTGGGACAAGCACTGCGAGCGGTACGGCCCCGTTTGAGGGGCACCGACACCGCCATCCAGCAACTCGCCGGCCTCGGTTTTGCCGCCGGCGATGTCGTGGGCATCATCGCTACTCACCTGGACTACGACCACATCAGCGGCGCGCTCGACTTCCCCACCGCCCCTGTCCACCTCACCGTGACTGAACTGTTCGCCGCCGCGCGCCGTCCAGGCATCCGCGGCCGCATCCGCTACCGCCCGCACCACCTCACCTCGATCACTAGTCGTGCACACACTTACGCCCCCGATGACGCAATCCCGATCATGAACTTCCACGGACACCCGCTCACCGACGCCGACGATCTGTTCCTAATCCCGCTGCCCGGTCACACAGCCGGACACGCCGCCGTCGCGATCCGAGACCCGAACCAGAGGGGCCGGTGGCTAATCCATGCAGGCGACGCCTTCCTGCACCACACCGCGCTCACGTCAGCGTCTGACGCCTCCATGGACAGGGTCGAAAGAATGCTCGCGATGGACCCCAGTAACCTCGCGCACAACCACGCGGCACTCCGCACCGCAGCCGACCAGGGACATCTCGTCATCTGTTCGCACGATCGCGGCCAGTACGAGCACCTAGCGGCCGCCGGGAACCCGCGCCGATAGACACCAGACACATGGAGTAAATTGTTGATTCAGGATCATGCACAGAGCCGCTAAGAAGCAGTGGGCTCGGGGGGTTGTTTGATGTCACATTGGATTGTTGTCGAGACGATGGGAATCGGCGCCCGCGGCGAGGTGGAACCCTCGGTGGTCTTCAAGGACGGCCGACGCTCCCAATACACCTCTGTACAGAGGTTGCGGCAGGAGGTGCCCAACGGCGACTACGCCGTCTACGCACGAGTCCTTGATGTGCTGGGCAAGGCCGCCGCGACCGGGCGCCCGCAGTCGGTGGTGGTCTCGCAGGTGCGGATCATCGCCGAGCCGGTGTTCGGGCCCAGCCAGGTGGTCTTCGCGGTGCAGCTGTGGATCGGCGATGCCGACACCACTCCCCCTCCGCGGCGCCTCGTCGGGGCTTTCGAGTTCATCTATGACGAAGACCGCGATGTTGCCCACATCCACGACGGCCCGAACATCGAACGCGACATCCTTGGCATGGACGACTCTCCTGGAGAGGTCATCCGCGTTGCGCCCGAGGTCTTCCAGTACTTCTACGACTTCCCCCGAGAATCAGACATCGGGCCCTTCGTCCGCGATATGAACACCGGACGCCTGGACAACGGAGCTACTTTCGACTCCCCACTCACCGTTCGACATGCGCGCGACAGAGACGACCAGCTGCGCTACCGCTGCTACATGACGATGCGAGCTGTACACCTGTCCTCGCGATGGGCCCTGCGTGGTGTTGTGCACGACATCAACGATGTCGAACCCGCCGAGTTCATTGCTTTCAACCGGCACACCGCCCGTGTCATCGCCAACCTCGAGGAGCGCGAATCCGGCTTGGGGCGAATCGATTTCGCTACCGGATTGGTGACTGACTGGCTGCGGACACCTCCGCCACCACTCGACTCGTGGCTCACCGACAGCCCTATCTTCCATGAGGACGATCGGGAAGAGATCGCGGCGGCACAGCTTGCACTGCTCACCCGTCGCCAAGAGCGAGCAACCTATCGCGCTCGGGTCAGATTCGCCGGCAGCCCGCCTGACCTGTGGCACATGGCCCAGATCACGATCACACCCGACAAGCAGGGCGAAGACGGCCTGGGGTTCCTGACGGTCGAACCACTGCCAGAAGTCATGGCCTCCTAACCCCGGGCCGCGGCGACGCCACGAGGCCCGCAAACTAGTGCAGCTCCTCGATCCGGTGTTATGCTCCGAGCTACAACGCGCACCCTCACCGGTGGAAGTTTCCCAGTCCCTGACGAACCCTTTTCGGGTCTGGTCGCGAACACAGAGTGCAGTTTTATCTAGGCAACCGGGCAATGCCCGAGGGCTTTCTTACTGACTCGTTCGCAGATTCCAGCCACCCGGGGAGGGTTTTCGTGTTTTCATCACCGCTCGCACAGACCCGCTCTGTCGCAGCCCCCTCTTGCGTTCCAGATGCCCGGTTAGCGCGGTCGCGCTACGCCGGAGCCCCTGGAGGTCGGCGTCGCGCTCTTTCATGGGCTCTCTGCACTTCACCCACGTCCAGCTCCAACGCAATGGCGAGGCGCTCCGCGCGCTCAGTCGTGAGCGTCCCGAGCCCCGACTCGAGTTGCTGCACCAGGCTCGTGGACATGTTGGCGGCAGACGCAAGCTGGGGCTGGGTCAGCAGTCGCAGGTGGCGCCAGTCCGCAAGGGATCGCGTGGTCGGCTGGGTAATGATGACCTCGTCCGCGGCGATCGCCAGAGCGCGGATCGCTCCGGCGAGGATATCCACCTGCGGAGATGCCAGCCCCAGTTCCCACCTGCGGATCGTCTCGGCGGTTTTGATCCCCGACAGTCGAGCCAAGTCGCTGCGGCTCATGCCGGCGCGCTCACGGGCCCGACGGAACTCCGCAGGCGCGAATCCCCGGAGGACGCTGCGGCTCATTCGATCGGAAAGTCTCGGCTCATCGCTAGACACTCTGGCACCTCCGCCGTACGATTCGGACCTGAGAGTATTTTATAAGAGGAATATAGATGCGCTCTCACCGTCCGTTGTCAGCCGGTTCAGAGAGGAGGCGTGCTGTCACAGCGAAGTGATTCGAGACCGAACATGAGGAATCTCGCGGCCCGGGGAAGTTGATTTGGCGATCCACACCCCGGGACCGCGAGCCCGATAGTCCGACCGGCCCTTAAGCAAAGGCACGAACCGACGGACGTGCGTGACTTTACGCGCTCCCACAGGTCAGTGGCCACGACAAGCGGCCTGTCGACACCGAAACGTATTCGTTCATCGTCGACCCTTGGGGGCAAATGTGAACCATCCGCAACCCGCCGACTCGAGTTCTGGCGGTAGCCGCAACACGCTCGTCGCATCTACTCCACCGCGCGAGAGGTCCCTGAGTGACCTTCACGCCTCCCCCGCCACTACCCAGTCCCCCGCCGCCCGTCGTGGCCGTAAAGCGCTCACCGACACCGCTACCCAGACGACGGGCGTTCTCAGCGAAGAGCCCTGCACTCGAGATCCGTACGGCTGGGACCTCGACGTGGTCCTTCATGATGTCGCTGCTATCAATCGGGCGGTCGCCCTATGCGAGCGATGCCCCGTCTTCACTGCCTGCCGGGAAGGCGCCCTGCGGCGTGGCGAGCGCGAAAGTAGCGCTCCTCGATCGGTCATCTGGGGCGGCCTGGTGTGGGGACAGCGCGGCGAGCCCTGGATAACCGACGTCGCGCACTCTGCACGACTTGCTCACGCCGCCCGCAATCGCGAACAGCGCCGGCTACTCCGAGAGAGTCCCGGCCGCCCCGTCTCCGACTCGCCGCAGACGGCCGTCGCATCGTGACCGAACGTCATGCGGCATCCGACCTGCCCCGCCGACCTCCATCGAAGGGCGGCGGCGCGCCTCCGATGGGGCAGGTAACGAACGTGAAACGATCACGCTTGGACCTGTGTCTACACCTAGCGAGGAGGCCCCTGTCATGTAGCGAACAACACGCGAATGTCTTGCGTCGCAGCCGTTTTGCCCGTACCGGGGCGGAATGGGAGCCGCCGTAGGACACAAGCGAACGAAACAACTACACAGCGACGGAGACACCGGTCCCCCCGAAGGGGAGTACACGGATTTTCGAGTGGGGAGCGAAGTTACCAGCTTCGCTTCACCCCGAGAAACGGGTCGGAATCTAGTTACCAGCTAGACCCCGGAAGCCTCCCAAACAGGAAGGAATTGCCGCCCTAGGCACTTCTGATGGTAAAGCACACCCTCGACACGGGCAACTACCTGCCCTGTGTCGCGCCATACGCACCTCCCGCAGAGACATCACCGCAGTTCGCAACGCCTATTGGGGCGTTGGGTGAGTTCAGTGCGGGAACGCTCCGACCACCGTTGCGGTGACTGTCGGGGCGAATGCCCCTACCAGCGTTGTCTTCGACACCCCCTATGTCGCCGCACCATCGTGTGCGGCGACATGCGGGAGTAACCGTTCAGCTCAGCTGCACGGGGGCGCACACACCACACCTCGAGCGGCGATCGCGCGCGCCGAGCGCGTAATTGCCGACATCCTCGCCCGGTGCTGCACGCTGAGCCTGGCTCAGCTGATCGCAGCTGTTGACGCACCACCATCGGTGGTGATCGACGCCGTACTCGGGCTTGTCGAGGCCGGCTCAGCCGATCTGTGGAGCCATCACGTCGACACCCACCTCGTCGTCGGCCTCCTGGACGGCCACGGTGATCGCACCGGATCTGGTGCCACACGGGCCGGGGTGGTGATCCGGTGACCGCGCCGGGACTGATTGCGGCCGAGCAACAACCGGCGGGGCCGTTCACCGCAGCCATGGCCGCGCTGCTCGAGCCCTTGTGCCTGACTGCCCGGGTGTCTCTCGCGTTCGCGGTCACCTGTCGACTACTCGACGCGGTAGAAACACGGCAGCGCAACGAGATTGAAGACCTCAACGCCGAGCAACGAGGCAGGCGGACGTGGCAACGACCTACCCCCGAACGCACAACCGACGGCCGGGCCCCGGCGCAGGTGCCGTGCTGGACGAGCAGAGAGGCCTGGCTTAAAGCGGTAGCGGCCCTCCTCGCAACAGCCGAGGGCACAGCTGCTCGCCGACGTCATCACCGCGTGGCTGCGGCGACCGTCATGGCCGCAGCGGCGGCACACGCCCACTACGCCGAGACCAGCACTGGTCGATACATGACGGCCTCGTTGAGAAAGCTCGCAGGTAAGGCGGGGCTCAGCCTCGACCAGATCAAGGACGGCCGCCGCGTACTGCGCACCCTTGGCCTGCTCGTCGACGTGGCCTACGGACAGCGGCTCACGGGGATCGAGATCATGGCCGCCCGCGCCCACCACGGCGGCACGCAGCTCCGCGTGGCCTCACAGATCTCCCTCACCATGCCCAAGGACGCTGTCGCAGCTGTTGCCGTCCCCGAGCCGAGACCCGCGCCCAACCAGCCATCACAGGGGACGGACCAGGGACGTCACCAGCAGCCGAAGGGTTGCCCACCCCTATCCCGTCAGGGGTCAAGTAGAGCTTTTTCTCTTTCTAAAAGTTCTACTTTTTCAAGAGAAAAACGGACATTCCCGTCGAAGAACCGGGCGCGAGGCCGCTCGTTGCCGCTCCAGAAGCTCGCAGCCGGGATCGTGGCCCGCTGCCGCGGGCTCGACCCCGATACCGACGCACTCGCCTCACCCCGCAGGGTCGTACCGGAGTCGTGGCGTCGCCCCGATTTCCAGCGCAAACACCACCTCGGCCGGATCTGCGACGTCCTCACCGACGTCGGCATTGACCCGACCACCTGGACCCCGGCAGCGGTAGTCGCACGACTCAACGACCACGGCCGCAACGCCAACCTGACCTGGCCGAACACCATCGACAATCCCGCGGCCTACCTGCGGTGGCGCCTCGGGCAAATCGACTGGGCCACACCGAGCTCTACCCCCGCCCAGACCCCGCGAGTCGATGAGAGCGGTCGCCGATCCTCCACAGCCCACCAACCCGCGGCCGACAGCGCGCTACGCGCCCACGCCTACGAGATCGCGGCCGCCGCCTGCGGATGGAACAAAGCATCGGGAGGTGGCAACGACTAGTCCACTCCCCCACCGCCACAACACAAACCCATCGACAGTCAACCCAAGGAGCATCAAATGAACGTCACCGTCTACACCAAGCCAGCCTGTGTCCAATGCAACGCCACCTACAAAGCTCTCGACAAGCAAGGCCTCACCTACGAGATCGTCGACATCTCTGAAGACGCCGCGGCGCGCGATTTCGTGATGGAGCTGGGCTATCTACAGGCCCCGGTCGTCGTGGCCGGCGCAGAACACTGGTCCGGCTTTCGGCCCGATCGGATAAAGGCACTCGGCGCCGGCCAGCGCGACCATGTCGCGGTTTCTGCATGAATGCCTACTCGGGCCGTCCAGGGATAGACTGCACGAGTCATGGAACGGTACCTATCTCTGAGCGAGTTTGCCGTGAAGGCGAACCTGTCCGTGAATACGCTCAAGAGTTACGACCGCAAGAGGATGCTTCCGCCCTACGATGCGCTCACCGGCTCAACAAGGGGCTGGAAGGAATCGACCGTGGACGAGTGGATTCGCGACCGACAACCGGTCCCAGACGGCGAGTCTTTACCGCGGTAAAGTGCGCGTCGCTCGGCCTGTCGCCTTGGCGAGGATGGCCCCATCAGTGGAACATGACCATGGACGCCGTAGGTCCGCGTCAGGCAATCCGCACCAAACCTCATCACGAGGGACCTCGCCCCTGTATTGAAATACGCCCGAAGGGGTGTATCCTTTGATCCGAGGCGTCATCGTCTTTACCGCGGTAAAGACTCAACCGCCCTCGCCCACCGAAGTAGTCAATCGACGAAGCACACGGAGGCTCACCCAGAATGACCGTCTACACCTTCATTAATCAGAAAGGTGGCGTGGGAAAGTCCACCGCCACAGTCAACTGCGCCGCAGTCACAGCCGATGTGATTAACGACCCCACGTCAGAGTCGCAAGAGCAGGACTCCCCGGTCCTCGCCGTCTCTACCGACCCCCAGGGATCGGCTGTGTGGTGGGCAGACAGGGTTGACGATCTCCCCTTCCGCATCACCCAAGTCGATGGCAATCCCGAGCTACTACGTTCACTCGGCGACTTGCCCGGCGTCGAGCACGTGTTCGTGGATACCCCAGGATGGTTGGGCGATGACCCTGGGACGACTGAGAACGGAAACACCGGGCTGGTTCTGGATGCGCTGCTCTCTGTCACGGACCTTGCGGTAGTTCCACTTACTCCGGAAGTGCTTGCGTTCGACCCAACAGCCCGGACGATTGAAAAGGTACTCAAGCCTCGTGGGGTGGCTTTCAAGGTCGTGATTAACAACTGGGATCCACGAGACGGCCGAGCGGACTTAGAGGAAACGCAGCAATTTGCCCGATCGATGGGGTGGCCTTTGGCGAACACCGTCATACGCCGGTACAAGCTCCACACTCGCGCGGCCGCGGACGGGAAGGTGGTCACTGAGTACCCGACGAACAGGGTGGCGCTACAGGCCCGGGAAGACTTCCAACGCCTGTGCCTTGAGCTGAATGTGGGGGCCCGCTGATGGCACGCAAGAATGGAGGACGAGTCGATCTGAGTTCGCTCGCATCCTCAGTCGGTGTCAATTCGACTGTGGACCCCACCGCGGCGGTGGACGGCATCTATCGGTCGAACGTTCGTATCGACGAACTGGCACCAAATCCTCGTAACCCCCGGTCTGATCTGGGGGATCTCGCCGATCTGGAGAGCATTCGCGATCGCCAGCTCCAGCCGGCGACAGCAATCTCTCGTTCAGCTTGGCTCCGGCTGTATCCCGAGGATCAGGACGCGATCCGCGACGCGCAGTACGTGATCATCAATGGGTGCCGGCGTCTCGCCGCCGCTCGACAGTTTGGGCGCGAAGGCCTCGACATGGTGATTCGTGACGGGCTTGCAGCGGACAAGGCGACGCTGCTGTGGGCCGCGATCGCTGAGAACCTGGAGCGCCAGGACTTCGACGTCATCGAAGAAGCGAATGCGGTGGAGGCGATGGTTGCCGAGCTGGGTAGCGCCAAAGCGGCCGCCGAACGTCTCAATCGCACCGAGGGCTGGGTGTCGCAGCGGCGGACCCTTCTCCAGTTGGACCCAGAACTCCAAGCGAAGCTGCGAAGTGGGGAACTAGCGGTGCGGCATGCGCGCACTCTTGCAAAGGTCCCGATGGAGGAGCAGGTCGCCGCTTGGCAGGCCGCGAATGAGAAGCGTGAAAAGCCCACAGGCGCAGGAGAGGGCGGTAAACAAGCGCGAACCCCGGAACACTCCTCTGCTGCAATGAAACGCGCTTTGAAGAGGTTCAAGGCCGAACCGAGCACCGTGGCGATCGCAATCCGCGAGGTCTGGCCGCCCGAAGATATCGACGCACTCATCAAACAGCTCCAAGACCGCACCTGAGGCGTTCTTTACCGCGGTAAAGCGGCCGAATCGGTTTACCGCGGTAAAGAGAGCCAGACTAAAGCGACCATGCGAACGCAGAGGTGACCCGTGAGCGGCAAAACGGCCGACGATCACGCCATGATCATCACGTCGGACAAGGTGCTATCCCCATCGGGGATTGTGTTGGTGGACAAGCCCGTTGATTCGGTCGACAAGCTCCTCAAGGTGCTGGAGTGGCGCCAGCGCAGGCAGCGACTGTCCCCGGCCGGCCTACCGGCGCAGGTGTGGATCGTCGACGCCGCGTGCGCCCAGCTCGGCTGGGGCCCGGACGATGTTGACCCCGGCGACGAGGCGGACTACTCCGATGAGGAACTGCGCGAAGGCCGAATGAAGACCGACGTGATCGCACGGCTTGATGACGCCACCCGCGAGCTGTTGGGCCCCTTCCTGGCGCCACAGGGCGAGGACGGGTGGCATCTGTACCAGCCGGGGGAGGAGATCGGATACCGCTTGCACCTGTCCCACACGGCCGGGAACCGCAAGCTGATGGTCGATGTGATCCTCGAAGGCTGGGCGTGGACCGCACGCATCAACCACGACCGTATGGGCATCCTCGGCTCCGAAACCGCCGGTACCCTTATCGATTTCGAGGATGAGATGGATACCGCCCGCGAACTGGCCCGCCGATTGTGCTGGCATGTCGACCATCTCGGCGTCCTGCCTGGGATCACCCCGGCGCGCACTGGGGCGGTCATCCTCGATCGCGTCTTCCGGGACCGCCGCAAGACCGGGCGCGGCATCGTGGTCGATGCGCCAGTTCCGTTGCCGCCCATTGACATAAAAGATGCCGACGAACTCGAACCGGTTATCGTGTGGTCGCGGGGTTGGATCGACACCGACGAAGTCGACGGCGCTGACGAGCTGGTGACGATCGACCAACGCGCCTCCTATCTGGCCAGTGCCGGCATGATCAACCTGGGCTACGGCGAACTCGTCCACCACGGGTCCGGCGCCGAGGAACTCGCCCACACCAGCACCGTTCTGCCGTTCGGGGTCTGGCAGATCACGCTTCCGGCCGCCGACACCCTGGCCCTGCCGGACAAGCTGCCGCTCCCGCACCCGCGGATGCGCACCGACCGGCCCGTGACGACCTGGGTGACGACCGAAACGATCATCAGCCTGACCGCGCCCATCCCGGATGGGGGAGCGGGCCTCGATATGGCGGATTTGGCGATCACCGAGGCCTGGACCACCACCGATCAAGGGCAGGTGCTCAAGCGGTGGAAGGAACTCCTTGCTGGCGCCCGCAAAGCCGCCGTGGAGGCCGATGACCCGATCCTCAAGTCGATGGTCACCGACATCTACAAGGGGTACCTCGGTCGCATCGCCGGTGATCGCAACTGGGATTCGCACATGCGTCACCACTACCAGCCGATCTGGGCCGCGGCCATTAAGGCTCACGCCCGCCACCGTTCCCGCGCCAAAGCGATGAAACTTGCACGCGAACACAACATCTGGCCCATCAAGGGCCTCACCGACGCCTGGACCTATCTCGCGCCCGCAGATGCTAATCTCGCCGACGAACTGGCCTACCTTGGCAAGTTCGTGGTCGAAAAGCGACGACCGCTCGACGACGACGTCATCCTGGCTCTACTCTCGGCGACCACACCCACCGAGGTTCGCAAAGCCATCAACACCGCCTACACCGCCTCCGGCCAACCAGACGACGACGCAGACGGCAACGAAAACATCGACAACAATGTAATTGACTCCGGCGCAGTTGATCTCACTCCTGATGACGCTACGGTGACTAGCGAAGGGGTGGTGAGCTAATGGCCCAGTTCCGGCCACGTCGGCGCGAACGGCGCGACGAACCCACCGCGACCACCACTGCGGCGGCCGGCCGGCAGGTCTCGGTCGCTGCTGGGACCGCGGCTGATCTCGCTCGTGCCGATGCCGGTCTGGTGGGGGAGCGCACCCCTACCGATCACCTCGGCACCATCGGCTACGACGCCACCTGTAAAGCCGCCCAAGACGCTGGCCGTCGCCCACCCTCGCGTCGAACCTTCCGCCGTTGGAAGCAGCAGGGACGCATTCCCGATGACCGCACCGCCGACCTCGTCGCTCGCCGCGCCGAGATCACCCGGATGGGCGGCGTCGACGGTGCAGCACAACAGCTCGGCCGATCACCGAGTGCCGTCTACGACTGGCGGGCTGGGCGCACCAAGAGCTTGCGCCCCGACGCCCAGGGCCGCCTCGTCGACGCCCAGGTCGCCCAACGCCTCATCGACAGCGGCGTCGACGTCTCCCGCATGCGACCGACCATCCACTTCACCGCCGACGTCCACGCCCGCACCGACGGCGGCAACTACGACTACCGCATGGCCAAATCCTTCGACTTCGGCGGACCCCAGGGTCTCGACCACACCCAGATGAGTCGTCAACAGATCGCCGCCCTCGGCGACGCGTTGGCCCGCGACGATCACGCACGAGTCGCGGCCATCCTCGAGGAACATGCCTCGGTCAACTTCGCCGCTTTCGACGACTTCGACGACGACACCGGATTCCACTTCGACGGCGTCCGCGAGTTCCGCATTGACTGGAACTAGCCTCCCTCTGAGGTTCGACCACACGCCACTTCCACACCACGAGATTTGAGGTACGTCGCGCTAGAGTGCGGGCATGCGCGAGAACGCTCAGCAGGGCCGACGGTTGCGAGGAGGCCTCGTAGCCGCTGGTGTCGCGCTGATTGCTGTGGTGGCCACAGCGTGCGGCGACGGTGACAGCACAGCGCGAGAGTCGTTGTCGTCGGGCTCAATACAGGGGACCATCGGGTCGTCCTCGTTTCCGGGTCAGTCATCTGGGCCTGCGCCCGCGCCAGCATCCGTGCAACAACCGTCGACGTCGCGTGTTGAATGTTCGACTAACGGGCGGGCGGAAGTCGCGCGCGGGATCAGCCTCATCGCCCCGCCGTTCCCGGATGGGTCGCCGAACGCGGACATACCCTGGGCGCCGCGGCCCTACCAGGCCAACTACAACGCGTGCGCGGCCTTGAGCTACGCCGAGATTACGGTCGATCACGCCACCGCCTCCTCGCCGGAACAACTGCTGTTGTTCCATAAGGGGAAGTTCGTTGGTACCGGTATCAAGTGCAACACCGCGTTCCAGTCGGTCACCAACGCTACCGACGACACTGTGTTCGTCACCTACCGTTACCTCACGCCTGGCGACCCGAACGCCACCCCGCAGGGTGAAGCATCTGTCTCTTTCCACTGGGACGGGACGTCGGTGGTCATGAACGGCACGCTGCCCACTGAAGTCACCCGAGGCCTCTGCTGACCTGTATTGCTGTCTCCGCTCACTAGCGGACCTGCAACCGCTAATTGCACCTCGGCCCAGCGCGGAACTGGGTCCTAGTCGTGCGTTGAAATCGCGAGAATCCGGGTGACACTCGCTGTATAGGTCGATCGGCACGTCGCGTGACGATCCGGACAGCGAGGGGTCACGAGGGTGGGAGTCTTTCTCCGGCAACGGTTCACAAAGGTTGTCTCTGCGGGTGCTGTCGTCGCGGCGGTTGCGGGTTCATCCCTGGTGACTGTGCCGGCCGCATCCGCTGCTCCGGCGGGGTGTGCGCCGGTGACGATCGTGATGATGGCCGGTACCGGGGAGACTCACGCCGCGGCGAACCCGAACCAGCCGGTGGGGATGCTCAAGGGCGTCACCGATCGCGTGAAAGCTTCTGTCGGCGACAACGTGTCGGTGATCTTCCCGGCCTACTCGGCGTCGGCATTCAACAAGGGACTCAACTACGTTCAGTCCAAGCAGACCGGCATCGACTCGCTCAAACACACCCTGACCAGCCAGGCCAGTCAGTGCCCCAACACCCAGATCGTGCTCGGCGGCTACAGCCAGGGCGCCGATATCGCCGGTGACGTGGCCTCTGATATCGGCAACAACCGAGGCCCAATCCCGGCCGACAAGGTCCTCGCTGTCGCGCTCTTGGCTGATCCCGGCCGCGGCACCCCCGGTGAAGCGCTCGTGGGCCCCAACGCCAATCGTGGTGTGGGAATGGGCGGTAACCGTCCCGGCGGGATGGGATCACTGTCCGGGCGGGTCGCGACGATCTGCGACACCGGCACGAAGACCACGCCCGGCGACATGTACTGCAACCTCGACCGGCAGAAGTACCCGCTGGTCTCGAGTATCTCGCAGATGCTGGCCACCACGCCGGCCGAAGCCGGGGTCAAACAGCAGAACGAACGGCAGATGGCCGGCCTGCCCGGCGCCACGGGTGTGTCACCGACCGGGCAGCAGTCGCCGTCGCAGCTCACTTCGGCGATGACCACCGACTGGTCGAGTGCGGATCTGGGGCAGCTCGGCTCGAATGTGTCCACCCTGGCCCAATCGCTGGCCAACACCCCCAGCGGGGGACGGGCCGTCGACCTCGGCCAGATCGCCACCACCGCGTCCTCGGTGAGCAACACCCTGCAACCGTTGCAGCAGCTCATCGGCTCGGGCACCGTGGACCCGACCACCACCAAAGACCTGTCCGCGGCGCCGGCGGGCTCACCCGATCGCGCCGCTCTCACAGTCCTCAACAACGCGAACAAGGCCGACCTGTCCGGAGCGGTGACGACCTCCCAGCAGCTCGCCACGACCGCTGGCACCCTGGCCCAGCAGTCCGGGTCGGGCAGCCTCGACCCGGCTCAGGCACAACAGCTGTCGTCGCTGTCGAACCAGCTGGGCCAGCAGACCGCCCCGCTGACCGCCACCCCCGCGCCGACAATGGCCACCGCATCCAACGTTCTCAGCGTCCTGGCGCCGCAGAAGGTCATCGAACAAGTCCTCAACGTCGTTGTGGGACTGGGTTCGACGAACTGGATCGGCATGGTCAACGGGCTGAGCATGACCGTGCAACGCGCGGTCGCCCTCGACGTGCCCGGGGTGCGCAAGAGCGCACAGGAGATCAACGAAGCGATCGCACCACTGGTGAAAATGGCCGCCCAGGTCGATTTCAAATGGATCGCCAGCATCCTGCGAATGATTCCCGACCCGTCGGGGTACACCCAGATCGCCGCGACCGTCCTGGATTTCGTCGGCAACCTCGACATCATCCGGCTGGTCAACAACGTCCAGCGCATCGAGGGCATCGCCTTCGACGTCCTCGAGCAACGCAACCTCGTACGCTTGGCCGACCTCGTGCCGGTCGGCCTTGACTTGGCGACCGTGGCCTCCGGAGTCCTCAACGGCGGCACCAAGACCCCCGCCTCGGGATATCAACCCAACCTCGTCGCCGGGACGACCCTGTCCAACCAGGTCGCCGGCGCTGACTTCCTGGGCCTGACCAACTCCATGATCCAGCTCGTGTCCTCGGAAGACGCCAACAACCTCGCCGGTCTCGTCGACGCCGGTATCGAGGTGTCCCAATTCGTCGGTGGCGCCACCCGCAACCACGTCGCCTACGGCAACTACAAAGTCGACAACTCCGGGCGCTCAGCCATCGAATGGCTCGCCGAGTGGATCACCCTCAAAGTCCAACGCGTACAAGCCTGAACCAGCGAAAGAGACCTCTCATGAAGCGCTCTGCCAGAGACGATCACGAAGCCGAGTTCTACGACCACCCCCACACCACCCAGTCCTGGCGCCGCCGGATCGGCGTGGGTGCTACCGCGGCGCTGCTCGGTGGGCTGGTTGTGGCCACAACCGTCGGGCTCGCTCACGCCGACGAAACCACCACGCCGAGCACCAGTGCCAGCAGCTCGACAGCTGATGTCTCGGCGGTGATCGCCGATGCCTCCACCGACAAGATCGGGCTGGTCTCCATCAGCCATGTCAACGCGACCGGGGGGCTGGTGCCCAACGCCGTCATCCACATCGAGCGCCGCGACGATGCCGCTGAGCCCTCGACGCCCGCATCGTCGAGCACCGAGCAGACGCCGAGCACTGGAACGACGACGTCCCCGCAGGTTCCCACACCTGCCGAGGGCGGGGGAGTTGGCGCCAAGCTCGCCTTCCCTGTCGGGGCGAGTCTGGATGTGATCACCGCCAACGCACCGATTGCCCTCGCGTTACCCGAAGGCGTCTACACCCTCACCCACCTCGGCACCGCCGGCACCGACAACACGGGCCCGGCGGCCGACCCGGTCACGGTGCGTGTCACCGCCGGCGCCCACGCCAACGGAGCCTTGCGCGAACAACCCACGACCAGCAGCGCGACGCCTGCTCCGTCCGCCAACTGACCGCGAACCCACCAACCGCCCCCGTCGACACCGAAAAGGACCGACCTGCACATGACTGACCAACTGTCGCTGCCGCAGCTGCATTCGTGGCTGGACGCCGCGATCGCCGCGGTTGTCACGGTGGGCGGGCTTGTGGGTTTCGCCGCGGTGTCGTTCACCGAGCCGTGGCAGAGCGCTGTGACGATGCTGCTCATCGGCGTCGGGACGGCACTGACGGTGCTGCTGCTCGTTGCCGTGGGCTGGGACAAACGACATCTGCTGCGCCCGGCCACCGTGTGGCTGGCGACGCTGGCCGTGTGGGTCAACGCCGTCGTATCGGTCTCAGGGGCGCTGTACTTCGCAATCCTCGTCACCCTGGCCACCCTGGTTCTCGCGCAGCGAGCGGTACGGCACCAGCTGCACCGCATGCCCGAGGTGGTGACGTCGTGATGATCGTGCGTCGGCTGGTGGCGCTACTCGTGGGTGCGATCGTTGTCGTAGGCCTCGGGGTGGCCGGCGGGGTGATCCGCACCGAATCCACCGACGCCGCCAAACACACCGTCACCTCCTGGATCGACAACACCGTCGTAACCCACGCCCCGCCGGTGACAGCTCAACCGGTCACCGCCGCACCACACCACCCAGCTACCAGCGCCGAGGTCGACGAGCTACTCGCCACCGTGCGGGTGGTGGGCTCGCTGCCCGAACACTCCGGGTACGAACGGTCCTGCCGCAGCGGTAAGGCGTGCGTGTTCGGTCCGGCCTGGACTGATGACTCGGAAGCGGCGATGTCGCACAACGGATGCGACACTCGCAACGACATCCTCAGGTCACAGCTCACGCGCGTGCAGCTCGACCAGAAAACCCGCGGCTGCAAAGTCCTCTCCGGTGTCCTGGACCCCGACCCCTACACCGGCGCGGTGCTTGAGTTCCGTAAAGGCACCACCAGCAGCGACATCGAGATCGACCACGTGTTCCCGCTCGAGGCGGCCTGGCATGCCGGCGCCCACGACTGGCCGCTGGCCACACGGATCAGCTTCGCCAACGATCCCGCCAACCTCCTCGCCGTCGACGGCTCACGCAACAGTGCCAAAGGCTCCAAGAGCATCGCCGACTGGTTGCCACCCAACCGCGCCTACACCTGCATTTACATCGCCACCTACCTGCGCGTCGCCGTGAAATACCAGCTGCCCATCACCACCGCCGATCAGGCTGTCGCGCATCGAACCTGTTGACCCCCAGCAGGTCACACGAACTCACGAGGAGACCACAATGACCACCAATCACACACCGTTGCGCCGCGCCGTAGCCGCGGCGCTGCTGGCCGGCTCGATCGCCACCGGTCTCGGCCTCGCCGCCGCACCCGCGTCGGCTGCGGTCACCCCGATCGGCACCGTCGACGGACACCGCGCATTCGGAGTCGGCCCGCACGCCAGCGCCGCAGAATGCGCGCCGACCGCCAACCGGCTCACCAGCTTCGGAGCCAAGAAGTTCAGTCCCCGCTTCGGGGCCTGCTACCGCGCCGGCAACGGCCAATGGTGGGCCATCAGCCCCTGGTCGGCATAACCCCATAGAGACCCCTCCGGTCCGCGACATGGTCTGGCCCCCAACTAGGTCGACGCGGAACGGAGACGAGGAAGCTCGGGTGGCTCCCGCGCCGCCCTGGCATCGACGACAGGACGGGCCCGTCCGCCAACCGGACCCGCACTGTGCACCCGTCGCAGGACGAGCGGCGGGAGCCACCCGAGCCCCACAAACCCACACACTCAACCGGCGACCCCAGGGGAGGGCGACACCAATGACCACCACCACTACTGATCACAGTGTGCTGGCTGAACTGCTCGACCTGCCCGACGGTCACGAAGTCGACCTCGCCGGCCTGGCCCGCGAACTCGCCGCCGCCGGCATCGACATCACCGACCCGGACAACACCGACCGCATCCTCACCCTTGCGGAGGTTCACCAGCGATGACCGCCTCACCCCACGAACCCAGTCGCGGTCGTCAGCCCGTCGCCTACTCCGCACTCCCACAACAAGACCCGACCACCCGACACCAACCGCCGACCGCTGCGTTCGACAAACCCGCCCCATATCCCACCAGCGCCTCACCGACGGCCCCGCCATGGCTCACCCCCGACCCAGAACCAGAACCGCCGGTACGGCCCGGTCTGTTCATCGGACACCCGGCCAGCTTCGCCGCCGGCGTCGCGGTCACCGCGGTAGCAGTCGCGCTCACCGTCTGGCTCACGGTGTACTGCACCAACTCCGTACTCGCCCAGATCGACCCCACCAGCGTCTGGTCCCGTCTGCCGATACCCGTTGGTGAAGCGATCGGATGGTCGGTGGCCGGTGTCGTCGCCGCAGCCGGTCTGCTCCTGGGCTTGATGGCCACTGTCGAACCACCGCGCACCTACTACCGGTGGATGCTGGTGCTACTCACCGGCGTCGCGATGGCCACGGTGTACACCGCCACCGGCGCCGTGCACTGGCAGCATGCGACCGCCCCCCTGGCCGTGGTGCTCGTCGCGGCAACCGCCATCTCCGTCGGCATCGGATTGGTCGGCTCCGACCGCGCTCTGCGGTCGGTCAATCAGCGCACCCCCCTCACGCCAACACCGCGCTGGCAGGATCACCGATGACGACCGCGGCGTCGCTTGACGCACTCGAGTGCCGCGCCGATGAACTGACCGTCGGCGACATCCTCCTCGACTGCCCGCAGCCAGCACACGTCACCGCCATCCACACACTCACCGACACCGCCACCGGCGCGGGATATGTACGCATCACCGCCCGCCACTACGACGTCTACGGCGACAGCGACGCATTCACCATCACCGAACGAACCGCCACCGTGCGTCTGATCGCCCTGCACGACGACGGCAGCGACGTCGACATCGACGCCGATGACTACCTCGACGTCGATACCTGCGGCGTTGCTTTCCCGCCACGATGAAGGACACCACCCATGGCTGATGTTGTTGACCTCGCTGCCCGCCGGGTGGCAACACAGGCAGCTCGTAGCGGTGGGGAGGTGTTGGGGTGCGCCAACTGTGGGGGTGAGTGGTTCGAGTTGGATGCCCGCGACGCCGGGCTTGACCGCGATGCCGGCGCGGTCACCTTGTCCGCGGACGGGGCGGTGACCGGGTGGTGCGGCACCCCACGATGCCTGGACTGCGGCGAGTTGGTTGCTGCGCTACGCATCTCGCCTCACTAGAATGGTCGGTACTTCTCACATATCAGGTTCGCCCGTAGTATCGCGTTCCCGACAGGCCCGGCAGCCGAGGAGGTCCCAGACCTGTTCGGCTGCCGGGTCTCCTGCGTTCACGGCCTGGACCGCCGCCGGCCGACCAACCCCGCGGCCCGCGCACACACCCGAGCAAGGGGAGTGGTGCTGCTGCTGCGGGGCCACCGACCTACCGCTGGTGGCCGCGCTTTCGGTGGTCTCCCGCAAGTTCACCGACGCCGAATCCTGGGTGTATGGCGGGGACTGGTTGTGCGCGGCGTGCGGATGGGCCTACAGCACAGCCGAACTGCGCCGCAGCGTCTACCTCGTCGACCAACACCGCCCCGCCCGCACCATCGTTGAGCGCACCGAGCTGGGGGAGTCGCTGGCCGCCGGCCCGCTACCGGTCGACCGGATGGCGGTGGTGCCGGTCCGTGGTCGCCGCCACATCCTCCCGACCGCACGGTGGGGGCATGTCTGCACCGACGACACGGCCATCCGGTGGGATGATGCCGCGGTGGCGCTGTTGACCGCTCTGCGATGGCTACGCACCCTGCCCGGGGTACGTGCGGCCATGCTCACCGACCCCGTCCCACCGATGACGCTGATACGCGCCCTGCCGGCCGACCAGTGGCCCCAGCTGCTCACCGCCTGGGATGCCCTGACGGTGTGGCGCACCCACCCCGGTGCGTGGTGGGACGCCGCGATCGCCCTGTCCACACCGGGCGGTACGGCGCCGGCCACGGCGACGAGGCGGGCAGGGTGAGCACCACCGACGACGAGGAGTCGGCGCCGACCATGCGATGGCGGTCCGCCGTCCCGGAACTCCCCGTCCTGACCGAGCCGGCCGCCATCTGCGCCGAACGGTTGCTGCTGCTGGTGCACTACGACCTGGACTGGGACTCCTGGATCGGCGATCACCGTCACCGGTATTGGGACGAGCTGCTCCCGGCCCGGGTGCGGGCGGCGACCTACCGCGCTGAGAGCCTGGCCACCTGGTGGTCTCTGCTGGCCCAGGCATTGCCCATCACGGTCACCGACCGGGCGCGGCGCCTCGAGGTCGCCCAACTCCTCACCGAGCCGTCGGCGCCGGTCCTCACCCTGCTCCGCGACCAACTACCCGCCCTGATCCTGCGCGTGCGGATCATCGCCGAAACCGTCGCCGACAATCGCCGCGCAGCTACCGAATCCGCACGGGCAGGGGAGAAGTGATGGGGGAGCCGTTGATCAGCGCGGTGTTCGATCTCGACATCACCGCCACGACGTCGATCGTGCACCGCGACGACACCCGCAACGCAGCCTCGATCCAGAGCCTGTTCCGCCGTGAGAAAGTCCTGACCCCGGCCGGGGAGGTGGCGGTGGTGCCGATCATCTCCGGCAACGCCTGGCGCGGCATCCTGCGCCGCACCGGCGAAACACTGCTCGCCGAGGTCCTCGACTACGACGGCCAGCTGACCCCCGCGGCTGCGCACCTGCTGCGCAACGGCGGGTTCCTGCGCAAATCCACCCGCGAGATGACCCCCGAACAAGAGCGCGAGTTGAAGACGTTGGTGCCGTTGATCGGGCTGTTCGGCGGTGCGGCGAACGGGCGGGTCATGTCCGGGAAACTGGTGGTGTCCAAGGTCGTCCCGGTTACCGCTGACACCCTGCACCTGCTGCCCACCCCGCCACCGGACGGCGTGGCGATACCAGCATCGGTGCACACCGTCCTCGGCCAGGAATCCACCAGCCACAGCAACGACCTGTCCGACACCAATCCCACCGTTGATGGTGAGACCGGCGAGGGGTTCAGCCCGATCCGCCTCGACACCGAAACCCTCATCGCCGGCACCCGCCTGTCCGGACAGATCCGCCTCACCCACGCCACACCGGTTGAGTACGCCCTGCTGGCCGACATCCTCGAGCACTTCGCCACCCACGGCCACCTCGGCGGCCGCACCGCCGCCGGCCACGGCCGCATCCACGCCACCCTCAACCCGATCATCACCTCCGGCACAGCCCTTAGCGGCGTCGACTGGCGAGCCGCCGTCGCCGCCAGGCGGGACGCCGCGATCATCGCCCTCACTAACCTCACCTAAGGGCACTTCGCGTCCGGCCGCACGGTACCGCGACGAGCAAAAGCCCGGTTCGCGCGAGAGTAGGCGCTGCCCGTAGTCGATCGCGATCGATGGAGCGAGAAAAGCTGTCGGCGCAATTGTCGGCCTGGCGCGCGAAACAAAAAATCCCCTGCGAAAGAACTGGGCAAGCATATCGATGATTTGCTAGGAAGTTAACAAAATAACAATCAGGAGTGTGCCCCTGACCTCGGTCTACGTACATTTATGCCCTCGCAGTTCGCGTTTCGCCGGGCGTGACCCCAATGGGCGGATTAACCTCTGGTGTGTCAGTGGTGCACACCGTGAAATTCGCCGATCTGCGTTGATCATCACGGCGCTTCTGTACGACCTCGGCTGGATTCATAATTCGTGTGTAGATGCACATGTCAGATAGGGGAACGCGATGGCGCGTAGTGTAAGAGCGGCCGCACTAGTAGTCATATCGGCTGCGCTCGTGCTGGCAACGGCCCCCGCGGGATCTGGGGCCGCGGCCCCCTCCACGTCGACCACGCCTTCTATATCGACGACGCCGTCGGTCTCTCAAACTCCCGAGGTCACAGGCCCCTCCAGCGCGTCGCCGGACGACTCTGCCTCACCTTCGACCCCCGGCAGCGAGCCCCCTGCCGCCCCGTCCTCCAGCAGCTCTCGTAAGCCGCCTGTGAGCGACGCCAGGGGGTGGACTGCCTACACACCTGAAACCCCCTCCGCGAGAATGCAAAGCAACACGACTAGCTGCGCTACCGGCCGGTTCAGTATCTGCGAAGGCACCTTCTACAAGGAGGCCGGGGTGGCCTTCAACGGTCAATCCAGAGGTTTGTGGCGCGTCGAGATCAAGGTCAGGGGAACGCTTGACAGTTCAAAGACGACTGCGACGGTTGGTTTCGAGGTCACATTCGTACCTATTCAGGAAAACTCAACAAACCCTGCCGGGCTCTTGATCTACCTCGACGGCCGCACCGACGGGATTGGCATTGGCGATAAGGACTTCGAGAGCATCCCGTTCAGAATTGCGACAGGAACATCGACAAAAACGAAGACGGTCACGCCTCCGATATCCGAAGGAAATAATGAAGTGTCCGGAATTCACTTCACCTACCAGCATGGGACCGAAGTCGAAGAGTTCGGCACGCAACAAACCCTGATACGTTGCGATGACAATACGGACCCTCTGCCCTCGAACCGCCTGCCTGGGTGTGTCAATGTGTTCTGGACGCCGACGGTCTCCTTCCCTGCGGCGACCTACCCGTTCATCAGCGCAAACATCGTGAACGGGCAGAGCCTGCTCAATGGCCTGGGAGCGCCTGGAGTTCAGCCCCTGATCCGCGCCGATAGTGGCCGCAACGGCTCTAACCAGCAGTTCAGTTGTAGTGATGCTCGCACGCTCGCTCTGATCGGTGCGAGGCCAGCTCCAAACCCAGACACTGGGGAACCCTGGGAGTGCGACGAATACCCGTTTGCGAGCACCACCGACGGCGGCCGGTCAGACGGTGTCATCAAGTGGGTGCCCAAATGGGAGAACGACAGTCAAGGCGCCGTTCTACGGAACTGGTATTCATCGAACAGACTTCTCGTGGGTGACTGGTTTTACGTTCAACCCTGAATCCACAGCGATAGCGCAGAAATACATCAACCGTCAAGGAGAATAGAATGAAGAAGGATCGTACTATCCAGAGGTTCGGAGCTGGGTGTGCCGCCGCCGCCATTGGCGTGGCTGCGTTACTCGGCGGCACTGGTGGTGCCTCTGCAGCAACGGTCACCGGATGGGTGGGCCCCGCCGGCACCACTGGCTATCTGCACACCTCCACCATCATCAACGCCCCGGACCTGACTGCCCAATCGAAGATCTACCACTCGTTCGGCCAGTCCTCACCGGACGGGAAGCTCGGAGTTCGACCCCGCTTGTTCAAGTCAGGAGCACTCTGTCAGGCGAGCGACTACCAGTACAACTTCTACACCGCGACAGAATTGACCGCGGGGACCGAGAACACCTGTGGCAGCGGCTCATACAACAGCCACGGGTTCGTTGCGCTCTGGAATGCATCCACCAACACCTACAACGAGTACGTGACGTTCCCGTCGAATCCGCTGAACTGGACTGATCCGGCCGCGTCGTCGGCACGATCAGCGCCGACGATAATCACCGATGCTGATCGCAAGTCCGGAGTGAACGCCCGGGGTCAGAAGTTCGGGTCAGCTGCGACAGCTGACGCCGACGAGCAAGCCGATCTCGATCTCATCCTGGCCATCGGCAACGACGGAGCCGTCGGATTCGTCAAGACCGCGGATCTGAACAAGGCGCCAGCCGCGAACCCGGAAAGCGCCAAGCAGGCTGCCGACCAACGCGACATCACGCTATGGAACCGCGAGGGTAACCAGCGGATCGGCACCTTCAGCATCCGCTAAGCAGAACCAGGTTTCCACCCTGGCCCCGAGCCTCTCACGTAGAGCGAGCAAGCGCCACGCGAGAGGCTCGGGTTCGCTGAGAGCCATCCGCCCACCATTGCGCCGGAGACCGTCATCGGTGGTCCTTGCTAGGACTAGGGGCCTTCAAAGAGGCTGTCGGGCAGCTTGATGCCCACCTCCAACGATGTCAATTCATAGGTTGCACTGTTTCGCGCCCACCGGACTGCTACCCCCGTGGCGGCATCAAAAGCAATCGCGCTGGGATTGCGGTGCTCGTCCTTGACGGAGAACTCCCATGCCGGCCTGCCCGCGACGGTCGCCGGGGTTCCTTTCACCCACGGGACGGTCGGGGCGGTGTGGCGGCCGAAGGTCCAGTTGTCGAAGATCTCCAGCAAGAGCATTGGGTGCAGGCCTTCGGTGTACCGATCGCCAGGCTCGTCGGTCAGCTCCCCGTCAACCCGAAACCAGTTCTCGCCGCGCCGTCCCACGATGCGGCGTACACCCGCCTCGTCAGCTATTCGCCAGGCACGTTTGTGTTTGCGCCAGAACTCGACTGATCTCGTCTCTCCAATGTCGTGGTCAGACTCGATTAACGTCCCGTGGAGTGGCAACTTATGCGAAGAGGCATGTAGCTTCACGACCCGCTCCCAGGTGGGGACTTCGTCGACAAGGGCGTGGGGAGGCTCGTCAGTTGCTGGGTCGTCGTGTCCCGCAGTAGCTGGGTTGAGCGGTACGACGGCAACGGTGAAGCTTGAGGTGGCGAGCAGACGCGGCGTGACTGCGACCCCCGTGAGCTGCTCAGCGAGAGCGAATGCACCCTCGATGTGCTTGTGTTCGGTGCGTTCTTCGGGCGGGACCCGGAGCTCGATACCACCGACGTCGTGTATCAACTCGATGATGCGAGCTACTGCGCCCGCAGATCCTTGGTGCGCAGATCCTGCGCCCTCCAACTCCCAGGCCGGATTGGATGGACTGAAAAGGACCTGCCTCCTACCGTCGCGCCACCACACGAAATAGTTGTCGCCATTGACATTCTGCGAATGCGCGACGACCTCGTGGCCAGCGATTAGCGGGGCCATAACAGAATCTGTGGTTCCGATGTAGCCATTGCTCTGGATCATGAGCGTCCAGCCGTTCCCCGCGTCTGCGACAGCAACGACTTGGTGATCAGTCACCGACAGGTGCTGCTCCTCGGCCAGCTCGTCGCCCTCAAGCAGAGCATCGTCAGCGCCCACTGCGACAGGACGAGAATGGCCAGCGTGCAGACTCGCCAAAACGTCGTCGGGCTGGATCGCACTGATCAAAGTGAGGCAGTACGCGTCCTGAATCCAAGCCTCTTCAGTGATCCACGCGTAGTCACTATATGTCGCCACGCCTCATGTCTACACCCTCAGGATTACATCCCCGACGAAAGCCCCGAAAACGAAAAAAGCGGCGAAAATCGGAAGGCGGTTTACGACTTACGTCGGACCGTTCTGCTGGCGCGTGCTGGCGAGCAGTTGCCTTATGGCTTGATCCACGAGGCTCTGGACCGGTCGTCCCGTCGACGCTGAGTGCAGCTTCAAACGACGTATCAACTCGCCATCGAGACGTGTTCCGAACGGCTTTAGGACCCCAGGCCCATGATCGGGCGACGGTCCAGGCAGGTTGGTAGAAGACGTCCGCAGTGTTCCGTCCCTCATAGCAAGTGATCTTCCATCCTTCCCCCCCGGAACCCCACAAATCGGTCACCAGCCTCCGAGGCTACGGCGTTGGGTCTGAACGTACGTACCAATCTCAGGATTCGACTCGCTCGGATTTGTTTGAAAATGCAAGCACCGCAGGTATGTTGCACGCTCAGCGGTAAATAGTTCGATGGGAAACAACGTCGTCCATGCGATCATCACCTCGTAGGGTTGATCTGGTGAGGGATTCAGGACTGCGGCGCGCGATCGCGACATTGATCGGATTTCTCCTGGTCAGTGTCGCGATCGCGATACCGCTGGCCGTCGCCCTCGCGTGGCCGCTGATCCATGTGTCTGAATCCGTGCTGCACCTGGGCTGCGAATCGAACACCATCGACGGGCAACAGGTGTGGGTGTGCCCCGACGGGATCGGATACGTGTTCCCTGGGATTGCTCTGGTCGTGGCGCTAACCGTCATCGGTGTCGTCATCGGGGTCCTGTGGCGGCGCGAAGATCTGGGGCCGCCGGAGGACCGTTTCACCCTGGCCATGATCGTCTCGCTGGCCTCCGGTGCGCTCGCGCTGCTCGTTGGGGCAGTGATCACCCTGTGCGGTCTCTTCGACGTGAGCGCCGCCTACGGACGGTGGCTGATCCCGGCCGGCCTCGCGGTGGCTGCCGCGTCTCTCACAGTCCTGGTGGCCCTCAAGCAAGCCCGCCTGCGCGCCACCACCAACACGATCGCCACGCTGGTGGTCCTTGGTGTGCTGATCCCGATCGCGGGACCGGGCCTGCCGCTAGTGGTGGTGCTGGCCGGCGGGTTCGCCGTCGCTGCGGCCGTGTACTCGACGACACGAACCGATCACCCTTCGGCTGCGCTCGCCTGACCCGTCCCGGCGTTGGCATCCTGGGTGGGGTGTGGACCTCGCTTCGGATCGACCGCAACGCCGTGGATGTCGGCGACGCTCTCAGCGCTGTGCTGGCGCTCCTCGCGGTCCTCATGCCCGCCCTCTTCGGGGACTGGTCTGTGTGGGACGTCGTGATCTTGGGGTGCGGGATAGCGATCCTGGCGATCGTTGCCCTGCGAGTCGTTCTGCACTTCACCGACCGGCTCCCGGCCCGCCGCCGGCACCCGCGCTCATGACCGCCGCCGGAATGGTGCCGCTACGGGTGACCGCGGACCTTCCGCACGGGGTGTGTGTCGGCACCCCGTGGGGCATCAGCCTCGACGGTCTGTTGGCCTCGGTGCTCTGGCACCGCCGCAAAGCCACCGCCGCCGCCCGCGGTGAGATACTCACCTACGACCCCCTCGCGGTGCCGGAGGACCTGGAACTGCCCCTGGCCCGCTGCGAGGCCGGGCAGCCGTGGCACTGGATGTGCACCTTCGCCCACACCACGCCCGCCACCATCCAACCGGAGGCGCGGATGAGGTCGAGCCGCACCGATCACGCTGATCTGCAACGCCTCGCACCCTCGGTACCCTCCACCGTCTCCGATACGCGCGGGCACTACCGCAAACGGCTGATCCCCGCCGTCTCGACCGTCACTGCGATGGCGACGTGGCGGGCGGTCGGTGACCCCGAGCAGATTGCCGGGCTGCTCGCCGAGGTCACCGAGATCGGTAAGTACCGCACCAGCGGTGAAGGTCGCGTCAGCGGCTGGTCTGTCGAGGCGGCACCCGGCGACGACGTGTGGTCGGCCGGTCACGAACACCACCCCGGCGTCCTCGGCCGCAGCACCCCGGCACCATGCCTCATCGACCACCCGGACATCGCTCACGGTGGCCGCGGGAGGGTTGCGGTCCGGGCGCCGTACGCCCACCCCAGCCGCCACGCGATCGCCGCGTACCTGCCCGCACCCGACGAGGCGCAATCGTGACCGGCACACGGGGCCGCCGAACCCCGCGGACCACCGCGAGTATCGCAGCGTGCGCGGTCATCGCTGCCGCTGTGGTCGGTTGTGGGTCGGATTGGGAGGTCGACCCCGCCACGGAGTCGGTGTTGTCTTCGACAGCCAATACCGAGGTGCCTGACGGCGCCACGGCGACCTCGACGGTGTCGGCGTCGTCGGTCACCGACACCTCGGACCTGGCCAACCTGATGGCCATCTCCACGCACGTGTTCACCGGCCGCGTCGAATCCGGCGCCGGCACCACAGCGCTCGATTCGATCCCCGAAACCCAGTACCTGGTGCGCACCGGCGTCTCGATCAAAGGCTCCGTACCCGAGGAGGTGGTGGTCAACCAGCAGGGCGGGATCACCGACCGGGTCTACATCTCGGTCAACGGCGACACTCCGCTGACGGTGGGGCAGTGGTACCTGTTCGCCACCCGCTACCTCGAGGCGCAGAACTGGTACACCCTCATCCCGGTCCACGGACGCACACCCGTGACCCAGCAACAGGCCTACGACCCCGCGTCGCCGCCGCTGGCGGCCGCAGCCACGGCGCTGCGCGCCCACCCACACAGCCGGCCCGCAATACCCGACTCAGCGAGCCCGTCGCTTACCTTCCCCACACCCCAGCCGGGCGATCACCACCCGCCTCCACCCTCGCCCGCTCAACCGGGTTGACCCCATTAAGTCACGTGGTGCTCAAGGACTCAGGGCGTCGGTGGCGTGTGATCGAATGAGCGCCGTAACCCCGGGGTCGGGCAGAAAGGGAAACTGTGGTGGCAGCGTCTGTAGACGATTCCTCAACGACGCCGCCGATGGCCTCGAGCGAGACCATCCAGGCGAAGTGGGCTGAGTTCGCCGAGGCGATCGAGCGCCTGGCTGAGCGGATCGGTGACCCCAACGACTTTGAGGTGCGACCTGATAGCTCTCTTGCCGGTGACGATCGAGCCTCGCACCCGTTCGAGGTCAGTCAGACTCTGCGCCATCTGATCAACGCCACAGTCGACCAGCTGCACGGCGTCAAAACAGCAGTTCATGACGGTGAGCAGATGCACATCGCGGTGAGCGCGACGCTGGCCCGTGCGGCATTGGAAAACGCCGCAGCAGGGTTATGGATTCTGGGTCCGCAGCAACGCAACGAGAGAATCTTGCGGACGTTGCGGTGGCACTCTCGCAACTACGCCGACCAGGCGGGACATGCACGTGCCAGTGGCCTCTACACCGAACAGTTCCGCGCCGCCCACGACGAGAAGATGCAACGTATCGCGGTGATCGCCGAAGGCCGTGGGATCGATGCTGCGGCGGCGCAGAAGGGATATGCCACCACAGCGCCGATCAAGGGCGGCGGCGAGTTCACCGAGCTACCGGTCTTCACCGACTGGCAGATCGCCTCGGGGTTCGCTCACGGCCGACCGTGGGCGCACTTCGGGTTCACCGATCGCATCCGGTCGGGAGGTTCCCCAGAGCATCCGATCTACACCGTGTCTGCGCGTGAGGACTTCACCCTCTACCTACCGATCCAGGCGCTGCACTTGCTCGCCGAGCTACTGCGGCTCCGCGACCGCCGCGCGGGCCAGCCGATGACGAGTCTTCCTGACGGATCGCCTGATTCCGAGCCGACGGCGTACAGTAGGCGACGTTGAAGGGTTGAGACATGCGGTCTTGCCCGAACAAATGAAGGGGATGCGCGATGATGGCGCTGATGACCATGGACAGAATTGATGCCGCTGAGGTGCGTTGCGCCCGGTTGGCGATCGGGTTGCGCGAGTACGAGCTGGAAGATCTGCTGGGGGTGGATCGCGGCACGGTAGCGGCGTGGGAGGAACGCCGGCGGCCGGTGGACGCCGCGGTTGCCGAGCTGCTCGCCGACCTCACGACCGCAGCGGCGGGGGAGACGGTGCGGCTGATCGAGGATGCGTCGACGACCGGCGTGATCAGAACGTTCCTCGACGACGCCGATGTGGTGAGCGCGACAGAGGGCCGGCTGGCCTTGGCGGGGGTGCACCGGGTCTGCGCCGGCCGGGCGGCCACGGTGGTACCCGATGCTCGTGTGGTCCGTATCGATGACGACGGTGTGGAGCATTCGACCTGGATGGCGTGCGTGTGCGCGGCGTTCGGTGTCGGGCAGGCGCAGATGCAGAAGTGGTTCAACGTGCCGCGTCGGGCCACCCAGTACTGGCTCAACGGGACCCGCCCGGTGCCGCCGGGGATTGCCGCGGAGCTGCGGGTGATTACCGATGCCGCCCGCGCCCACGTCGACGAGTTGGCCGCTGGGGTCGACAGCGACGATCCGATCGTGTGGGTCTGCGCGACTGAGGATCAGATGGAACGTCAATGGCCGCAGCATGCGCAGCTGCCGTTGGTGACCCACCAGGTGTGCGCGGCACGCGCCGCGGCCACAGTTGACGGTGCGCGACTGGTCTATCTGCCAGGCTGAACATCGTGAGTTCCACGCGTAGCGCCTACACCGGGCACGGGGTGATCGACCTCGAGGCCGGGCCGGTCGACGATGCGGCGATCAAGTCCGCAGGCCTGGTGGCTGAGAAGTTCTACGACGCGATGGAACAGACCCGCATCGGCGCCGAGCTGGCCGACCGGGTCCTCGAGGACGACACCTCCCGCAACCGTGCGGCCCGCGATCGTGATCGCGCCTTCCCCCGGGACACCTCGGCGGTCGACGATGACCGCAAACGCCGGCAGCTACCGGACCGCGGCGAGTTCCGTGCCGATCTGTCGTCACGCCAACGCAAGGAACGCTCGGCGGCCAAACGTCGTGTCCTCGACAGTGCACCCCGCACCCAGGTCGGTGAATTGCGGTGGGCCACCGGCGACCCGCAGCGATGGGGTCATCTCAACAGTTCGCTGCGCGAGGCCACGGGCAACGCTCAGCAGCTCTCCGCGCGTGATCGCCGCTCAGTGCAGCGCCTGGACCGGTTGATCCAAAGCTACGAACGCGACAGTGGGCGTGGGCATGTGGTGTACGCGGTCGCCGAGTTGCCCACCGACACATCGGTGACCCGACGGCGTGATGTCCCGGAGACGTTGCAGCCCGGGGCGCGGATCTCGTTCGACCAGTACACGATGGCCACCCACACCCTGCACGAAGCCGCCGCCATCGCCGAGCATCGTCGCGCACAAGGGTCTGGAGCGTCGACGGTGATCCTGGAGATCGAAACCTCTCGTGGCATGTATCTGGGCCGCTCGGACAGCCTTGATGACACCAGCCACCTGCTGCCCCGCGGATTGGGGATGCGGGTGGCCGGCATCGACGAGCACGCCGACTACGCCCGAC
This sequence comes from Gordonia sp. NPDC058843, assembly GCF_042743165.1. Classification (NCBI taxonomy): domain Bacteria; kingdom Bacillati; phylum Actinomycetota; class Actinomycetes; order Mycobacteriales; family Gordoniaceae; genus Gordonia; species Gordonia sp. NPDC058843. Next base: position 52,874 of record NZ_JBHYNC010000030.1, read on the forward strand.
CGGGCGGGCACGACTCCACGCTGGTGGTGCAGCTGCGCGACACCGCCCGCGACCCCGACTATCAGCCGCCGGTCACCGGCCGCAGGTTGTTCCGTGACCGCAGAGCCGACGCCGCCGCTCGCGCGGCGGCCCGAGACACCAAGGAGCCCTAGACATGTCTGCTACCCGCCCACCCAAGGGCCTCCCACCGCTCCCGCCACGCAAAAAGAAGGGTGAGCCCGCTGGCAGTGGCCGCTGGGTCGACCCGATCCGTGTGCACGACGACATCCGGTTCGGCGTCACCAACTTCCGCTCGATCGAGCCCGGCGACCCTGACGCCGACAACCAAACCCCCGAAACTGCGACACCGAACTCAGCCACCTCGCGCCGCCGGCCGCGCACCTAGACGGTGAGCGGGCCCGGCGGCACCGATCCCGGGTTGGACCTCACCCGGCTGCGTGCGATGCGTGGTGCGCGCCTCGACCCCACTGCGGTGCTCGCCCAGATCGCCGAGTACCGAGACCGCCACGGCGGGATGTGGGTGGCCTGGTCCGGTGGCAAAGACAGCACCGTGGTGGTCGATATGGCTCGCCGTGTCGACCCGGCAGTGCCGGTGGTGTTCTACGACTGCGGCGTCGACTTCCCCGAAACCCGCACCTACCTAGCCGATCTCGCCGCCGCATGGAACTTGAACCTGCACGTGGTGCCCACTGAACCCGATCTGCTCACCCTGCTCATCGCGGCCGGCGACCTCGACCCGACAGCACCAACCCGGCACCTCGAGGTCGACATGCGCCAGGCGATGGTCACCGACCCCGCCGACCGTGCGCACGCCGTGTTCGGGCCGGCCAACCTGTGGGGCGTACGCGCCGAGGAATCCGCCGGCCGCCGCCACCTCTACCGCACTCAAGCCGCCCGCCACGACGGCGACATACCGCGCGGTATGGTGCGCCGCGGGAACGGCACCATCAGCTTCGGGCCGATCTGGAACTGGAGCACCGAGCAGGTGTGGCAGTACAGCGCCGCCCGCGACATCCCGCCGAACCCGCTCTACGCCACACTCACATCCCTCGGCGCTGACACACACACCGCTCGGGTGAACGCCATGGTCGACCCCACCCGCCTCGATAACGGCCACATCACTCGCCTGGCCGCCGGCTGGCCAGAGATCTACCACCGGCTCGCCGAAGCGCTACCGCGATTACGGGACTACCGCTGAACATGGAGCAACGCATGCGATTTCGACGCGCCCCAGCCCCCGTCCCTGATGAGGCCTTCCACGTCGATCGGACCGGCGGACTCACCCCCGGCATGACGCTGGGTACCCGCTTCATCGGCGAGATCGGCCCGCTGTCGAGGCACGGAGAGCGATACGTCCTCGGCACCCCCGGTCCTTCTCCGTTCATCAGTCACGCGATAGAGAACTTCTGGGAACTGTTCCGGGCGACGAACCACCCCGAGAAGCTGTCGCGCTTCGCGGTTGTATTCGCCTGGGAGACCTACGACGATGCCCACCAGTTCTGCACAGACTACGACCCCGGCGACATCTGGGCGGTGACCGGCCGCTCCCACCCACAGGCCTTCCGGGCGGACATGAACCTGCTGCGAGCGGGCACCTTCATCGACATGACGATGCGAGCCGAGCAGTACTGGACCGGTCAAGCCTCAGACAACCCGCAGTGGGAATGGCTGCTGCCCGCACCGGTAACCGTGGTGCGACCAGCTACGGCACCAGACAACGAGGAGCCCGCAATCTAGCTGTCACGGAGAAGAACTCGCGCGACTACCCAGGACGTCGCCCCGATATCGTTGACCACCTACGACGTCCGCCACGCCGTCACCTACAGACACGAGGCCCACCCCATGGCTCTATGGAGCAACCCCGAGCTGGAGACCATCCTCGGCGGCCCCCTCGAGCAAGACGCCATCACCGAGGACGACCTTCGGAACCTGGTCACCGCGGTGCCCGCCGAGTCAGAGTTCGTTGACTACAAGAGCGGGATTGGCCTGATCGAGCCAGATCAGAACCCGAGATGGACGAGCGCGCAGGAACATGCCCGCGATGTGTGTGCAGCGGCGAACAGCCGTGGCGCGATCCTGGTGTACGGCATCGAAGACCACAAGAAGACCGCCGTCATTGACGAGCGGATGGTGCCGATCCCAGACAACCCGGACAAGGACCGGCACGCGATTGCCGATCATCTGCGCCGCGAGATCCGCGAGCACGCGACACCTGTGCCGCTCGTCGACGTCATCTACGTCGACGCCGCCGCCGGCGGGTTCTATTTGGTGGTGGTTATTGCACCGAGCCCCCTGGCCCCCCACGCCGTCATGGCCGTCAAGGATGGCCGTAAACCGCTGTACTACTTCCTGCGTCAACCCGGCGAGACCAACATCCGGCCCCTCACCGAATACGAGGTCGCCGAGAGATATGCAGCCCGCGCCCTAGGCGCCGAACAACGCCGACAACACCTCGAGCAACTGTGGGAGGACGGTGTCGACGAACTGGAATCCAGCGAGAGGCTCTGGATTGCGGTCGCCGCGGCGCCGGACCTCCCGGCTGCTGACAGTCGACTGACTCCTCAGGCGCGCAACGAGATTGAGCAATGGGCGGACGAGCGGCGGTTCCCCGACTCACTCCTGGGGTTGCGGGGGGCTGCCCTGAATCGCCCCTTCCCTGCGCCCGGCAGGGTGGTCTACACCCACCTGGTGGATACCGGAGATGGCCTCGCCCCGGGGGTAGCGGACTCCTACCTTGAAGTTCACGCGGACGGGTCGATGTTTGCCGCGCTGGCGCTCGAATCGGTGTCGGATAAGACAAACGCCATCAGCATCGATTCCCTCATCGACGACATCCGCAGCCTCACCACGTGCGCACTCGACTGGATGAGTGAGCGCACAGGAAGTTGGGGCAACGCGTCGATCGTTGCTGGCATTGCCGCCGCCGGGATTCCTTACGAGGCGACCGTGACCCTCAACGAGACCGGTGGAACCCACGCCTTCGGTCTCCGCAGGGTGCCTACCCGCCGACTACCGAAAGCGACCACCGTGGTCGACCTCGCCTCGATCACCGCCGCACAGGATCTACTCGCCGTCGCCTATAACGCCGCATTGCCGCTTGTGCAGGCTTTCGGCGTAACCGAACCCAACTGGATCACCCACGACGGGGGCATCCACTTCGGGCACCTGGTGAGCCGCAACGGGAGAGCCTTGCGGGCGTGGGCGCGGGACAACGGGGTCCCCCAGCACTGAACTGACGCGGTCCGGCTGACCTCACACCGGCCTAACCGGAATGAGGTCAGACCGCCTGACCGACAAGGCGCACCGGACCAGGCGCCAGCGCTCCCATTCGGGTGCTGGCGCCCGGTCATACCGGGCTGACCCCGGTATGAGGTCGGCCCGGTGTATTGCGTTGTGCGACAGCTAGAAAACTGTCAGTAGGTGGGGTTAGTGTTGTGGGTGAGTTCTGGTTGAGACAGTCGGTCTTGCCGGGTCATTAGGAAGGGACAGCGTGATGACTGTTGCGCAGTGGGATGGACGTTCGTTGGCCACGGATCTGGCCTATGTGAAGCGGGTGACCGGGTTGTCGACGCGACGCGGTGTGTTGGCGCCGTTGCGGACGGTGACGATCGCCGCGCTCGGCGGGGTGGGCACGCTGACCCACTACAACTACGACGCCGGGGTGGTGGC
>NZ_JBHYNC010000030.1:56639-59699 GCF_042743165.1 Gordonia sp. NPDC058843
TACGACGCCGGGGTGGTGTCGCTGGCGACGACTGACCGGTTCCGGCTGGCGGCAACGGAGTTGGCCACAGCCGCCCCCGCGGCGCTGGAGGCGCCGGTGTTGGTGCCGACGAAGGTCCTCGCCGCGGCCGCGGCACGGGTGGCCAAGCGCGAGGGTGCGGTGCGGGTGTACCTCGACGGCGGGAACGTGCGGCTCAGTGGCCCCGATAGTGACGTCGTGGTGCGGGCGCTGGATTGCCAGTTCCCGCGGTGGCGCAACCTGCTGCCGAGTGCTGGTGATGACCGGATGCGGGCGCGGATCGCCGCGCCGGATCTCGCGCGCCGGCTCAAGAAACTCACCTCGGTGTTCTCGGTGCGGGTCACGATGGCGGCCGAGGGTCTGCGGGTGGAGGCCGGCGACCTCGAGACCGGTCAGGTGTCTACGACCTTCGACGTGGCCGCGCACGACGTCGATGAGCGGGTGGTGGGAGTGGTGGCCGGCTACAACCCGGAGTACCTGGCGTCGCTGCTGGCGTGCGCGCCGGGGGAGGTCGAGTTGACGTGGTCACCGACCGCGCCGACGACGCGGCCGATGACCATCGAGTTCGATCGCGTGCGTCATCTGCTGATGCCGGTCCGGCTGCCCGGCGCCGAGCCGGCGGCCGCGGCCGCCTAGACCGGGTCCAGCGGGGCGCCGGCACCCACCGATCGGGGTGCCGGCGCCGAGCCGTCCCGGCAAGCCTGCAAGGGCTGTACCGGGCGGACCCCGGTATGAGGTCGGCCCGGCGTATTGCGTTGTGGGACAGCTCGAAAACTGTCGGTGGGTGTGGTTAGTGTGTGGGTTAGTTCTGGTTGAGACAGTCGGTCTTGCCGGATGATCCCGAAGGGGTGTTGTGGCGATGGATGTTGCCGAGTTGTTCGCAGAGGTCCGAGATTCGTTGGCGGATGTGTTCGCCTCGATCGAGTGGGCCGAGGATGAGATCGCGGCGGCGCAGCGGCGCTGGCCTGCTCGCGCGGATGCGCTGTTTCATTCGTTCTCCCTGATCCGGCCGCCGGTTGAGCTGTCCGAGCGGTTGAGTGTGGAACCGGTCTATCGGGCCTATGCGCGGGAGCTGCTCGATCGGGTGGGCCAGGAGCAGGACACCCGCCCCGGTACGGCGGTGGAGGTGTGTTTGGGGCTGCGGGAAGCGAGCTTGCGGGCGCCGCTGTCTCATGACGGGTTCGGGCTGTATGCGCGGATGTGGGATGCCGCCGGGCTGCCGGAGGTCGACGGAGTCACCGATATGCGCGCCCATTACGAGGCGATCAGCGCTGATGCCCTGGACGAGGCCGAAACCTACGCGCGCGGCCACATCAGCCGTCCCGACCGGGTCCTGGAGGTCACCGGGTGCTGCGGACAGCATCACGGCGTCGACGTCGCGTGCGTCTACGCCGACACCGATCCGGCCAGCACCGACGGCGAGGCCGCCGCATGAGCGCCACCGACACCGCCCACGGGTTGCCGGTGTTCTCGGTCGAGGTCACCGAGACGACCACCACCCGCTATCGGGTGCGCGCCGCCGATGCCGACCGTGCGCAGGACGTCGCGACCAACCACAACATCGACGAGGGGGGCGAGGTCGTCGCCTACGAGCGTGAGGCCGAGGCGTTCCCCGAGGCCCCCACCGAGGCGCGCAGCGCCCTGGCGGTGATCAGCGATCCCGACGCCCCACTGTCGGTGACGGTGGGTGAGATCGCTGATCAGATCCCGGCCCGCGCCGCGCAGCTGGCGTGCGCACAGATGATGACCACTCTCGGCGGTCAGGCCCAGTGGACCAGCGACACCATCGAATGGGTAGCGGCGCACCTGGTTCGTATCGCCCCGCCCTGGGTGCCGACGTTCACCGACTCCGGAAGCGCCAGCGATGGCGCGGTCGTCTTCTGGCAGAGCGTCGACCTGGCGGACACCGACAGCGCCGAGGTCGACGCAGACGCCCAGGACAGGGCCTGGCTGGGCCTGTATGAGGCGCTGGCGGATCATCGGCGGTTGGCCGAGCAGATCAGTGCGGCGTCGGAGGTGTGCGACACAGGGCTGCTGACGGCCCTGGAGATGGACGAGGTCGACTACCTCAAACGGGTGCGCGACGCTGCTGAGGGGGTGCGTCGTGGCTGATGCGAAGTACCCGCGCCGCGACGGTGACGATCCGGGCGCGCACTACATCGAGGAAGCGGTGTCGGTGTACCTGATGCGCCACCCCTCGCAGGACCGGTGGGTCATCGACCCGCTGACCCTCGGCGGGGGCGGGTTGGATTCGACCCACGACACCTACCCGTCCAACCCCAACTGCCGCTGTGAGGACGAACCGGTGTGCGACACGGTCACCGATCGGATGGCTGAGCAGCCGTTGCCGACGGGTGAGGAGCTGATGGTGATGCTCGCCGACGCGCTCGGTTATCAGGTGATCGTGGGTGAGCTGCTATGACCATCGACCAGCAGCAGGCGGCGTGCCCGGTGGTGTTCAGCGACAGCGGGGAGCGGGCGCGGGCGGCGTTGTCGTCGCATCTGACGGTGCGCAATCTCGTTGAGCGCCATACCGAGTTGGCGGCGTTGCACACCCTGTATGAGGTGATGTGCCGCAACGGGTGGGTAGCGATCCAGGTCGACATCGAAGAGTGCTCGGCGATCGAAACCCTCGCGTTGGCCGACGGCGAGCGCTGCTATCTGGGTGCCGACAACGACTTGGAGGCGATCAACGATGCGATGTTCGAGGTCGTCGGCAACTGCCCGCGACGCATCTTCCGTTACCTCGATGGCCAGTACTGGGCCGATCGCGGCGACGTGCGCGCGGCGATCGACTCGGCGCTACGCGCCCAAGTGCCCGCCGGATGGCCGCCCATCGGATAGCGCGCACTTTGACCCCGATCTTGGGGGCGGCGACACTCTGTTCGCCGCCCCCAAAATCGCAGGTCAAGAAGTGCGGTGCCGGGCGGGCCCCGGTATGAGGTCTGCCCGGTGTATTGCGTTGTGCGACATCTAGAAAGTTGTCGGTGGGTGTGGTTAGTGTGTGGGTTAGTTCCGGTTGAGACACACGGTCTTGCCGGA
>NZ_JBHYNC010000030.1:59796-61856 GCF_042743165.1 Gordonia sp. NPDC058843
ACTGCCCGGTGTATTGCGTTGTGCGACATCTAGAAAGTTGTCGGTGGGTGTGGTTAGTGTGTGGGTTAGTTCCGGTTGAGACACACGGTCTTGCCGGACTTCAACCGAGAGGGGCCGTCATGGCTACTGCTGATGTGTCGGGTGTGCGGATCGATACTGAGGGCGCGGTGTCTGCGGTGATCGCCGAGGGTGGCGACACCCTGAGCATGTTGCAAGCCGGAGTCGGCGGGTACGTCGATGTGGTGCGCCTGCCCGCCGGGATCGATATGTGGGTCGGTGATGAGGCCGCCTGCACCCAGCCGGTCAACGCCTGGGCGTCGCTGCTCAACGATCTGCTGGGCGGTCAGCCGGTGATCTGGGGGCCGGTGGTGTTCGCCTCGTCGACCGACGACGGGGAGACCGTGTCGCTGTCTGCTGAGCAGGCCGCACGGTTGGCGGCATGGTTCGCCGATGAGGTCGAGGCTCCCGACGTCGCGGCGGCGATCGCCGGTTTCGGCGGTGTCGAGACCCCGGTGGGGGTGCAGTGATGCCCGCCCCTGCTGCGCCCGCCACACGTGGCGTTGCCGCTGCGCCTGCTGCGTGTGTGTGCTGGCGGGTGGGCACGGTTCCGCACGCGGGGCACTGCTGTTTCGACGGTCCCGCCGAGGCCTACCAGGACGACGCCGTACTGCCCCCGTGCGGGCACTGGCACCCCGTACTACCGATCGAACAGACCAACCCGGTTGAGACACACGGTCTTGCCGGGGAGATGGAAAGGAAAGTCGCATGACGACAATGGAAGTCAGCCACGGACTCAATGGGCACGCTGCCGAGCAGGTGTGGCCGTCGATCGGTGAGGGTGTGTTGAATCTGCCGAACCCGATCACCGATGCGGGGGCGTGGGTGCCCGCTGAGGATGTGCGCCGGGTCGAGGCCGAGGTCGAACGGTTGCGTGCTGAGTTGCGGCGCGCCGAGCTGGATCGGGACACCGCCCGGGACGAGGCGTCGTGCCTGGCGAGGGAGGACCGGGCACGCAACGAGGCAGCGTGCGAGTGGGCCGATGACAACGATCTGTGCAGCCAGTTCGAGCAGTTCTGCGATCAATTCGGCTGGCAGGGCCGCGTCGACGACCTCGAGGTCACCGTCGATGTGACGGTTCAGGTGTCAGTGTTGCTGTCGGATGTCCCGCGCAACGAGCAGGAGAGCTATTGCTTGGATCAGCGCATCGACGACGAGGCCGTGCGTGAGCGGCTACGTGAGGGCAGTTTCTCGCTGACCTCGACATCGGTCAGTGATTGGGACCGGACCTAGGGCTACGTCAGGTATCTGACTTCCGCGCTGAGTTCGGGACCTCTTTAGTAAGGGGCTCCCTGCGCCGAATGTGCGGGTGGGGCCGCCGCCGCCCAGCGACAGCGGCGGCCCCACGTAGGCCGTCTTGTAGTGGACGCGCCACTGGTCCCATTGCGGATGTCGTTCAGCCTCGCTCAACTCGGGTCCGACGTCGCGGAAGATGTCTCGCTTGCCCGAACATGAGGGGGAAGGGGAGAGAGGGTGCAGACGTCGGGGGTCTCCCTCTCTCCCCGGGGGCGCGCGAGTGCAGTCAATACCGAGGGGTCTGGGGAGATTTCCCGGAAGGACTCGCACCGCGCGGGGTCACGATAGCAAACCGTCGATCCGCTGTCGCGGCGGGTGATCCGCCGGCCTTTTGGTTGCATGTGCGAGTGTCGGTCGCGTTGAGCGTAGATTTCCGTAGGGAATTGGTTGTGTGGCAATGGGTTTTAATTCTGTTGTGCGGTAATATGTTTCATATGGAGTCAGAGAGCGCCCGCAGGGCGGTCGGTGGGTGTGGGTGCAGGGTCGGCCGCAGGCCGACACGCCCCCTGTCGATGACCGTTGCTCGGTCCGAACGTGCTAGACTGGTCGACATGAAACACAGTGCACCACAAGCACACTCCCGCCAGTCGACCGTAGGTCGATGGGAAGCGGGACAGCGAAACGCACGCCACCACGGCGCCGCTTGCGGCGCCCCTTCGGGCGCGCTTGCGCGCCCGTACCCCCGACGGGGCGCTTGCGCCCCGGAG
>NZ_JBHYNC010000031.1:0-60727 GCF_042743165.1 Gordonia sp. NPDC058843
GCGATACGTCAGCTGCTCATGGCCGCAGATCAAGGCAACCGCATCGGGGGTCGCGGCCACCACCGCGTCGAACACCTCCACCAACGACACCCCCGCCAGCGGGCGCACCTCACCGTGGCCCGAAGACGCCAAAGCGTCGCGTTCGGTGGGGTCGAGCAGGTCGACGTCACCGATGACCACGGCGGGGTCGCCAAACACGAATCGCGACAGTATGCGACCCAGCACTGCGGCATAGTGCTCCATCCGGGCCCCGTCGTAACGATCGGGGTTCCAAGTGAACTCAACATCGAGTCCATCGCCGGCCAGACGGCTGTACACGTTGACAGCTAGATCCCGGATCGGCCCTGTGGTGAGGACGTTCGTGGTTGCCTTGGAGCTACCAACTGTGACTGGTGCGAAGAAGTCGAGGATATTCACCGTGGGACCGAAGTCCGCAACTATCGCCCGACCTGCCGAACCCCGCGCGACAGCGGCCCAGTCCCGGAAATGTTGGTGTCGCAGGGCACCCGATAGGCTCTCGCCTGTTCGCCGCACAAGGTCGGCGACGGTGTCGTCGGCGTTGAACGCGACAGACAGGGGCAGCAAATTCGACACCATGCCTGCGGTGCTTTTCAGGCGCGCGGTGGTGCGAACGGACACCGGAATAGACAACCGTATGTCGTCGTGGCCCGTGATGTGATGGAGGAAAACCGCCACCGCGGCGATTGCAGCGGCCGCCGTGGAGCGAGTACCGGGTGCGTCGTCGCAGTTAGCGGCTGCTGTCCTCGGCACCAATAGCCTGCTTACCTGCGGATGCTGGGGTGATTCTCGCTGCGCCTGCTTGATGCCTAGCACGTCCGGGCTAGCAGACAGAACGCTGTTCCAGTACTCGGCGTCCCGCTCCCAACGCTGTGAGACGTCGTACGCGGCCTCAGACCGAAGTAGTTCATCGAAGCCGCTGTAGTCCACAACCTCGGGGACCCCGATGTCACTCGTCCGCGAGTATGTCTCAAGAACCTCCTCGATAAGGTTCCTGGCACCGAATCCGTCGAGTACGGCATGATGGCAGCGGACGTAGAAGAAGGACCGGTTGTCCGATATGCGCAACAAGGTCAGTTTGAGCAGTCCGGTCACCGCGACGTCAATGGGTGTCCGATATTCGTCCGCCATCCACGCTTGCGCATCGTCAAACGGGCTATCCGAGTCCCTGAGGTCAAGACATTCGACCTGCCGTGGAAGGGTGGCGTCGGCCACCCAATACGGCTCACCGTGGAATACTCCGAGCCTGACGGACATTAGTCCACATCGAGCGTTGGCTGCTGCCGCAGCCGCGGACAGGCGGTCCAAATTGACAGCGCCACCGATGTCTAGGTAGAGGGCGATCGCGAACGAGACATCGGGCCACATCCGCTGCGCGGTCCAAATTGAGCGCTGCGCGGCGGTGAGCTTCCAGCGTCGTTGCGGCGCGGGATCGGCGATCACGTCGAGCAGCGGGCCGTTGGATGAATTCAACGCCGCGATGTCGAACCGCTCGGGGCCATCGCCTCCCGCAGCGACCTAGGTCTCAGATCCGTCCAATTCGCGTTGATGTACTCCATGCACTCGCCGCGGGAACTCTTGCGGATGACCACGGACCAGCCATTAGGCACCTCGGCGAAGGCTGGCCACAGCGAGTACTGCTCTTCGTCGTTAACCAGGACGTGGAAGTACGCATCCTCGTCGTCGAAAGGGTTACTCACGTTTGTCTCCATTCGAGGGGATCAGTGCGTTTGCCGCGGATGCGCCCCTACCCACCAGTGCTACGGCGGCCGACGGAACCTAGACGAGGCATTAAAATTTTACAGACAATCTGCTTACCGGAAAGCGCTGAGCCGCAGATTCATACGAATGGTGTACGCCCGCGCGGGATGCCAAGTGCCCTGCTGCTCCGCCCGGTCTCGCAGGTGTCCCCACGCTCCCGCCCAGGGACCGAAGCCGTCGTGCGGGCCGGTGGACGGATTATTGTTCGGCGTTCTAGCAATTCCTCTGGTGGCACGGCCCTACCTCACAATGGCGCGTCGCCCTCCCCAACGGCACACCGGTGTGTGTACCTCAGAGATGCCACCGGTCGCAGCTTTCAACGCAACTCCACCGGCGGCCTAGCTGAACTCGGTGGGCGGATCACCGTACCGATCCTGGGGACTGTCAGTCTTCTCGACGCGATTGCTCCGGGTTCCATGCTCAACCAGCTCAGCGAACGCGCCGCCGTTGTGAACGGGCCCGTGCGCAGCGCTGTCGACGGACGCACGTCATGGAGAGTGAGGCTCGCTGCCGGCACAGCAGAGAATCATCGACGCGGACGACGAGACCGGAATTCTCGTGCAAGCCCACGGTGCCGAGTAGCATAAACCGCCATCTTAACCTGTGCATAGTCCGCGTAATAATGGGTTAGGGGAAACGGATTCAAAACCCGTCCAGTGTCAGTTCGAGTCTGACCGGGGGCACCAGACACGCCGGCTCGTCGCTCACCAGGACAACTCCGGTTCCCCGTCGGCAACAGCGATGCCGACACGGTCGTGATGCACGGTCCGCACCCCGAACAGTCGGCCCAGGAGCTCATCGGCGTTCACATCGGCGTGGGCCGACCAACGTCGGACCCGGTGCCGTGCCCGGGACGCCGTGAGCGTCACCGACGCCGACGGTGATCCGTCGAAGTCCACCGTCACCCGACCGCACTCCCCCGGCGCCACATGAGCGGCGAGCAGCGCGAGGGACTCACCGGAGAAGACGACGGGCCCGGCGACCTCGACGACAAACCTGCACCGCGACAACGTCGATGCGCCCGGGTCACCGATCCGGATTCGCGAATCGTGCACGCGCAGCTGGGCAAGCAGCGCGTCGGCGCCTTGGCCGTCGAGCCAGACGGCACCATCCACCCCATGGAGCGCACCGGCGATCGTCTGCATCAGCGATGCCGGGGTGTGACCGTCCGTCGACACCAGCACGACGAAGTCCGGGATCGCGTACCACAGTCCGGCGGTCCTGGCCGCCGGGTCGGTGACGAGCGGGGCCAGTGCAAGGGCTTCGGCGTTCTTCGCCGAGATCCGTTCGGGCACCGAACGCTCGGCCCAATCGGGACCATCGTGCCATGCGACCGCACGGGGTTCGTGTGCGAACACCGCGCCCATCATGAAGGCCCGGTTCGCGAACTCCCAGTCCTCGCCCCCGTACTGGACGAACGACGGATCGAATCCGCCCACGTCGTCGAATAGGTCACGGCTGCAGGTCATCACCGCGCTGATCAGATACTTGTAGCCGTCCCAGGCCGGGGCCAGGAGGTCCGACGTACGGTCGTACGCGTCGACCAGCCACCCGGGTTCGCAGTCGTGCGAACGCTCGAGTTGGCTTCTGTCCGACATCCACTCGACCACCGAGTCCGGGGCGACCTGACTCAGGTCGGCGTGCTTACGCCGCCCGACCACCAGTGCGTCGGGCGCCGCAGCCGGCAACCTGACCGCCCGGCGGATGTAGTCGGCGGTCGGAACCGTGTCGGCATCGAGGAAACACAACACCGATCCGCTCGACGCCGCGACTCCCAGATTGCGGGCGGCGGCCGCCCGAAAGCCCTTGTCCTCCTGCGACATCACCGTGATGGTCAATCGGGATGTCCACGCGCTCACATCCGGCGAAAGGGACGAGCCGTCGTCGGCGACCACCACCTCGAGTCGATCAGCCGGGTAGGACTGCGCCGTCAACGCCTCGAGAACGAGCGCGAGTTGGCGTGGCTGGTTGTAGTACGGGATCACCACACTCACCAGCGGCGTCGACGAGGTGTCGGCGACGAGGTCCCAACGGTTGTCGGGCACGATGGTCCGACCGTCGTCGAGTCTGATGACGCTCACGCACTCCACCGCTGCAACAGGCGATCGTGAGTTCGGCCGACATCGGCAACCGTGGGCGACGGGGTCACCTCCGGATCGATCCAGGTGTCCGTGGGACGCCGGAACGCACGCTCGATGGCGGCCCGCAGCGCACCGTCGTCGTTGGCGTGCATCGTCAACACGCCCGGCGATCGAGCAGCGAGTTCCTCGGTGTAGACGGTGTGCGGGACCAGCGGCTTGCGCCCTGCGGAGATCCAGGAGTTGATCGAACCGGATGCCGACATGTGCCGGTGGTAGGCGACGGGCACCGTGACCTCGGCCGACGCCCGGCGGAGTTCGTCGTCGGTCAGATAGCCCGTGATCGTGCATCGCCGCCCCATGTCCGCGGCGACTTTGGCGAGGTCGTCGGCGAGATCCTCATGGCCGGGTGACGGAGTGCCGAGCGCCACGAAGCCGATGGACGGATCCAGACCGGACATCGCCTGCAGCGTCTCCAGATGCCCCTTCCCGGGATAGAGGTAGCCGAGCACACCGACGGTCAATTCGGTTGACTCCGAGGGCTTGTCGACACGAACCGTGTCGAACATCAGCGGAACCACCTCCGGGTCGATCGACGCGTCGACGTGTTCGGCGAAGAGCGAGGCCTCGTGCCGGCTCGACACGATCACACCCGTCGCGGCTCGGGCCACCGATCGGAAGAACTCGATGCGTGCCTGCATCGCTCGTCCATCCGAGGGTTGGGGTAGGTCGTGCAACGTCACCGAGACCGGCCGGCGAAGTGCTGCGATCATGCCCAGCAGGTTGTCGCGTGCTCGCGATGGGTTACGTCCGAACAGGCGATCGGTCACGTGGATGTGCACGAGCGCGCAGTCAGTCAGACCCGGAGGGATGCCGGCGCAGCGTGTACGCATGTGCGCGAGCCGGTGATCGGCACCCTCGGCGATCACCGCATCGAAGACCGATTGGGCATACCGCACCACACCGTGCGACCGGGGTCCGACGAGGAGGTGACCGACCGGCCGCGTCATGACAGTCCCAAGATCTCGATGAGTTCGCCGTATCGATCCAGGACGGCATCGATGAACTCGGGATGCTCGGCGTACCAGTGCATCTGACGGCGGTGGACATCCTCTTCGGTCACCACAGTGCCGTCGACGTCCCAGGACGTCCGCGGGGAAGCCTCGATATCGAGCGCATCGATCACCCGTCGTTGCAACGGCGTTCGGATGTTGCCGAGCAGCTCGCGCGACGGTGGGACCGGTGCCGACGCCCCGAGTGCGTCGAGGATTCGGGCGCCAAGGGCCAGCAAGACCCGGTTTCCAGGATGGTTGATCGTATGGGCGGCGCCGGACCCGGCTTCGAGCAGGATGTCGGAGATCCCGATGTCACAGTTGCGGCGCTCGCGGACCTCGAGTTGGCGCACACTCCACTGTGCTGCCTCTCGTAAGCGGTCGGCCGCGACGTCGACGTCCCATTCGTCGAAGCGTTGGCGGTCGTCCCTCACCGCGAGGACCGTTCGGAGATCGTGATACGGCACAGCGGCGGGTACCGCGGACGGTTGGGCGGGATGTCGGGCGATGACCTGGAAGGGGTACAAGCCGCCGTAGCGGATGACCGGCCACACGATGACCGACGCCGAGGGCGCCATGTCGGCCAGGTCGGGTCCACCGATGGGCAGTCCCCGATAGCCGGCGCGCACCGGTTGGGACACGATGACGGCGGCTCTGCGGAGGAGGTCCTCGACCCGGACGATGTCGGTCGTCTCGAGTTCGTGAACAGGCGGGACGCGAACGGTCCGGAACGGAAGATCCGGGGAGCTCGACACCACGATCCGCAAGGCTTCGGCCTGACAATTCCCCCAGACGACGAGCAGCTCCCGGTCGTCGGGCACCGGCGGCTCGGAGACGCCGTAGAACTCGCCGTAGTGTCGTGTCCGCCCATCCACCGGCGGCCCATCGACAGGAACGCGGTGACCCGGGGTCATACGAGCTCCGCAATGGTCACGCGACGCGATGGCTGTCTCGTCATCAGTTCTGATTCCCCTCTCGAACAACCGGGCCCCGGACCTCCCGTATATCCGTTTTGCCCGCCGAGGAATCATCGACTTGATCACAGCACCGGACCGCCATCCGCACCGCGACGGTAGCGACGGCTACGGCCCCGGTGACCAGGTCATCGGGGCCGTAGCCGCGTCGAGGGCGCTCGCGTCAGAGGGTGCGCGCGATGATCTCTTTCATGATCTCGTTGGTGCCCGCGTAGATCTTCTGCACGCGGTTGTCGGCCCAGAGCCGCGCGATCGGGTACTCGTTCATGTAGCCGTAGCCGCCGAACAGCTGTAGGCACTCATCGGCAACCACCATGGCGCGATCGCTGGTCCACCACTTGGCCATCGCCACGGTCGGGATGTCGAGCTCACCCTTGAGGTGCTTGGTGATGCAGTCGTCGACGAACACGCGTCCGATGCGCGTCTCGGTGGCCGCCTCGGCGAGTTTGAACTTGGTGTTCTGGAAGCTGAAGATCGGCCGGCCGAAAGCCGTGCGGTCCTTGGTGTAGGCGATGGTCTCGGCAACTGCCTTCTCCATACCCGCGACCGACGCCACCGCGATGATGAGCCGCTCCTGCGGGAGCTGCTGCATCAATTGAACGAATCCCTGTCCCTCCTCGGCGCCGAGGAGGTTCGAGGTGGGGACACGCACACCGTCGAAGAACAGTTCCGAGGTGTCCTGCCCGCGCTGGCCGACCTTGTCGAGCACCCGGCCGCGACGGAATCCGTCCCGCTCGGCCTCGACCAGGATGAGGGAGATGCCCTTGGCACCCTCGGAGATGTCGGTCTTGGCGACGACGATGATGATGTCGGCCTGGCTGCCGTTGGTGATGAACGTCTTCGAGCCGTCGATGACGTACTCGTCACCCTGCTTGATGGCCTTGGTCTTGACGCTTTGCAGGTCAGACCCGGTACCCGGCTCGGTCATCGCGATGGCGCCGACGGCCTCGCCGCTGGCCATCTTCGGCAGCCAGGTGGTCTTCTGCTCCTCCGAGCCGTATTCGAGGATGTAGTGCGCAACGATGCCGTTGTGCAGGCTGACACCCCAGGAGCTGTCGGCGACGCGCGCCTGCTCCTCGATCAGCACGGCCTCATGGGCGAAGGTGCCCCCGCCGCCGCCGTACTCCTCGGGGATGGACATGCAGAGCAGGCCGAGCTCGCCGGCCTTGTTCCACAGGTCGCGGTCGACGTGGTGCTGTTCGATGAACTTCTCGGCGTTCGGCTTGATCTCCTTTTCGCAGAAACTGCGAGCCAGATCGCGCAGCGCGCTGAGATCGTCGTCTTCCCAAGAGGACCGTTCGGCCATGGTGTGCGTACCTATCCACGAGTGACAATGTCAACGGCGAGCGTAACAGTGCTCGTTGGCAACGTCACGCCATGGTCGTCGGGGCCCAAGCGAACACCGGATCACCCGCGGCCGCGGAGTACGTTCTTCTGGATCTTGCCCGTCGAGGTCTTCGGCAGGTCGGCGAACACGATCTCCTTGGGCACCTTGAACCGGGCGAGGGTTCCGCGCGCGAAGTCGATGAGCTCACCGGCGGTCACCGTGGCTCCGGCCCGCACGCTGACATAGGCGATCGGCACCTCCCCCCAGCGTTCATCGCGCCGGCCGACGACCGCGGACTCGACGACGTCGGGGTGCCCGTCGAGCACTCGCTCCACCTCGACCGAGGCGATGTTCTCGCCGCCGGAGATGATGACGTCCTTGCTGCGGTCCCGGATCTCGACGTAGCCGTCGGAGTGCATCACCGCGAGATCGCCGGTGCGCAGCCAGCCGTCGATCGTGGCCGCCGCGGTGGCCTCGGGATCGCGGTAGTAGCCGAGCATGACGTTGTTGCCGCGGACGACCAGCTCACCGATGGTCTCGGCGTCGGCCGGGACATCCTGTCCTCCGTCGGACACCACGCGAACCCGGCCGGCCACGATGTTCCCGATCCCCTGCCGCGCCTTGCGGACGGCACGTTCGTCGTCGGTGGCGTCATCCCATTGGGGCTGCCACTGATTCACCACGATCGGCCCGAAGGTCTCGGTCAGGCCGTAGAGATGGGTGATCTCGATGCCGAGTCCGGCCATCCGGGCGAGGAGCGCGGGCGATGGTGGCGCACCTCCGGTGGCAGCCTGAACGACGCGTTCGAGCCGAGCGGCCGATGCGTCTTCGGCGATCATGGTGAGCACGGTGGGCGCCGCACTGAAATGGGTCACCCCGTCGTCGACGAGGTGGCGCCAGATCTGTGCGGTGTCGATGCTCCGCAGGCAGACGTTCGTACCGCCCGCGGCGATCACCGCCCAGGTGAAACACCAACCGTCACAGTGGAACATCGGCAGCGTCCACAGGTATTTCGATCCCGGTCCCAGACCGGAGTGATACGCCATCGCCACGGACTGCAGGTACGCACCGCGATGGTGGTACATGACGCCCTTCGGCCGGCCGGTCGTCCCCGACGTGTAGTTGATGGCGAGCAGGCCTCGCTCGTCCGGCGTCCGCCGGACCGGCTCTCCGGCCTCGGCGAGGAGGGCCTCGTACTCGTCGGCGCCGTCCGCCGACCCGCCGATCACCAGGCGGATACCCACCTCGGCGGCGACGGCACGTGCCAGATCGGCGAACTCGACGGTGGCGACGAGAAGGGTCGCGCCGCTGTGCTCCAGGATGTAGACCAACTCGGGCTCGGCGAGCCGAATGTTCAACGGCACCAGCACCGATCCGTGCGCAGGCACCGCGCTGTGCAGCTCCAGCATCACGTGCGAGTTGGTGCACAGCGCGGCAACCCGGTCGCCTGCGCCGACCCCGAGTCCGTCGAGAACGGCGGTCAGTCGGCCCACCCGCTGGTGGAGTTCGGCGTAATCGATGCAACGGTCGCCGTCGACGATCGCGGTGCGGTCGGCGAAGGCGGTTGCGGCACGGTCCAGGAAGGATGCCGGGCTGAGTTCGGTGAAGGTGAAGTCAGCCGGAGTCGCCCGCGGGGATCCCGAATGCCGTTGCCCGTCAATTGTCACCGGTGTCCGCCTCCTGTTCCACCTGCCTGATGGCTGCGATGATACTGGCGGCCGAGGCGTCGACCCAGGTGTTCGCCACGTGCGGTGCCGACGCGGCGGCGACTGCCAGAGCCTCGATCTCGGCGGCGGAGGGATCGGCCATGTCGAGGTCGGCGAGCCGCGTCGGCAGGCCGACCGCGGTCAGGAAACGGCGTATCTCACCACGGTCGACCTCCGCGTCGTCCTCGAGCGCCAACTGCACCAGCAGTCCGTAGGCGACGTGGTAGCCGTGAAGATGCCTCGCCGAGCCGCGCCCGACCTGTAGACCGCGAGTCATGCAGTGCGCGATCGAGAGTCCGCCGTTCTCATAACCGATGCCCGACAACAGGATCACCGCCTCGACGACTGCCTCGAGTTCGGGGGTGACGCTGCCCGCGATCGCGTCGCGGATCGCGGTCTCTCCGTCGCGCAGCAGGATTCGGGAACACCCTGTCGCGATGACCTCGCCGATGGCGAGTGGCCGGGTTCCCTGCGTGGTGACGCCACTCCCGCGGGCGCACGACCGCGCCTCGTACCGTTTTGCCAGCGCGTCCCCGACCCCGGAGATCAGGAACCGGATCGGCGCCTTGGCGATCACCGCGGTGTCGACGAGCACCGCAGCCGGATTGGTCGGCAGCCGTCCCAACTCGGAGAGGCGGCCGAGTTCGTCGTACAACGCGAACACACTCGCCGTCGGTCCGTCGTTGGAGGCGACCGTGGGTACCGAGACCATCGGTCGGTCCAGGTGCGCGGCAACCCCCTTGGCGATGTCCAGGGCTTTGCCACCGCCGATGCCTACGACGACGTCACCGCCTCCCGTGACCAGGTCGAGGGTGGAGGCGATCGCGTTCCTGGTCACCGGACCGGACACCGGCAGGACCTGGGCGCGCAATCCGGCGCTCGCCAGCGACGCCTGCACCCTCGAGCCGAACAGGTCGGCAACCGCGGCATCGATCACGACGATCGGCGCGGTGCCGACGTCGGCCACCACCGCACCGAGATCGTCGAGCACACCGGGCCCCTGCAGGTACTGGCCAGGAGCCGCAAAGCGGCGCACCGAGCGAACGACGCCGAGCCCGTCGAGGACGGCGCTCACGCGTGATGCCATTCGCCGGTGATGACCGCGCGGGTGATGGCGGGCTCGTCGAGCCCGAACAGCGCCTCGTTGTAGCCCTGAGAACCGCAGGGGTGAAACCGATCCCCGAGACCGATCCTGGTGACCGGCACCGAGATCCCGCGATCGGCGAGGGTCTCCACAACCGCGGTGCCGAGACCGCCGGACCGCAGCCCGTTCTCGACGGTCACGATCCGACCGACGTCTGCGGCGACGGCGGCGATCGCGTCGGTGTCGAGGGGCTTGATGGTCGGGACGTGCAAGACCGCCGTCGACACCCCGGCCGCTTCAGCGGCCTCGGCGGCCTTCAGCGCCCGTGCCGTCATGAATCCGGTGCCGATCACCGCGACGTCGCGGCCCGGCCGCAGCATGCGCGCCCGCCCGATCTCGAAGTCGAAGTCGTTCTCGTCGAAGACGACCGGCACCTTGCCGCGCAGATTGCGGATGTAGAAGGTACCCGGAGTCGCCGCGGCGGCGCGGATCACGTGACGGAGTTCCACCGCGTCGCAGGGATCGATGACGGTCAGGTCGGGAATGGCACGCATCACGACCAGGTCCTCGAGCGACTGGTGGGTCGCACCATACGGATTCACCAATCCGGGCGATCCGGCGACGATCTTCACGTCGGCCTTGCTGTGAGCGCACGACACCGCGATGAAGTCGAGCGCCCGGCGGGTCAGGAACGCCGCGTACGTCGCGCAGAACGCGACCTTGCCGACCTTCGCCAGCCCGGCCGCCATCATCACGGCGTTCTGCTCCGCCATCCCGGCGTTGAAGTAGCGCTCCGGGAATCGATCCCGGAACGGGATGATGTCGGAGTACTTGGACATGTCGGCACTCAGCCCGACGATCCGCTCGTCGCGTGCACCGAGTTCGGCGAGTTCGGTGCCGAACGGCGCGCGCTCATAAGGTCCCTCGACCTCGGCGATCTCACCCATGCCGCCCGCGCGGTTCTTCAGCTCAGCCACGATTCTCCTCCAGTTCCGCGATCAATCCGGCCCACTCGGTGTCGTCGACGCGGACGAAGTGGGCCCGTTCCCGGGCCACCAGGGTGGGTACACCCGTTCCCGGTGTGGTGCGCGCGATCAGCACGCGGGGAACGTCATCGGGCGCGGCCGCCAGCGCGTCGAGCGCTGCTGTGATCGCGGTGATGTCGTTACCGTCCACCTCCTCGACGGCCCACCCGAATGCGGACCACTTGGCCGCGATCGGTTCCATGTTCAGCACGATCGGACCGTCGGCCTGGATTCCGTTGCAGTCCACGACCGCGGTGATGGAGCCGAGACCGAAGCTGGCCGCGGACATCGCCGACTCCCAGGTCGAACCCTCCTGCAGCTCTCCGTCGGACAGCTCGACGACGATCTTCTGATCGCCGCCGTCGAGGCGCAGCCCCAGCGCCATCCCGACGGCCTGACCGAGACCGTGGCCCAGCGAACCACCGGTGATCTCGACTCCCGGGGTCTCGTCGAAGGTGCTCATCGGCAGCTCGCTGCCGTTGAGGCCGTAGTCGGCGATCTGCTCCTCGGTCAGGATGCCCAGTTCGGCCAGCACCGCATACAGTGCGATCGAATAATGGCCGGTGGACATCAAGAACCGGTCGCGTCCGGGCGAATCGGGGACCTTCGGATCGAACCGCAGCTGTCGGAAGTAGATCACTGCCAGCAGATCTGCGATGCCGAGTCCCTGGGCGATGTATCCCTCCCCCTTGTCGGCCGCCATCCGCATCATCGTGGCCCGCAGCCGGAAGGCGGTGTCGGCGATATCGGTGGTCGATGGTTGGTCGACCTCGTTGTGCACGAGCATGTCTCAGGTGCCCTCTCTGGTCAGTTCGGCGTCGGCCGAGTGGAATGTGCCGTCGATGGTGATGCCGCCGTCGACCCGCAGCACGGTGCCGGTGACGAACGAGGCATCGGTCGAGGCGAGGAACGAGGCGGCGGCAGCGACCTCGTCGGGAGATCCGAACCGCCGCAACGGGGTCCGGCTCAGTAGGCGCCGTTCGTCGAGCGTTCCGGACTCGATGCCCGAGCGCATCATGCCGGTGTCGATGTAACCGGGCGCCACCGCGTTGACCCGGATACCGTGCGGCCCCCATTCCGCAGCCAGTGTTCGGGTGATACCGAGAACCCCGGATTTGGCTGCGGTGTAGGCCAGTCGGTGTGGCAGACCGAATGTGGACCCCACCGAGGCGAGGTTGATGATCGAAGCGGTCGGCGACTCGCGCAGCAGGTCGAACGCCTCCCGGCTGCACCTCATCGTGCCGCCGAGATGGACATCGAGTTCGGCCTGCCAACGCCCGGAATCGATCTCCTCGGCATTGGTGCGGGAGATGATCCCGGCGTTGTTGATCAAGGTGTCGAGCCGGCCGTGAGTTCGCCGGATCGACTCGACACCTCGACGCACCGAGTCGTCATCGGTCACATCGACCACCAGTGCGGTCCCCGAGACGTCGGCGGCGGCCTGATCGGCCCGGCCGGCGTCGATGTCGGCGACGACCACGCGATGACCATCGGCATGCAGCCTCCGCGCCATCGCGAGGCCGAGGCCCTGTCCCCCGCCGGTGATCAGCACGACCGATCCGGGTGCGGTCACACGTCCGGTACTCATCGTCCGGACACCTCGCGGACGGCCATGTCGCCCTCCGCGGCGGCGATCTCGTTGGCGTCGTGGGTGGTGTCGAAGGGTTCCCAGCGGATGAGCATGCAGATGGCCGCGCCGATCAGCGGCACCGCGACGAAGATCGTGATGGTCGTGGACAGCCCGAGCGATTCCGACATCCGCGGGAAGGCGTAGAGACCGACGATGCCGCCGATACTCTGCGAGATCGTGGCCAGCTGACCGCCGCGGCCGCGCAGATCGGACGGATAAGCCATGGCCGCCATCGTCAGACCGGACGCACCGGGTCCCGCCGAGTGGAAGAAGATGAACATCGCGGGGACGATGAACGCGAGCAGGATGGGCAGCGAGTCGAAGAACACGCCGAGGACCAGGATCATCGCGGCGACTGCCAGGAAGCCGTATCTGGCAGCACCATTCGCGCCCAGCTTCGAGGCCACCCAGATCGAGGCGATACCGCCGACGATGCCGAACACGTTGAACACGATCGAACCGAAGGTCGCCTCGCCGAAATTGTCACCGAAGAGGCTGAGCGCGATGACCGGCAGGTAGTAGGCAACGGCGTAGTACTGCAGTGCCTGCATCATGGTGACCACGTTCGCCAGGACGGTCCTCGCCCGGAAACGCGTGCTGAACAGTTCGGTGAATCGTCGCTCCTTCTTCGGCTCCTCGATGGCTGCGTCGAGGTGTCCGGTGGGGTAGGTGGCATCGATCCCGTACATCGCCTTCAGCGACGTGGTCAGCTCGGGGAGCCTGCCCTTCTTGGCGAGCCAGCGCGGGCTGTCGGGCATGAGGGCGAACTGAGCGATGGCGACGACGAAGGCGAAGACGGCGGCGGTGACCAGTCCCCAGCGCCAGATGCTCAGTCCGACATCGAGGTGGTAGAGACCCAGGACGATGGCCAGCGCGACGACGGTCGAGATGTACCACTGGGCCTGCCAGAAGTTGAGCAGGTACTGACGCTTCTTGGGCAGATTCTCCGACAGGTAGGCCATCGCGACGCCCAGGTCGACTCCGTAGGCGGCGCCGGCGATACAGCGTGCGAGGACGAGCATCGCGAAACTCGGTGCCGCAGCCATCATCAGCGCGGCGATGACGGCGACGACCTTGGCGACCACCATGATCCGGACGCGTCCGTAGCGGTCGGCGAGCAGGCCACATGTCGCGGCCGCGATGAGCGTTGCGACGTAGCCGTAGGCGCTGACCAGGCCCACACCGTTGGCGTCGAGGTTGAGCTGCTCACTCATCGGTGCGGTACCGGAACTCAACACCGCGAGGAAGTACGCCTCGAAGGCGATGCCGGCGAGTCCGAGCACCAGCATGAGTTTGTGTCTGCGGGTCTTGATGTCCTCGGCGTCGACGAGGTCGTCGACCTCGGCGACCGAGGTGAACGCCCGATTTCGGGCAGGCAGAAGTTGGGTCATCAGAGTATCCGTTCAGGAGCACCCACCGTGCGGGCGGGTGAATCGATTGGTCGCTGAACCGAGAGATGTTGTGGCGCAGCATTGATGACGGATCAGCGCACAACCGCGCCGAACCGGATGGATGAACTAGAGATGTGTCAGCAGGTCGCCCAAGGTGTCGAGGAGGTGATCGGGTTCGTGATCGGCGAGTGTGTCGTGTCCGTAATATCCGTAGGTGGCACCCATCGTTCGGGTGCCCGCGGCGGCCCCGGCCCGAATGTCCTGAGGGCCGTCACCGATGTACCAGGTATGGGCCGGGTCGAGCCCGGTCCGCTCCAGTCCGAGTAGAACCGGGGCCGGATGCGGCTTGCGTTCTTGCGTGTCGTCGGCGGTGACGATGGTCGCGAACAGGTCGACGTCGATCGCGAGGTACTCGAGATCTCTCTCCACCCGACTCATCCGCTTGTTCGTGACGATGCCGACGGTGACGTCCCGGTCGGCGAGCTCGCCCAGCGTCTCGCGCAGTCCCGGGTAGGCGGTCACTCGTGTATACGCACTCGAGATGTAGTGTGCGCCATACGCGTTCTCGAGTTCGAGCGGATCGCCGTCGGACCACCTGGCGAAGATCTCGGGCGGACGTGGCGCCATCAAGGCGCTCGGGTCCTCGAGTTCCCCGGGCAGAGGCCGTCCGAGTTGGTTCTCGAACGTCGCTCGATACGCCTCGATGATCGCGAATCTCGAGTCGATGAGCGTGCCGTCCAGATCGAACAGCACACCTCGGGTCGACACGTGGGTCCCCGACTCGGCAGCGGCCGTGCCCGCCGGGGAGCTCATGCCTGTCCCTGCCGCGGGGTGAACGCGAAGAACTCGCGCGGGTTCTCCACGAAGACCCGCTCGGCGATGTCGGCGGGCAGGCGATCGCGAATCTGCTTCAGCAAACCCGCGAATCCTGGTCCTCCCCCGTGGTGGGGCTGGTAGGACGGACGGCCCAGATCGCCCGAGACCATGATCTTGGTGAAGCCCTCGTCGACAAGGCGCCGGACGTAGTCGACGCGAATCTCATCGGAGGGGTACTTGGGTTTGGTCCAGTGATCGAAACCCAGCCACACGCCGGTCCGGGCGACCTCACGGAGGTAGCCGTAGTCGAGGTTGCGGTCCAGATGCCCGATGAGGACGTGGTCGGGGTCGACGCCCAGGTCGGCGAACCCGTTCGCCTGCAAGTCGCCGAGAGTACCGGCCTGGCAGTGCGTGGAGATCGGCGCGCCGGTCATGAGATGCGCGCTGGCGACTGCCTGCTGGACCTTCCGCTCGTCGTCGCGGATCTCGTCCGTGCGACACGTGCCGAATTTGATCACGCCGGCAAGCGCCGAGGTGTTGTCGGTTCCGGCGGTCACATCGGCGACGAACCGCGCGGCGATCTCGTCGACCGATTCGGTCGCGACCGTATCCGGGTAGTAGATCCCCTTCTGATAACCACTTGCACTGACGATGTGCACGTTGGAGGCCTTCGCCACGGCGAGTAACCCGGATGCGTTGCGGCCGTAGTCGGCCGTTGTCATCTCGATCAGCGCCCCGCCGCCCAGTCCATCGAAGTCCGCCACTTCGGCGATGGCCGCGTCGACACGGTCGAGCACCATGTCGGGGTCCTTGTCCTGCGCCCACTTCGGCGGTTTGGTGAAGAGGTGTTCATGGCACAGGGTCACTCCGAGATTCTCCGGGGCGATGTCGCCGAGCACGGTCCTGATGACGGGCACGAGTTCTCCGTTTCGGGGGTCGAGAAGGGTGGCGGCCGGTCAGGCCGGGGACAGGTGGTCAGTGTCGGCAGTGGCGGCCCAGACCTCACGCAGCGGCTCGAGAACCGCTCGATAGACCGCGAACGCGTCGTCGTACAGGGCGCCGGTCGCCGGATCGGGTTCATGCACGCGCCCGGGCCGGACCAGGCGGGCGGTGACGGTGTCGAGGTCTGTGTACTGGCCGGTGGCCACGGCCGCGAGCATGGCCGCCCCGAGCGCCCCCGACTCCGGGACATCAGGAGCCACGATCGTCTTCTGCAGCACGTCGGCGATGATCTGGCTCCATTCGACACTGCGCGCGCCGCCACCGGTCAGACGGATCTCGTCGATCTGCACCGGCATCGCCGCGTAGCAATCTCGGACCGACAGCGCGGTGCCCTCCATGACCGCTCGGACGAGCTCGGCGGGCGTGGTGTCGCCGCGCAGGTCGACGAAGCTGCCGCGCGCGTTGACGTCCAGGAACGGGGCCGTGGCGCCTGCAGTGTTGAGGTAGGGATGGAAAACCAAGCCACGACAACCTGGTTCGGCGGCTGCCGCGAAGCCCCGCACGACTTCACCGAGAGTGGTCGCACCGCGGGCGATCCGATCGACCTCGGCGGGGCAGAAGGTGTTGATGACCCAGTCCAGACACAGGGTTCCTCCTCCGGAGTTGGTGATCTGGCGCTGCCAACGGTTCTCGGGCATGAGGAAGCCGAACCCGACCCCCGCCGGTTCGAGGAGCGGGTGGTCGGTGGATGTGCCGTTCATCAGACTCGTGCCGATGGTCGTGACGGCCTGGCCGTCGTGTGCGGCGCCGATGCCGATCATGTTGGCCGTCGCATCGCCGGTGCCGGCACAGACCGGGGTTCCCACCGGTAGTCCTGTCTCGGCGGCCGCCTCGGCGGTGACCGTGCCGAGAAGCCCGTCGCTGACCCCGACTTCGGGCAACCGTGCCGACATCTCCTCGATACCGAAAGCGGCGAAGAACTCCTCGGACTTGCGCCGGCCCCGAAAATCGCAGGGCGCGAACGAGAGATCGGACTCCTCGGTGGCCACCACACCGGTGAGCCGGTAGTTCACGTAGTCCTTGGCCATGAAGAAATGCCTGATGCCGTGATACCGCTCCGGTTCGGCACGTTTGAGCCATGCCAGCAGGGGATACGGGGTTCCCGGGATCAGCGCGTTGCCACTGATGTCGAAGAGCGCATCGAGCAGTCCCCGGTCGCCGACTTCGTCGAGGACGGCCGTGGCGCGCGCGTCGGGCCAGCAGATGGCCCGGCCCACCGGTTCACCGTCGGCACCCAGGGCCCACAGACCGCCCATGTGTCCGGTGACACCGATCGCTGCGATCGAGGTCCTCGGATCGAGCGCTCCGACGACCGCTTTGATGGTGGATGCCACTGTCGCCCAGGTTGTCTCCGGGTCTTCCTCGTGACGCCCCGCGGTCGGGTAGAAGCTGGGCGTCCGGGCACCGCATTCGGCCACGAGCTCACCGGTGGCGAGGTCGACGGCGATCGTCTTCAGCGAACTCGTCCCCTTGTCGACACCGATCACGACCGAGCGACTCATCGGGTCACCCCTTCGGCGACAGCCGCCACGCGGAGCGCGAGACGGTCGACCTCGAGTCGGTGAGAGGCGGCCGGATCTCGCACCAGTTCGTCTGCGGCGCCTGCCACGCGCACCCCGAATGCCCGGAGGCGGTCGACGAGCACCTGCGTTCCGGGATGATCCGATTCGACCCGGACCGGTACGTCGATGCCGGCATCGTTCAGCACCCGCACCAGTGACGTACACAGCCCGCGCCAGACCGCGCCGAGAACCTCGTCGGGCGAGGTCTGATAGGAGAGTCCGATCAGGACGTCGCGACCGTTGACAGCCGAATAGGTCACGCGCGTCGGTGCCGCCTCCCACTCGGCGACCGTCTCGGCGAACCGCGTCGACAGGTCGGCGGCCACGTCGGGTGCGAACCGCTTCACAAACGAGTCCAGCAGTTCCCAACCCGGTGCCTCGAACGTCTCGGCCCGCCGATCCGTGCCCGGCACGACGACCCGCGCGGGCCCGTCGGCGGCCAGGATCACGAGAGTCCCGGGCGAATTCTCGTTGATGTCGAGGACCTCCGGGCCTTGACTCGGTGTCCGGAATCCGGATAGCGTGTGCGCCATACGGAACAATTGCATGGCTAAGTATCTGTGTCAACCATCACAACACGACCCAGGTGTGTGGCAGCACTCGGACCCAGCTGGACCCGACGATGCATTCCGCCCCGCCACCCGACCCATAGAGTGCCGAATTACTCAGTCGCACTCAATCATTCGCGAGGAGACCACCGTGACAGTCCAGCGCGACCGATCCGTCGAGATCGACCCGAAGAACCACATCGCTTCCATCATCAAGGCGGTCGACGTCCTCGAGGCCTTCAAAGGTGACCGCTCCGAGCTGTCGCTGGCGGACCTGATGAAGAAGTGCGGGTACAGCAGGACGACGATGTACCGAATCCTCAGCACCCTCGAGGTCGCGGGCTGGGTCGAACGGACCCGCTCCGCCGACTACCGGCTCACGCTGCGGGTCTTCGAACTGGCCTCGGCGGTCCTGGGCAGCTTCGACCTGCGGACCGAGGCCAGTCACGTGATGTCGGAACTGGCCGCGCGCTTCGACGAACACGTGTACCTACTCGTCCCCGATGGTGCCCGCGCGGTGTGTCTCGACATGATCGAGAGCAGCCAGCCGATCCGGGTGATGGTGCTGACCGTCGGCAGGTCGTTGCCGTTGTACCTGGGAGGGGCGCCCGTCGCGATGCTGGCCGAACTCGAGGACACGGCCCTGCCCCAGGTGTTGGAGTCGGGACCCATGTTGACGCCGGCCGGCGACGAGATCACCGAGGACGAGCTGCGGGACCGGCTCGTCGAGACACGTCGGCGGGGATACTCGGTCAGTGTC
Source organism: Gordonia sp. NPDC058843 (assembly GCF_042743165.1). Classification (NCBI taxonomy): domain Bacteria; kingdom Bacillati; phylum Actinomycetota; class Actinomycetes; order Mycobacteriales; family Gordoniaceae; genus Gordonia; species Gordonia sp. NPDC058843. Next base: position 18,735 of record NZ_JBHYNC010000031.1, read on the forward strand.
GGGGACGTGACGCCCGGTGTTGCCGCACTCGGCGCATGCATTCGGGACCGGAAGGGAAATGTCGTGGCGGCGTTGAGTATCGGCGGATTGTCCGCGGACCTGTCCGACGAACGCCAAGACGAGATGGCTGCCGCCCTGGTAGACGGCGCGCTCACCGTGTCCCGTCGGTTGGGATATACGGGCTGACGGGCGCAGCATCCGCTGACCCGGCGCTCACTACCGTCGAAACAGTTTGTTGCCCAGCCACACCAGCGGGTCATAGTGGCGGTCGACGACGCGTTCCTTCAGCGGGATCAGCGCATTGTCGGTGATCTTGATCTGTTCGGGACAGACGTCGGTACAGCACTTCGTGATGTTGCACAGGCCCAGCCCGTGTTCGGTTCGGGCCGAATCGCGTCGCTCGGCCACATCCAGGGGATGCATGTCGAGCTCGGCGACGCGCATGAGGAAACGCGGACCGGCGAAGTTCTGCTTGTTCTCCTCGTGGTCGCGCACGACGTGGCAGGTGTCCTGACACAGGAAACACTCGATGCACTTGCGGAACTCCTGCGACCGCTGCACGTCGACCTGCTTCATCCGATACTCCCCCGGCGCCAGTCCCTCGGGCGGTGTGAACGACTGGATCTCACGGGCTTTCGCGTAGTTGAACGAGACATCCGTGACCAGGTCGCGGATCACCGGGAACGTGCGCATCGGCGTCACGGTGACGACCTCGTCCTCGGTGAAGGTGGACATCCTGGTCATGCACAGCAGCTTCGGCCGGCCGTTGACCTCGGCCGAACACGATCCGCACTTGCCCGCCTTGCAGTTCCACCGCACCGCGAGGTCGGGGGCCTGCGTCGCCTGCAGCCGATGGATGATGTCGAGCACCACCTCACCCTCGTTGACAGCCACCGTGTAGTCCTCGAGACCACCGGCGTCGGTGTCGCCGCGCCAGATCCGGAACTTCGCGTCGTATCCCATGTCAGTCCTCCGAATGCCCCTCGGCTCGCTCGCCCCCGGCGCCGGGATGACCTGCGATCTCGGCTGCTGTGTAGTACTTCTCGACCTCTGGGAACTCGAAGAGTTCCATCAGGTCCGGCCGCATGGGGGTCTGTTCCGTGCGTACGACGTCGACCTCCGGAACCGGGGAGTCCCCGTCGGGTTCCGCGGTGCAGACCAGCAGGGCGTTGCGCCAACTCGAATCCATCGCCGGGTGATCGTCGCGGGTGTGGCCACCACGACTCTCGGTGCGCATGAGCGCAGCCTTTGCCACGCACTCGCAGACCAGCAGCATGTTGCGCAGGTCGACCGCGAGGTGCCAACCCGGATTGAACTGACGATGCCCTTCGACCTGCATGCCGCCCAGCCGCTTTCGCAGGTCGGCGAGTACACCGACGGCCTCCTGCATCTCGGCTTCCTTCCGGATGATCCCGACCAGATCGTTCATGGCCTGCTGCAGATCGGTGTGCAAGGTGTAGGGGTTCTCCGGTTTCCCCTCGGCCGGCGGATCGAAGGGCGCCAGCGCGTACGCTGCCGCCCGATCGATGTCGTCGGCCGAGACCGCGGGCCGCGTCGTCAGCGATTCGACGTACGCCGCTGCACCGAGTCCGGCTCGCCGGCCGAAGACCAGCAGGTCCGACAGCGAGTTGCCGCCCAGCCGGTTGGAACCGTGCATACCACCGGAACACTCACCCGCCGCGAACAGCCCCGGCACCCGTGAGGCGGCCGTATCCGGGTCCACCTCGATCCCGCCCATCACGTAGTGGCAGGTCGGCCCGACCTCCATCGGTTCGGCGGTGATGTCGACATCGGCGAGTTCTTTGAACTGGTGATGCATCGACGGCAGCCTGCGCATGATCTCCTCGGCGGGCATCCGCGACGCGATGTCGAGGTAGACGCCGCCGTGCTCGGTGCCTCGACCGGCCTTGACCTCCTCGTTGATCGCCCGCGCGACCTCATCGCGCGGCAGCAGGTCCGGGGTCCGACGGGCGCTGTCGTTGTCGGCCAGCCATTCGTCGGCCTCCTCCTCGGTCTCGGCGTACTGGCCCTTGAACACCGGTGGGATGTAGTCGAACATGAAGCGCTTGCCGTCGGTGTTCTTGAGAACCCCGCCGTCGCCTCGGACACCCTCGGTGACCAGGATTCCCTTGACACTGGGCGGCCAGACCATCCCGGTCGGGTGGAACTGGATGAACTCCATGTTGATCAGGCTGGCCCCGGCCCGGAGGGCGAGCGCGTGGCCGTCGCCGGTGTACTCCCACGAATTGGAGGTCACCTTGAACGACTTGCCGATACCGCCGGTCGCGAGCACCACCGCCGGCGCCTCGAACAGGACGAACCGACCGGATTCACGCCAGTAGCCGAATGCCCCGGCGATGGCGTCGCCGTCCTTCAGCAGTTCGGTGATGGTGCATTCGGCGAACACCTTGATGCGCGCCTCGTAGTCACCGGTGGCAGCGTAGTCCTCCTGCTGCAGCGAGACGATCTTCTGTTGCATCGTCCGGATCAGCTCCAACCCGGTGCGGTCGCCGACGTGGGCGAGTCGCGGATAGGTGTGACCGCCGAAGTTGCGCTGCGATATCCGCCCATCTGCAGTTCGATCGAAGAGTGCGCCATAGGTTTCGAGCTCCCAGACGCGGTCCGGTGCCTCCTTTGCATGCAACTCGGCCATCCGCCAGTTGTTCAGGAACTTCCCGCCGCGCATCGTGTCCTGGAAATGCGTCTGCCAGTTGTCCTTCGAGTTGGCGTTGCCCATCGACGCGGCACATCCGCCTTCGGCCATCACCGTGTGCGCCTTGCCGAACAGCGACTTGCACACGACAGCCACCGAATAACCGCGTTCGCGGGCCTCGATGACCGCCCGCAGGCCGGCACCGCCCGCCCCGATGACAACGACGTCGTACTCGTAGCGTTCCGGCTCAGCCATCTGGCGCGACTCCCAACGTTGAAAACGGCTGCACAACAGGCGTTGCGCCCTCAATCGATCAACCCACGAACCTCAGGTCCGAGATGGTGTTGCTGGCGACCAACATGACGTAGAAATCGGTGAGCACCAAGGTGCCCAACGTGATCCAGGCGAACTGCATGTGCCGTGTGTTCAGCTTCGAGACCCGGGTCCAGATCCAATACCGCACCGGATGTTTCGAGAAGTGCTTGAGCCTGCCGCCGGTCACGTGACGACACGAATGACAGGACACGGTGTACGTCCAGAGCAAGAGCACGTTCACGACGAGGATCACGTTGCCCAGCCCGAAGCCGAAACCACCGTCCTCGCCGTGGAACGCGATGACGGCGTCGTAGGTGTTGATCACCGAGATGATGACGGCGGCATAGAAGAAGTACCGGTGCGAATTCTGGATGATGAGGGGTAGGCGTGTCTCCCCGGTGTACCTGCTGTGGGGTTCGGCGACAGCACATGCCGGCGGCGACAACCAGACCGACCGGTAGTAGGCCTTGCGGTAGTAGTAGCAGGTCAACCGGAATCCGAGCAGAAATGGCAGCGACAGGAATGCCAGCGGTATCCACATCGGCAGTTCGGGGAAGGGCGTGCCGAAATGACTCGCCCCGGGCACGCACGACTCACTCAGGCACGGCGAGTAGAACGGCGACAGGTAGTGGTAGTCCGCGGCATAGTAGGCGGTGCGCACGAACGACCGGACGGTCGCGTAGATGACGAAGGCCGCGAGGCCGACGACCGTCAGCAGCGGCGAGAGCCACCATTTGTCCTCGCGGAGAGTTCGCGCCAGGATTCGTGCGCGACCCGGAGAGAAGACCCCGACTGCGTCCCGCTCAGCCGCGGGGGCGCTCACTTCGTGCGCTCACGCGAATGAAAGCCCAGCCCTTCGTCTTGCGCACCCAACCAGGCCGACTCGTCCGACTTGCTGTCGGGAACGTAGATCACCTGATCCCGCCCGAGCTTCGCCTGCAGAAGCGGAGGTGGCGCATGCTCGAAGTCATGAAGGTCGATCTCCAGACGGTCCAGATCGTTGGACATCCGCCGGACGGCGTCGACGTCGCCGTACTGCGTCTGCAGCGTGGTCATGTGATGCCGTAGGACTCCGATACTGCGATGCAGTTCCCTCATTTCGGTCGGTATCATGGCACATCCCTTCCTGCCTGTGTGATGAAGAACACAGTACCGGCCGGGCACGTCGAGTCAACGGTGTTGGACGAACGTGTCGGGACCCTTACCCCGGAGGCCACCGGATGAGTGACGACAACCGCGGTCCCGGGGAAGCCCTGCCTCGCGCGGAGCAACGGTGGACCGCCTCGGCGTTCGTCCTGGTGGCGATGACGATCCCGTTCTTGCTCCCGGCGCGATATGCCGCAGGCGACGCGTGGCTGCTACCGACGGTCGAGGGGATCGTGCTGCTGACGCTGATCGTCGTGGACCCCGGGAGGATCGACCGACCCGGACGATGGGTCCGAGCGCTGTCGATCGGTCTCGTCGTGGCCATCGCCGCAGGTGCGGCGTGGGCCGCAGGACGACTCGTGTGGGATCTGTTGCACGGCAATCCGCAGACCGAGGCGGCCGACCAGTTGCTGGTTGCCGGCGCACTCGTCTGGCTGCAAACCGTCATCGCATTCGCCTTCCTCTACTGGGAGCTCGACGGCGGCGGTGCGGTGAACCGGCACCTGCATCCCGCCGAGCACCCGGATGTCGCCTTCCCCCAGCAGCTCGAGCCCCGGTTGGCGGCGCCGGACTGGCGGCCCGTGTTCTTCGACTACCTCTATCTGGCACTGACCAACGCAACGGCCTTCAGCCCCACCGACGTGATGCCGCTGTCGCGTCGCGCGAAGCTGGCGATGGCGTCGCAGTCACTGCTGTCGATCGTCATCCTGAGTCTCGTGGTGGCCAACGCGGTCAACCTCCTCGACTGAAGGCCCGCCACCACCGCCGTGCATCGGAATAGCGGTGACGACGCAGCGGTTGTGTCGGCGGGGTTCCCAGGACCAGATCGGAGTGTGCGGGCGATGAGCGAATCACGAGCGGCGAAGACACCGTCACGTCAGGTCATCGCGGGTGCCGATCGGTACCTCTTCCGCAGCGGATGGCTCGAATCCCGGCAGTCCTTCCCCGTCACCGGCAACTTCGATCTCGCAGCGAACGCACACGGGGTCCTGCTCGTGCACAACGACGACCGAGTCGACGCCGGCGAAGGCTTCGACGCCCACTTCCACCGCGACGCCGAGATCGTCACGTGGGTACTCGAAGGCGCCGTGGCTCACCGTGATTCGTTCGGCAATACCGGTGTGATCTCCCCCGGCGTCGCGCAACGGATGAGCGCCGGCCGCGGCATCACCCACACCGAGGCGAATGCTTCTCGACGTAGCGAGGACCGAGACCTGCGCGTCGTCCAGATGTGGGTGGCTCCCGAACATGCCGGAGGCGAACCCGGTTACGCCGAGCGCGATTTCACCACCGATCTCGCAGCCGGTGGATTGGTGACAGTGGTTTCCGGGATGCCCGAACACGCCACCACCGGAGCGATCTCGATCAACAATCCGGCCGCGGCTCTACACGTTGCCCGTCTCGGATACGGGGAATCGGTCACCCTGCCACCGGCACCGTTCGGACACCTCTACGTGGCCCGGGGCGTCGTCGAACTGGACGACGGCGTACACCTCGGCGAGGGTGACGCGCTGCGCACCACCGATGACGGCGCGGTCACCGTCTCGGCGACGTCCGATGCCGAGATCTTGTTCTGGGAGATGCGCACGACGCTCCGCCGCTGACCATCGCCGGGACAGCCCTCGTCCTTTCTTCACTGACGTGCACGCGATTTGCCATAACGCTGCCGGTTTCCCGCGGCACCGCTACTGTGTGAGCCATTCGAAGTCGTTGGGGTCCTTCGCATGCCTCGGCGGTCGGTGAAGAGAACGAAAGGACGTCCATTGCATTCTCCGTCCCCCGCCGCACGACTTGCGGCTGAGTTCTTCGGCACATTCTGGTTGGTCTTCGGCGGATGCGGCAGCGCGATCTATGCGGCCAAGCAGATCGCCCAATCCGACGACGGACAGGACACATTCCAGGTCGGAATCGGATTCCTCGGTGTCTCTTTGGCTTTCGGACTGACCGTGGTCACGATGGCCTACGCGGTCGGACACGTCTCGGGAGCACACTTCAATCCGGCGATCACGCTGGGTGCCGCCGTCAGCGGCCGGCTCTCCTGGAGAGAACTCCCCACGTACTGGATCGCGCAGGTCGTGGGCGGTCTACTCGCCGGACTGATGCTCTTCCTCATCGCGAAAGGTCAACCCGGGTTCGTGGCCGAGGGCAACATGGCCGCCAATGGATTCGGCGAGCACTCCCCCGGCGAGTATTCGCTCGTCTCGGTCCTGATCGCGGAGATCCTGCTGACCGCCTTCTTCCTCGTCGTGGTCCTGGGGGCGACCGACGGACGCGCTCCGGCAGGCTTCGGTCCGTTGGCCATCGGACTGTGCCTCACCCTCATCCATCTGATCTCGATCCCGATCAGCAACACATCGGTCAACCCGGCACGCTCGACGGCGGTCGCCTTCTTCAACGGCAATGGCGCACCGGGTCAGCTGTGGGCCTTCTGGCTCGCGCCGCTCATCGGCGGGTTGATCGGCGGTCTCCTCTACCCGCTGCTGTTCCAGAACAAGAAGGACGCACCCGTCGAGGCGGCTCGGTCCGAGACCGCTGACGCCTGATCGAGGGTCGGTCAGAACGCAGGTTGCTCCGTCAGCTCAGGCGGAGTCCGTGTGCCGTCCAGGACTTCCTGCCGTGGGCGATAGAGCCGGATGAGGTAGTTCCATCCACGCGGAGTGACGATCGCATTGTCCGGCAGCTCGCCATCGGCAGTGGGCACGAATCGCACGGTGACCGACCCGTCGGCGTTGCGCGCGCCGGTGAGGCTGTTGACCGTCTACAGGTTCTTCGTACAGCGTGTCCCGATTGAGCCTGATGACCGTCTGCTCCGCGATCGAGGCGGGCTCACGGTTGTGCCGGAAGGCCCCGACTCCTCCTGCCGCCTCCTGGATGTCGGCGAACATCCGGTGCGTCTCGGCACAAACGAAGTTGTCGGCGTTCACGCGAACAGGGTTCTCCTGGGCCGGCATGGTCACTCCCTCTCGCTGGTCCGCCAAGATTCCAACCGGCTCTCGCGGTTCGTCGCTCGCGGCCCGCGCGTCCATTGATGTCGCGTGCGACGTCAATCCGTTCGTGCGACCTCGATCGACGTCGCGCCCACGGACCGATATCGCATGCGACATCAATCTGAGGCGGCATTGACGACCCGCAGAACGTCCCGCCCCGAGTGCAGCCGGGAGATGTTGTCGGTGATGTCGTGCACCCGGCCGACGAAGGTGTCGCGGGTGACGCCCGAGATGTGCGGGGTCATCAGGACATTGGGCAGTTCGGCGAACGGCAGGCCCGACGGGTCCGCCTCGTCACCGGCGGTCGGATAGCGATACCAGACGTCGATCGCCGCGCCACCGATGACCCTGTCCCGCAGCGCCTCGAACAGATCCTGCTCCACCACGAGCGGACCGCGGCCCACGTTCACCAGCACCCCCGACGCCCCGAGTCGCCGCAGGTGCGCGGCGTCGATCATCCCGGTCGTACTCGCGGTCAGCGGCGCGGAGACGACCACGACGTCCGACGCTTCCATCAGACGGCCGAGGTCGGTGGTGTCACCGTGCCATTCGAGCCCGGCGTCGTCGGCGACCCGACCGGATCCCGTCACCGCACAGCCCCGCGCGCCGAATGCGTTCATCAAGTCCGCGGTCCGACGCCCGATGTGGCCGAAGCCGACATAGCCGACCATGGCACCGCGAAGGGTACGCGGCTGCGGCACGCCGTCGCGGTACACCGCCGACGCCCACAGCCCCTGCCGGAGCGCCGCATCCTGGACGAGCAGGTCTCGGCGCATCGTCACCACCGCGGCTGCGATGTACTCGGCGATCGAGTCCTCGTGGTGAAACGTGTTGGCGACCTTGGTGCCCGCCGGGAGGTCGTCGAAGCTGACCTTGTCGGTGCCGGCACCGCCGGTGAGTACGAGGCGTAGGCCCGAACCCGCGCGGGCCATCGCCGGGGTCACCCGACCGCCGACGTAGACATCGGCGTCGGCCAGGTCGGCCACGAGCGCGGCCTCGTCGAAGACCCCGTGCCAGGAGGTGTTCACGCCGGCGGGCAGCAGGCTCTCGAACTGGTGGCGATGTGGCGTGAAGTTCCGTTCGCCCACCACTACTTTGAGGTCATCGTCAGTCGCTTCGGCCACGTGGTCAGCTCCGCACGAGCGCGGGACGTTTGCTGTCGAAGGTCCAGTCCGGGATGAGGAACTGCATACCGATCGCGTCGTTCCGGGCACCCAGCCCTTCGGTGCGGTAGAGCTGGTGGGCTGCTTCCACCTGCTCCATGTCGAGTTCGACGCCGAGTCCCGGGCGGTCGGGAACCGTGAGGTAACCGTCGACGATCTCGTACGGCTCGGCGGTCAGCCGCTGCCCGTCCTGCCAGATCCAGTGCGTGTCGATCGCGGTGATGTCGCCCGGCGCAGCGGCCGCCACGTGGGTGAACATGGCCAGCGACACGTCGAAGTGATTGTTGGAGTGCGAGCCCCACGTGAGGCCCCAGGCATCGCACAGTTGCGCAACGCGTACCGAGCCGGCCATGGTCCAGAAGTGCGGATCCGCCAGCGGGATGTCGACCGCGTTCGTCCGGATCGTGTGCCCCAGCTCGCGCCAATCCGTCGCGATCATGTTGGTCGCGGTCGGGAGTCCGGTCGCGCGTTTGAACTCCGCCATCACCTCGCGGCCGGAGAACCGACCCTCCGGCCCCACCGGATCCTCGGCGTAGGCGACCACATCCCGCAGCCGTCCACCGACCCTGATCGCTTCCTCGAGCAACCAGCCACCGTTGGGGTCGAGGGTCACCCGCGCAGCCGGGAAACGTTCGGCGAGCGCCGTGACGACGTCGGCCTCCTCATCGGGCGACAACACCCCGCCCTTCAACTTGAAATCGGCGAAACCGTAGCGCTTCTGGGCAGCCTCGGCCAGCGCCACGACACCGTCTGCGTCGAGGGCCTCCTGGTGGCGCAGGCGCATCCAGTCGTCGGTCTCGCCGGCACCATCGGCATAGTCGAGGGTTGTCTTCGTGCGATCGCCGACGAAGAACAGGTAGCCGAGCGCGGCGACCCGGTCGCGCTGCTGCCCCTCGCCGAGCAGCGCGGCAACCGGGACCCCGAGGTGCCGGCCGAGTAGGTCGAGCAGAGCCGATTCGACGGCGGTCACCGCGTGAATGGTGACGCGCTGATCGAAGGTCTGGTCGCCACGGCCACCGCGATCGCGGTCGGCGAAGGTGCGCCGGATGTCTTGCAGGACCGCGTTGTACTCGCCGATACCGCGTCCCTCGACGATCGGGCGGGCATCATCGAGGGTGGTGCGGATCAGTTCGCCGCCGGGGACCTCGCCGACTCCCTGGTTGCCCTCGGAGTCGGTGAGAACCACCAGGTTTCGCGTGAAGAACGGGGCATGCGCGCCGGAGAGGTTGAGCAGCATGCTGTCCCGGCCGGCGACGGGAATCACCCGCATGTCGGTGACGACCGGGGTCGTCGTGGCGGACGGTGTCGATGTCGCTGTCGTCGTCATGGTTGGTCCTTTCAGGAGTGTCAGAAGAAGATCTGCTGGCCGATCAGCAGGGCTGCGCCGAGGGCCGACACCGAGATCGACACGGTGCGCAGCCGGTTCCGGTCGAGCACCCGGTTGATGAAGCGTGAGGCGACGAAACCGAGGACGACAACCGGTGTCAACGCGACGAACGCCCAGAGGATCTCCGCGCGCAGGCTGCCGGTCGCGGCGAGGGCTACCAGGGACATCAGACTGCCGACGAGGAAGAAGGCACTCATGTTGCTGCGAACATGTGCGTTCTCCGCGCCGGAGTACACCAGCGCCATGGGTGGTCCACCGATGGACGTGGCCGTACCGAGCAAACCGGAGGCCGCGCCCGCGGTCGCCAGGTTGCGCCGCACAGGTGCCGGCCGCCAGCCGATGGATGCGACTGCGACCCCGCCGAGGACGACCGCCGCCAGCAGCAGGGACAAGCCTCGGGTCGGTAGCCACACCAGTAGCAGGGCGCCGGCGATGGTTCCGGGTATCCGTCCGATCAGGGCCCACCCGGTGCCGCGTAGGTCCAGGCTCCCCCGCTCGCGGATCACGACCAGCAGCGTCACGGTCGTCGCGGACGCGATCAGCATGCCGGGCAGCAGCGTCGGCGCCACCAGGGCGACCACCGGTGCCGCGAGCATGCCCATCCCGAAACCGATGGACGCCTGCATGCACGACGCCAAGAAGACGGCGACGGCGATGACCACGCACGCCACAACGCTCACGTTGACGGTGCCCGCATGGTGTCGGTGCCCGCAGGGTGCCGGGCGCTCACGCTGCCGGCGCGGGCAGGCCCAGTCCGACCCGTCCTCGGGGGTGGTAGCACTCGGCGATGTGCCCGGGCTCTTCTCGATCGGCAACGGCCGGCGGGAGTGCGGTCGCGCAGACGTCGGTGGCGTGCGCGCAGCGGGTCCGGAATCGGCACCCCGACGGCGGGTTGAGTGGCGAGGGCACCTCACCGCTGAGCAGGATCCGCTCGCGGCGGTTCTCGGCGTCGAGCGTGGGTGCCGCCGACATGAGTGCCTCGGTATACGGATGTGCGGGATTGTCGAACACGGCTTCGGTGCTACCGGTCTCGACGATGCGGCCCAGGTACATCACCGCGACCCGGTCGGCCACGTGGCGAACCACCGACAGGTCGTGCGAGATGAATATGTAGGAGATGTCGAGCTCCTGCTGCAGTTCGTTGAGCAGATTCAGCACCTGCGCCTGTACCGAGAGATCCAACGCGGACACCGGCTCGTCGCAGATGATCACCTCGGGATCGAGCGCGAGCGCTCGGGCGATTCCCAGGCGTTGACGCTGGCCGCCCGAGAACTCCTGGGGGCTACGGTGTTCGTCGCTCGGCCGCAGCCCGACGAGGTGCAACAGTTCGCGCACACGAGCGGCCCGGTCACGCTTGCGCGGATAGAGATCCTTGTGGGTGCGCCACGGTTCGCCGATGATCTCGGCCGCCGTCATCCGGTTGTTCAGTGAGGCGTACGGGTCCTGGAACACCATCTGCACCTTGCGGCGGAGGGCGAGTAGATCCTTGCCCTTGAGTCGGTAAGGGTCGGTGCCGTCCCAGCGGACGGTGCCGGTGTCGGGACGCTCCAGCATCATCAGCGTTCGCGCGAGAGTGGATTTCCCGCAACCGGATTCGCCGACGAGACCGAGGGTTTCGCCCCGGCGGAGCTCGAGGTCGATCCCGTCGAGTGCACGCAGTTGCTTGCGGCCGCCCTTGCCGGAGACCGCGAAGGTCTTCCCGACGTCGCGAACCTCGAGAACCTTGCTCGTTCCGAGCGGCAGCGCGGAGTCCGGAGTGGTCGCCTTGTCGAGGCTGGTCGTCTCAGGCATTGTCGATCTCCTCCGAGAAATGGCAGGCGGCGGCCCGACTGGTACCGGTGGCCGTGAGCTTCGGGCGTTGCTGGACGCACTGGGTCCGAGCCAGCGGACACCGCGCCTGGTACACGCAACCCGTCGGGATCGAGTGCAGGTCGGGCGGGGTTCCGCCGATCGACTTGAGGTCGGCGCCGCGCTCGGCGCTGACGGGTACGGAATCGAGAAGTCCTTTGGTGTACGGATGTCTCGGACTACCGAAGACCTCGGCCACCGGTCCGGTCTCGACGACGTTGCCGGCGTACATGATCGCGACGCGGTCGGCCTGTTCGGCGACGAGCGCGAGGTCGTGGGTGATCAGGACGACCGCCATGTCGTGCTCGGTCCGCAGGCGACTCAGCAGCGCCATGATCTGCGCCTGGACCGTGACGTCGAGTGCGGTGGTGGGTTCGTCGGCGAGCAGCACCTTCGGGCTCAGCGCCACCGCCATGGCGATCAGCAGACGCTGCCGCATCCCGCCGGAGAACTGGTGGGGGTAGGAGTCGATCCGGGACTCCGGTTCCGGGATGCCCACGTGACGCATCAGTTCGATCGCCTCGACACGGGCCTTCTTCTTCGACATCCGCCGATGCAGGCGGAAGGGTTCCGCGAGTTGGGTGCCGACGGTGTACACCGGATTGAGCGCGGTCAGCGCGTCCTGGAACACGATCGCGAGTTCGGTGCCGGCGACTTCACGCCGCTTGGACGCTGATGCGGAGACCAGGTCCACGGAGTCGAGGGTGATCGACCCGTCGGAGACCGAGGCGATCGGGTCGAGCAATCCGACGAGCGCCTGCGCGGTCATCGACTTGCCGCACCCGGATTCGCCGAGGAGCGCCAGGGTCTCGCCGCGACGCGCACGAAAAGAGACATGATCGACGGCACGGACGGTACCGGTGGGGGTTCGCAGATCGACGGTCAGGTCGACGACGTCGAGGGCCACCCGATCGTCGGTGCCGGCATCGGGACGGTCGAGGGCGGGAGCGCTCATCGCAGTGCCTTTCGTGAGGAGAAGAACCGCTTGCGGGCGTTCGGTGTGGTCAGTCGCCACCGCTGGCCGGGGTCGGTCGCGATGCGCGCCCAGGCGGCCAGTATGGTCGCCGACACGGTCGTGATGACGATGGCCAGGCCCGGGAAGAACGAGAGCCACCACGCGGTCTGCAGGTAGGTCCGGCCCTGCGACACCATCAATCCCCAGCTGATGTCAGGCGGCTGGATACCGATGCCGAGGAATGACAGCGACGATTCGGCGAGCATCACATAGCAGAAGTCGAGAGTGGCGACCGTGAGCAGCGTCGGCAGCAGGATGGGCAGCACGTGTCCACGGAGGATGGCGCCGCTACTCGCGCCGAATGTCCTTGCTGCGTCGACGAACACGCGACTCTGCAACTCGGCGGACTCTGCGCGCGCGGTCCGCAGGTAGATCGGGATGCGGGTGATCGCCAGCACCGCGATGATGTTGGCGGCGCTCGGCGAGAACACGTAGAGGATCACGACGGCGAGCAGCAGAGACGGGAAGCTCATGATCACGTCGGCGATCCGCATCGCCGTGGTCTCACGCCAGCCGCGGTGGTATCCCGCCCACATGCCGATCGCCGAACCCACCACGCACGAGATGATGACTGCCGGCAGCGACACCATCAGCGTGGTCTGACAGGCGACGATGAGCCTGGCGAGCATGCTCCGCCCGAGCGGGTCGGTACCCAGGATGTTCATCCATCCGGTGTCGAGGTTGAACGGCGGGAGATTGGACTCGTCGAGGTTCTGGTCGGTGGCGGCGTCGCCGACGAGCCAAGGACCGAAGATCGCGGTGAGCAGGATGAAGGTCAGTATGCCGGCCGCGACGGTCGCGAATTTGTCGCGGAACAGCAGCCGCCACAACGGCATCTGCCCCCCGGGCACCTTCTTGGTGGCGACGGAGTCGCCGGTGATGTCGGTCGAGGCGACGGGACTCGTCGTGTCGACGGGTTCGGTGACGATGGACATGGTGTCAGTACTCCTCGATGGTCGCCGGCGACTAGACCGTGGCCTTGTCACGAACGCGGGGGTCCAGAAGCGCGAGCCCGGCGTCGATGACGATGTTCAGGATGAAGATGCTGATGGCGGTGAGGAGCACCGCCGCCTGCAGGACCGCGAAGTCACGTTGCAGGATCGAATCGATCATCAGCTTGCCGATGCCGGGCCATCCGAAGATGGCCTCGACGATGACCGCACCGTTGATCAGGCCGACCGCGAGATCGCCTGCGACGGTGAGGGCCGGGGCGGCCGCATTGCGCAGAGCGTGATGCGTGACGATCCGCAGATCCCCTGCCCCCTTGCTGCGCGCCACCTTGACGTAGGGGGCCGACAGCGCGGAGACCATCGCCCCGCGCACCACCTGTGTGAGTACGCCGAGCGGCCGGATCATCAGAGTCGCGATGGGTAGGACCCAGGCCAGCATCCCGCCGGTGCCGGACGTCGGCAGCCAGCCGAACACGACCGCGAAGATCCAGATCCCGGTGATCGCGAACCAGAAGTCGGGGACGCTGGCCGCGGTCATCGACAGCAGGCTCGAGAAGCGGTCGGCGAGCGAATTCGGGCGGTAGGCCGCCCAGCAACCGATGATGATCGATCCGAGGATCGACAGCACCAGCGTGACGAACGCGAGCTGCAGGGTGGCCGGGAAGGCGCGCAGCGCCATGCCCGCCGCCTCCTGACCGGTCTTGAGCGACTCACCGAAGTCGAGGTGGAGGACGCCGGCCAGATAGTCCGTCATCTGCTGCCAGATCGGCTTGTCGAGACCGTTCGCCGCCGCGAACTCGGCACGCTGGTCCGGGGTCGCGGAGACGGGCAGGTAGAGATTGGTGGGGTCGCCGGTCAGCCGAGCCATGAAGAACACGCCGAACAAGACGATGATCAGCGGGATCAGGCTGGTGAACATCCGGCGCCGGAGGAAGGTGAGCATCGGTCATCGCCTCTGTTTCAGTCGTTCTGGGCTGGCGCGTGGGTCATCTCGGCGAGACGCATCTCGTCGCCGGTGGCCGAATTGGGCTGGTAGGCAACACGGTTCGCTTTCGCGAGGACGGCTTGCATGTGTGCGATATAGGCATACTGGCGGATCTCGCGGGGCTCGGCGGCCAGGACGGCGGCGAGCGCGTTCTGGCGTGCCGCTCCGGTCAGCGCCTCGGCGGCGCGGATCTGCTCGTCATAGGCAGGGGTGCCATACGTGCTCTGGTAGCCGTCGGACAGCATGTACTGGTCCAGGGTGAACTGGGTGTCACCGGCCTGGTTGCCGTGCATGATCATCAGCAGCACCGGACCCGCACCGGACACGAAAGGTCGTGTCTGGTACTGCATCTGCCCGGAGGTGTCCATCATCTCGATCTTGACGTCCAGCCCGATCTTGCTGAGCGTGAACTGGAGGTTCTCGATGGTCTCGTTGATCTTGGGGAACTGGCCGGTGCGGCCGATGAGCCGGATGGTCCGGTCGACCGGTACACCGTCTGCCCGCGCTTCGTCGACCAGCCTCTTCGCCTGGTCGAGGTCGTAGGACGTCGGCGTGAGGGCGTCGTTGTACCCGACGATGCCCTTGCCGACCAGTTGAGCCGCAGGAGTACCGAGTCCCTGGAACAACGCCCCGACGATGCCTTCGCGATTGATGGAGTGGTCGATGGCCTCGCGCACCCGGTAGTCGTTCAGGGGCGCCTCGGTGGCCTGCATGCGCAGCGCCGTCGTCTCGTTGTTGGTGTAGGCGATACCGAGATCGCCGGCTCCGTCTTCGGGCCCCAGCGATGTGGCGACGTCCGCCTCGTCGTTGGTGACCATCGCGGCACGGACACTGCCCTCGCCGCGCCACTGGTACACGGCGCGGGTGAACTCGGGCGCGTCGCCGTGATAGTTCGGGTTCGCCTTGAGTGCCACCCGCTGTCCGGAATCCCAGAAGTCGACCATATAGGGGCCGGTCCCGATGGGAACCCGCACTTTGTCGTCGGCGACCGTTGTGCGCGGAACGATCTCGATGAAGGACAGGCGCAGCGGGAGGATCGGGTCGGGCGTCTCCGTACGGACCTCGACGGTGTTCGGGTCGACCACGCTCACCTCGCGGGTGCTGTCGTCGAACACGTAACCGTTGACGTCACAACCGATCGCCCCGTTGAACGTCCGGCGGATCGAGAACGCGGCATCTTCGGCGTCGAACGGTTGGCCGTTGCTGAACCGGATACCCGAGGCGGTGGTGAAACGCCAGACGTTCGGTTCCACCTGGGTCCACTCGGTCGCGAGGCTCGGCTCGAGCGCTCCACTGTTCGGGTTTCGTTCGATGAGCGGCTCGGTGATGTTGGACCGGACGACGACGCCGGTCGCGGTCAGGGAGGCGTCGCACGGTTCCAGGGTCGGCGGCTCCTGAGGCAGGACGATGCGCAGGGTGTCCGGCGACGCGCTCTCGCTCGCGGTGGTGTTGGCGACGCTGCAGCCGCCGGCCGCGAGCACGGCCACCGCGGACAGGGCCAGCAGACACCCGGCGGGGCGCTTCCGGGATCGCAGTGCTGCGATCTGCATGGGGACCTCCGATGAAGAGAAGACTGCGAGTGATCTCGCGGTGGGCTCGACCGCGTTTGTGACGGTAGACACACGCTATGAGCGTCGCGATGACGGCGTCAACAGAGCAAAAGCCCAGGAAACGGCCATTTCGGTGGGTGCCGACCCCATCCGTGACGCACCAGATCAGGCCCGAGTGCCGCCGGAAAAAGCCGCTGACCTGACAGTTCTTCACGATCACCTTCCACGCACCGAATCGACGCCGCCGCATCCATACTGTTTGAGTATCGATCCATGTTATTTGCGTGTTGGACAGGTATCCCTGCGCGCTTCTAGCGTGGAACTCATCCACCGAAGGACCGGTCTGTGTCCTGCACTCCTGGAGGTCAAGCATGACGAGCAGTTCGGCCGGCACCACAACAGCCTCGGAAACCGTTGCCACGAACGGTTTTTCACCCATGCACGGCACGATTCTGCGAGTGGGCCCCCTCAAGCCCTCCCTGGAAGAGCGTCTCGCCGAGACCTACGGCGCCGAGCGGCTGCCGGACGATGACGAGGAGCGGACCTCTTTCCTCGCGCGGAACGCCGACGCGGTGACCGCGGTCGTGACCTCGGGACGGACCGGGGTGGACGCCGGCCTGATGGCCGCGCTGCCGAACCTCGGCGCCATCGTCCACTTCGGCGTCGGATACGACACCACCGACGTCGATCGAGCCACCGAGCTCGGTATCGGGGTCAGCAACACCCCCGACGTCCTCACCGACTGTGTCGCCGACACCGCTGTCGGGCTGCTGCTCGACACGATGCGCGGGCTCTCGGCGGCCGACCGCTTCGTCCGCGCCGGACGCTGGCCCGACGAGGGCAACGTTCCCCTCACGCGGAAGGTCTCCGGCACCGACGTCGGCATCCTCGGCCTGGGCCGCATCGGATCCGCGATCGCCCACCGTCTGGACGCCTTCGGGTGCCGGATCTCGTACCACAACCGGCGCCCGGTGACCGGCTCCACGTACCGCTACGCGGCGTCGCCGGCCGAGCTCGCCGCGGAGGCCGACGTACTGATCGTCGCCGCCGCCGGCGGCGCGAACACCCGCCATCTCGTGGATCGCGAGGTCCTCGAGGCGCTCGGCCCCGACGGCTTCCTGATCAACGTCGCACGGGGCAGCGTCGTCGACGAGGACTCGCTCGTCGACCTGCTGCGGCAGGGACACCTGGCCGGAGCCGGCCTGGACGTTTTCGCCCGCGAGCCGCGGGTGCCCGAGGAATTGCTGTCGATGGACAACGTCGTGCTGCTACCCCATCTGGGAAGCGGCACGGTCGAGACGCGCGCCGCGATGGAGGAGCTCACCCTCGAGAACCTCGAGTCGTTCCTGCGCACCGGCGATCTGACCACCCCGGTCGTCGCCCCGAATCCCACTTTGCGAAAGGCCATCTGATGTCGGTCGTACTCAGCTATCTCGCGACCCCCGAGGGGCGCGGTGCACTTCCCTTCGGATTCGCCGAGGCCCGCATGCGCGGCACCGATGTCGTGGTGGTCGCGGATGGTGACAGCGCCGCGTCGCCGCAGTTCCTGGTCGACCTCGAGAACGCGCGCGACATGGCGGCCGCCGGCGAGGTGGAATACCGGGTCGCCGAGAACGATCCGGGTCTGTCGCACGCAGATCAGCTCATCGACGCGTCCTACGACGACGCAGCCGAGCTCCTGGTGATCGGCCAGCGCAGGCGTTCACCGGTCGGCAAGCTGTTGACCGGCAGCGTCGTGCAACGTGTACTGCTCGACGCACAGTGCCCGGTGGTCGCGGTGAAACCACCGGTACGCGCCGCGGTCTGACCCGCTTCTCATCGCCGGCGAACCGGCCGTCAGATCCATTCGCGCTCGGGTAGAACGTCTCTCATCAATCGCGCGAGGGCGGGGTTGGCGTTGTCGGCACGCCAGGCGACGTTCATCTGCACGGGGCGATCACGAATCGCGGTCACCTCCTTGAACACCACCCCGTCGGGGTGCATGGTCATCGCAGACTCCGGTACCAGCGCCATCCCCAGTCCGGAGTGAACCAGCACGAGCATGGTGTGCACCTGGGTGACGTACTGGACATAGCGGGGTGAGGCCCCGACCGCGGTGAAGGTGCTGATCAGCAACTCGTTGAAGTAGCGCGCATCCGTGGGCGAGTACATGATGACCGCCTGACCGTCGAAGTCCTCGATCGTCAGGTGCTCGACGCCGGCGAACTCGTGATCGGCCGGCATGGCGGCGACCAACCGCTCGTGATGCAGCGGACGCGAGTTGACACCCGGCCGCGAGATCGGCGGCCGGACGATGCCGAGGTCGAGGTCACCGCGCACGAGGGCCTCGATCTGCGCGACGGTCACCATCTCTCGCAGCACGAGGCGGACGTCCGGCAACCTCTCGCGGGCAGTCTGCATGAGCCGGGGCAACACCGCCCTCGCCGAGGCGCCCGTGAAACCGATGTTCACGGTGCCCAGGTCGCCGGCGGGTACTCGGCGGACGGTCAGGGCCGCCCCTTCGGCGAGCGCGACGATCCGCCGCGCATCGGGCAGGAAGGCCGTCCCGGCCGC
Organism: Gordonia sp. NPDC058843; assembly: GCF_042743165.1. Classification (NCBI taxonomy): domain Bacteria; kingdom Bacillati; phylum Actinomycetota; class Actinomycetes; order Mycobacteriales; family Gordoniaceae; genus Gordonia; species Gordonia sp. NPDC058843. Next base: position 37,287 of record NZ_JBHYNC010000031.1, read on the forward strand.
CGTGAGCGCCACCGCACGACTGCTGCGTTCGATGAGCTGGACCCCGAGTTCGTGCTCCAGCTGCTGGATCTGGCGACTCAGCGGCGGCTGGGTCATGTGCAGGCGCTCGGCCGCTCGGCCGAAGTGCAACTCCTCGGCGACCGCGATGAAGCAGGAGAGGCGCGACAGGGAAAACATCGATCCACTTTCGGCATCATGGCCCCGCGATCTGCGGGGTGGTGTGGATGACGTTAAACCACTCCGCCGATGCCGGTCGAGGGTTCGGTCACCACCGCGGGGCAGAGTTGACGAAGCCCGGGTCGATGGACTGCATGTACCCGGTGTCGTCGCGATCGCGGATGCCGCAGTCGAGGTACTGCTGATGCAGCATCTCCAACGACTCCTCGTCGAGTTCGACGCCCAGACCCGGCCCGGTCGGGACCGGCACCGCACCGTCGACGATGCGCAGGCTCCCGGGCTCGACCACGTCCTCGGTCTTCCACGGCCAGTGGGTGTCACAGGCGTAGGTGAGGTTGGGCGTCGCGGACGCGAGATGCACCATTGCGGCGAGGCTGATGCCCAGGTGCGAGTTGGAGTGCATCGACAAGCCGAGCCCGAAGGTCTCGCAGATGCCGCCGAGGAGGCGCGACCGTTGTAAGCCGCCCCAGTAGTGGTGATCCGACAGGACGACCGAGACCGACCGCTTGCGCACCGCCGGTTCGAGGTGGTCGAACGCGACGACGCACATGTTCGTCGCCAGTGGCATGGTCGCCCGTTCGGCGACCCGCGCCATACCGTCGAGGCCAGGGGTCGGGTCCTCCAGATACTCGACGATGCCCTCGAGTTCTGCTGCGACGCGCAGGGAGGTCTCCACGGTCCACGCCGCATTGGGGTCGAGGCGCAATGGCACGCCGGGGAATTCGGCGTGCAGCGCCTTGATCGCGGCGATTTCCTCGTCAGGGTCGAACACCCCGCCCTTGAGCTTGATCGCGGTGAACCCGTAGCGGTCGATCATCCGGTGTGCCTGACGAATCAACCCGCTCGGGTCGATCGCCTCACCCCATTCGTCCGGCAGACCGTTGGTGCCGGCCGCACCGGGGTGGGCCGCCCACTTGTAGAACAGATACGCGCTGAACGGCACCCGGTCGCGTACCCGCCCGCCGAGCAGATCGCTGACGGGCCGGCCGAGGGCCTTGCCCTGGATGTCCAGACACGCGACCTCGAACGGCGAGAACACGCGGTCGGTGGTGCTTGCCGTGGTGATCATGCCGGCCACCCCGTCACCTCCGGTGACCGTCAGCGTCGAGACCCGGGCGTCGATGGCGTCCCGCAGGCGGTGGAGCGCGAACACGTCGAGCCCGATGATCGCCTCCGCGGCCGCCTCCATCCGCGCGAGATGCGCAGTGTCCGCGTATGTCTCACCGAGTCCACGCACACCATCCGCGGTGTCGATCACGATGATCGCCCGGAGCGCGTAGGGCTGGTGAACACCGACGGTGTTGAGCAGCGGCGGGTCGACGAAGGCGACCGGGGTGACGGTGACCTTGGTGATCGTCGTGTCGACCCGCGGACTCGTGGCCGAGGAGAGCCCGACCGGCGCCGTGTCCATCGTGTTCGTCGTCATGACTTCTCAGACCGCTGCTTGTGCCGCGAGGGTGGTCGCCAGGACCGCCCGGCCCGCGGCGGTGATCCGCTCGAGCTCGGCTTGGTGCTCGAGAGTCGGCTGGACCAGAGGTGCCCGCACGGGACCCGCTTCGATACCCTCCATCGTCACCCCGTGCTTCACGAGAGCGACGGCGTACCCCGGCACCGTGTTGCGCAGACGCACCAACGGGTGGAAGAACTCTCGCAGCAACGCCTCGGTCAGTTCGAGGTCGTCGTTTTCCAGCGAGTTGTAGAAGGCGAGAGCAAGTTCGGGGGCGAATGCGAATGTGGCCGACGAGTAGAGGGTGACACCGATGGCGCGGTAGGCCTGCTGCGTGATCTCGGCGGTGGGCAGGCCGTTGAAGAACAGGAAATCCTTGGTATCTCCCAACGCCTCCTTGACCGCGATCACGATGCGCGACACGTTGTCGAGGTCACCGGTGCCGTCCTTGAACCCGATGACCGTCGGCAGCTGGGCGACCTTGATCGCCGACTCCTCGTCGAACACCGCGTTACCGCGGTTGTAGACGATGAGCGGCAGGTCGGTGGCCGCCGCAACAGATCGCGTGTACTCGGCGAGGCCGGCGGGCGGCATCGTCACCAGGTACGGCGGGAGGAGCAGGATGCCGTCGGCGCCATTCGCTTCAGCGCTCACCGCGAACTCTCGGGCCTGGACGATCGAGCCGCCGGCACCGGCGAACACCGGTACGCGACCCGCGACGGTCTCGACCGCACACCGGACGATCCGGCCGAATTCCTCGAGTCCGAGGGCATGGAACTCGCCGGTGCCGCAGGCGACGAACACGCCGCCGGGGCCGGCAGCCACCCCGCGGTCGATGTGTTCGGCGAGGCGACGGTAGTCCACCTCACCGCTGCTGTCGAAGGGTGTGACGGGAAAGAACAAGACGCCGTTGAGCATTGGGACTCCTTGGATGAGGTGTGGTTCAGTCGCGGATGAGTTCGCCGTCGACACGGCGCCAGATGTGTTCGGGGTTTCCGTCGGCGATCGGTTGCGGCATCAGTGCCGCCGGGACGTCCTGGTAGGCCACCGGGCGCAGGAATCGCTCGATTGCCAGGGAGCCGACACTGGTGGTACGGCTGTCGGAGGTCGACGGATAGGGGCCGCCGTGGACCATCGCGTGTCCGACCTCGACACCGGTCGGCCACCCGTTGAAGAGGATCCGGCCGGCCTTGAGTTCCAGCGCCTCGAGGAGCGCCCGGGCGTCCTCGTGGTCGGAGTCCGCAGCGTGGACGGTCGCGGTGAGCTGACCCTCGAGGTCGGCGGTCACCTCCCGGACCTGCTCCAGGTCACGGCATCTCACGACGAGACTCGACGACCCGAAGACCTCCTGCTGCAACGTCTCCGACGCAAGGAATGTCTCGGCGTCGGTGCCGAACAGCGCGGCCCGACAGGTATTCGGCCCGGTCGCCTCTTCAGATCGAGCGAGAACCTCCGCGGCGGAACCGAATTCGTCCACACCCGAGGCATAGCTCGACGCGATGCCGGGGGTCAGCATCGGTGTCGGGGCGGAGGCGGCAATTGCCTCGGCGGCCGCGGCGACGAAGGCGTCGAGGTCGGGGCCGTCGACGGCGATGACCAGGCCGGGGTTGGTGCAGAACTGCCCCGAACCCATCGTCAGCGAGCCGACGAATGCACGGCCGAGACCCGCCGCGTCGGCACGCAGCGCCCCGGAGAGCGGATAGACGGGGTTGATCGAGCTCATCTCCGCATACACCGGGATGGGCTCCGGGCGCGACGCCGCAGCAGCGACGAGAGCCGTTCCCCCCGAACGTGAACCGGTGAATCCGACTGCCTTGATATGCGGGTCGGTGACGAGTGCGACCCCGAGCTCGGGTCCGCTGCCGTACAGCAGCGAGAAGGTGCCCGGGGGCATCCCGGTGGCTGCGACCGCGTCGGTGATCAGCCGCCCCACCAGTTCCGATGTGCCGGGGTGGGCATCGTGCGCCTTGACCACGACCGGACATCCGGCCGCCAGCGCCGACGCGGTGTCGCCGCCGGCGACCGAGAAGGCGAGCGGGAAGTTGCTGGCGCCGAACACAGCTACGGGTCCGAGCGGCACCTTGCGTTGCCGGATGTCGGCGCGCGGGAGCGGCGTGCGATCCGGTCGCGCGGGATCGATGCGCGCCCCGTGCCAGCTGCCCTCGCGGAGCACCGACGCGAACAGCCGGAGCTGACCCGAGGTACGGCCGACCTCACCGGTGATCCGCGCTGCCGGGAGTCCGGTCTCGGCGACGGCACGCTCGACGAGGACCTCGGTCGCGGCGTCGAGACCGTCGGCGATCGCGGAGAGGAAGCGGGCCCGTTCTTCCGACGAGGTCGCCCGATAGGGCCCGAAGGCGTCCGCCGCCGCGGCGGTGGCACGAAGGACGTCGGCGCCGGTTCCGTGTGCGTACGCGGGCAAAAGGCGCGTGCCTGTCGTGGGGTCGATGCCGTGGACGGCATTCCCCGAGCCCGTGACCCGCTCACCCGCGATGATCAGCTGTCCGGTGAGGTCCTGGGTCGTCAGCGGTGCAGGTCGCTGCGCAATGGTCATCGTGGTCCCATCTCTGGTGAGTTGGCGTTCTGCCGAGGTGACCGTGAGGCGGTGCCGTGCCGCGGTGACGCTGTCCGAGAGGTGTCATTGCCCTCGAACGCGGATCGCCGCCGGCGACGGCCTCGCGGTGAGCTCGGCCTTGTCCCGACCGTAGAACCGCCGATCCATTCATGTCCAAGTCAATTAGTCACGCCATCAATGCAGGTGATGAATCGGTGCAGGTGATCCGCCCGCTCACACGCGGGTCGTGAGCTCACCGAGGTGTCATCCGACCGGCCCACGCCGCGCGCTATGCCAGACGAACGGCGACCCACAGTGGGACAATCACTGCGCCGAATCCGACATACCGAACATCCGCCGAGCCACGGCGGGGCGTCGGCCGTCGAACCGGCAGACCACCCACTCGACGAAAGCGGAATCCAGAACCGATGAAGCGCATTCGCCTCCTCGCCATCATGGCCTTGGCCATCTCGGCCCTCACCGTCTCTTTCGGTACCGCCCACGGCGCTCCCGCGCCGGCAGTGCCGTCCCACCATTCGAGCGCATCCGCCGACGGGACCTCCATCACCTCCCAGCTGCGCAACGCGACGTTCGTCGCGGGCGAACAAGAGCTCCGGGTCGTCGACTCCCACGGTCGGACGATCGAACGGATCGCTCTCGTTCTCCCCTTCGCCGGCGCCACGGTCCCGATGCGCACACAGGTCTCCGCCGACCGCACCCAGGCGACCTTCACCCCGATCCTCTCCCCCGAGGCGCGCGCGGCAATCGCAGCCGGCGTTCGCCCGGCCTCGGCGAAGAAGGACCGCGCTTACCAGAAGATGATCTGGCACATCAACAACGGCTGGAACCGCGGCGGTAACGTCACCACCGCCATCGGAGCGCTCGCCGGCCTCGTCATCGGCTGCATCGTCATCGTCGGTTGCGTCTGGGGCGCAGGCGTCGGCGCTGCCATCGGCGCGGTCATCGGAATCAACAACGGTGACCCCCGCGCCGCCCAGTCGATCCTGGACTGGATCAATACCCCGTAGCGCCACCGTGACGCGCCACCTCTGGGCGGCCGTCGCTGACATCTGATCCCCAACCCCCGGACTCGGGGGTTGGGGATTTTGTTTTCGTTCACCCTGGTGCGAGTTCAACTGGCGCCGTGCGCTCGGCCATCGGAAATCACACCGGGACAGGGGCCGCCGTGAACGCCGACGACACTGATCCGTTCTGAGTTCGACACTTCCTGACCCGGAAGGACTGCACGCCGCGGTTGATCGACGAAGTCCCCGACCTCGTGGTGCTGCAGCGCAAGGGAGTTCACCAGCCGCCGACCCGTCCACAAATGCGCCCAAGGTCGAACCGAATTCCGATACGGGTGTGACTGCAGTGCACCACCGTCCACGATGAACGCACAGTCAATGGAAATCGACGCACAGTCGACGAAATGTCCTGCACAGTCGACATTTTCGCGGATCTCCGCTTGCGGAAATCCTTCGTAATCGAACGTCAGCGGCAGACCGACCTCGATGTCGGTGGCCATGCGGCCGGCTCCGACGCAGTCACAAGCCAGGGCAACCATCGCGATCACAGACCAGCGCGGCCCCCTCATCGGTGATCGCTTTACAAATGATCACTTTTGTCTAGACAACGGACATTGTCTCGGTTAATGTCTAGTGCTGTACGTCACAGTCCAGCCCAGACAGGAGTGCGCATGAGTACCGCACCGACCCCATCCACCGCGGACGACTCACACGTCGAGTGGAAGGACCGCAAACGCCATCTGTGGCTGCTCGGCCTCATTCCGCCGACGTCGATCTTTCTCGCGATGGCTCTCGTCGCCGGCTTCAACGCGATCGGTCACGGCTTTGACGTCGTGTCGCCGGTGTGGTGGTGGATCGGACCGATACTGGTCTATGTCCTGCTCCCCATCCTCGACGTCTTCTTCGGGCCGGACGGATCGAATCCGCCCGAGGAGTTGATGGAGCAGTTGGAGAACGACAAGTACTACCGCTACTGCACCTACGTCTACATCCCGTTCCAGATCGGGAGCCTCGTGATGGCCTGCTACCTATGGACGGCCGACGATCTCAGCTGGCTCGGCATCGACGGCGGGCTCGGTCTCGCATCGAAGATCGGGCTGGCACTGTCGATCGGGGCGATGGGCGGGATCGGGATCAACACCGCCCACGAACTGGGCCACAAGAAGGACGACCTCGAACGTTGGCTATCGAAGATCACTCTCGCGCAGACCTTCTACGGCCACTTCTACATCGAGCACAACCGCGGGCACCACGTGCGGGTCGCGACGCCCGATGACCCGGCGAGTTCGCGCTTCGGAGAGTCGTTCTGGCGCTTCCTTCCCCGTAGCGTCTGGGGGAGCCTGAAGTCCTCGGTCGAACTGGAGCGCAAGCGACTCGAACGTGCGGGCACACCGTTCTGGCATCCGAGCAACGACGTCCTCAACGCCTGGGCGATGTCGATCGTCCTGTGGGGGGCGCTCACCGCGATCTTCGGCTGGGAGATCCTGCCGTTCCTGGTGATCCAAGCCGTCTACGGTTTCTCGCTGCTGGAGACCGTGAACTACCTCGAGCACTATGGCCTGCTCCGCCAGAAGACGTCGACCGGACGCTACGAACGATGCACGCCCGAACACAGCTGGAACTCCGATCACATCTGCACGAACATCTTCTTGTATCACCTACAGCGCCACAGTGATCACCACGCGAACCCCACCCGGCGGTACCAGACCCTGCGCAGCTTCGACGGCGCCCCGAACCTGCCGAGCGGGTACGCGAGCATGATCACCCTCGCCTATTTCCCGCCGATCTGGCGGCGGGTGATGGACAACCGTGTGCTCGACCATTACGACGGTGACGTCGAACGCATCAACATCGCACCGCATCGCCGTGAGCGCGTCCTCGCCGAGCACGGGGTGTCGCCGCGATGAGCACATTCCACTGCCCGGTCTGCGACTACGTCTACGACGAGTCCGCCGGGGCTCCCCGTGAGGGATTCCCACCCGGCACCGCATGGGCCACCGTTCCCGACGACTGGCCATGTCCTGACTGCGGCGTCCGGGAGAAGATCGATTTCCTCGGCGCCGGGAGCGAAGCGAACGGGCCGGACAATTCCAGCGACAGGAACTCGGTGCGATGAATTTCAAGCTCTTCCGCTGTGAGGTCTGCGGTTTCGAATACGACGAGGAACTCGGTTGGCCGGAGGACGGCATCGAGCCCGGCACCCGGTGGGCCGACATCCCCGACGACTGGAGCTGCCCGGACTGCGGTGCCGCGAAGGCCGACTTCGAGATGATCGAGGTGGCCCGGCCGTGAGCGCCGGCGCCACCGGGGACGGGTCGGTGGTGATCGTCGGCACCGGTGTCGCCGGCATCACCGCCGCGGAGACGCTGCGGAGCCATGGTTTCGATGGGACGATCACCGTGCTCGGGGAGGAGCCCCAGCTCCCCTACCGTCGGACGGCTCTGAGCAAGAATCTCGTCGTCGGCGACCTGTCTGATGCCAAGATCACGCTTCGTCCGCCCGGGTACTGGTCGGAGCGGGGTATCGACATCGTGACCTCGACGCGAGTGACCGACGTCGACACCTCGTCGCGCAGGGTCTGTGTCGCCGACACCACCGAGGTCTCCTACGACGCGCTGGTTCTGGCAACCGGAGGCCGGGCTCGTCGGTTGCCTGCCGACTCGTCATCCGCCTGCTCGCCCCACTCCCTCCGTACCCGGCGCGATGCGGAGCAATTGCGAGACGCTATCGCGGACGGACCTGTGATCATCGTCGGCGGCGGACTCATCGGACTGGAGATCGCCGCTGCTGTGGCGACGACCGGCGAGGGCTCGCGCGTCACCGTTGTCGAGCGCGGCGAGTCCCTGCTGTCTCGCGTCGTCCCGGAGACGGTGGCCGACGCGGTGGCGACCCTGCATCGTGAGCGCGGTGTGCGGATCATCACCGGCGCGGCGCCCACCGCAGCCGGTCCACAAATGGTGACGCTGTCCGACGGGCAGACGTTGACAGGCACGGTGATCAGCGCGATCGGTATGGAGCCCGATCTCGAGTTGGCCCGCCGCGCAGGACTTCCCGTCGATCCGGCGGGGATCATCGTCGACGACTCGCTGCGAACGGGAGTCCCTCGTGTCTACGCGGCGGGCGACGTCGCGGCACGTCCGCACCCGTTGACGGGGGCACCGATGCGCGCCGAGCAGTGGCTCACGGCGACCGAGCACGGCAGACTGGTCGCCATGACGATCGCCGCCGACCTCGGGCTGGACATGGGCACCGCCGCCCCGGTACCGCGTGTACCGCTGGCCTGGACGATGCAGTACGCCGCCAACATCCAGATCGTCGGGTGGCCGGCCGCGGGAGAGCGAATCGACGTCGAGCTCGATGGTTCCAGCTCTGTCGTGAGGTCTTTCGCCGGCGATCGGCTCGTCGGCGCGGTCTGCATGGGACGGGGCGGCTCCGGGCGAGCCCTGCGCACCGAGATCGAGGCCGCACTCCAGCCGGCCGGCGTCGGCAGATGACGGCGCGCAACTATGCGCAGGACAGCAAAGCGCTGCTGCGCAACTCACTGCTCGACGGACTGCACGACCTCTTGCTGGACCGGGACTGGGCAGCGGTGCGCATGTCCGACGTCGCCGCCGCCACGGGGGTCAGCCGCCAGACCGTCTACAACGAGTTCGGGTCCCGTTACGGACTCGCGCAGAGCTACGCGGTACGACTGGCCGGTCGTTTCGCCGGTCACGTCGCGGATTCGCTGGCAGGTTGCGTCGACGATGTCACCGGTGCCCTGCACAAGGGTTTCGGTGAGTACTTCGCCGGGGTCGCCACCGATCCACTGATCGCCTCGCTGCTGTCCGGCGAGGCCAAACCCGACCTGATGAAGCTGATCACCACCGACGCCGCCCCGATCATCACCACGGCAGCCGACCGATTGGCCGATGCCTTTCGCGAGTCCACCTGGCTGTCGATGCCGGAGTCCGATGTCGTGCGGATCTCGCGTGCGATCACCAGGATGGCACTCAGCTACATCGCGATGCCTCCCGAAGGCGATCGCGACGTCGCCTCCGACCTCGCCGAGATCATCGCCCCGGCCATCGAGGTGGCCCGGACACGCGTGTGACGATCAGCGCCGCAGCAGGTTTCGCGTACCGCGACGGATGACCGCGCGATAGATCCGGTCGATGGTGCCGACTCGCGCGTCCTCGGGGTCCACGAGTTCGTTCTCCGCGATGAGCGACTCCTCGCCGTCGATCGTCTCGCGGTCGAACGCCTCGAGTGACCGGCCCGGCCCGGTCAGTCGATCGATGGCCTCGACGAGAGAATCCCCCTGTGTCACCGCATCGTCGAACGCATCGTGGTCGACGCCCAGATGCTCCGACAGCAATCGTGTACGCATGGACAGGATGGTCTCCCGCAGAGTCCGATCTGCCGGGTCGTGCGGATCGGCTTCGATCGCGACGTCGCACTCACTGTCGAATCCGAGCGACCGGTTGTTGAGGTTCGAGGACCCGATGCGCAGGAGGACGTCGTCGACGATCAGCACCTTGGCGTGCACATAGATCGGGTCACCTTCGGCGGTCACCGGGTAGTACGCGCGGAATCGGTCGAACTTGTCGGCGCGCCAGAGGAGTTGCAGTAGTTTGTGCCGGGCGCCGTCCATGGCGAGTCGTTCCACCGGGCTGTCCGCGTTCCGGGGCAGCACCAGGACGATCTCGGGTCCGTCGGGCTCGGCGAGTCGTTCCGCCAGGGCTTCCGCGACCTCCCGGGCCGCCAGATACTGGCTCTCGATGTAGATCGTCCGGCGGGCCGCGGCGAAAGCCGCGCGGTACAGCAACCGGATCTCCTCGACCTGGGGGCGGTCGTCGTACTGCGGGATCGTCCGCGCCACCGCGACGTCGCAGTCGGTGAACGTCACGGCGAGGTCCGTCGGCCAGATGTCGGGCCCCTCGGTGTCGACGAGTGGTTTGAGGCATTCGCCGGTGGCGGCTTCCCACCGGTCGAGCGCGACGGTGGCGACCATGCGCGCGGCGTCACCATCCAGCGCGACAGTGACATCGTGCCACGGTCCGTGCGGCCGTCCATCAGGATCTCGACGGAACTCGTTGTGCGACAAGTGGTCGGATGTGTCCCAACGGTCCACTGTCATGTCTATGCCGCCGCAGAAGGCGAACTGGTCGTCGATGACCGCGATCTTCTGGTGATGGGCCGCGGACACCGGGTGGGCGGCGTCGATCCGGTAGTGCAGTCGACGACCGGTGAGCAGGTCCTGGACGAAGGGGGGCGCGACCCCGCGCAGAATCCCGGTGAACGCGCCGGTGCTCCAGCGCAGGACGTGGATTTCCAGTTCGGGACGGTTGTCGATGAGCCACCGCAGGAAGTCACCGAGCACATCGGGGACCTCGTCGTCGGCGGTCCGGGGATCGAGCCTGATGCGGGTGTCCACGTCCCAGCCGATGAGAACGACTCGTTGCCGGGCCTGCAGCAGCGCCGACTTCGCGTGCAGGAAGTAGTCCGCGGCGTCGACGATGCACGCGACGCGGTCTGCGGTCGCGATCTCCCGGCACGTGTCCCCGGCACGCAGGATCGCTTCGTGAGCTGACTCGTCCACCGCGTTCTCTCCTCGAATTGCCTCGGCCCCCGACCGGCGCCCCTGTGGACCGGCGCCCATGGTGGACCGGCGCCCATTGTGCCAAGGCCATATCGGGGCCGTGCGGGCGAGGCCGGGGGTCGGGGCCGGCGGCGGGCTCGGCGCGCCGGCGATCCCTACACTCGTCGAGGTGAGCGCCGATACGACTGCCGACCGATCCGAGGACACGGCTGCGCGCACCCGCCCGGCGCTCCGGCGCGGTCGGCGGTTGGCGATCGCCGCAGCGCTGGTCGTGGTCGTCGTCGCAGGCGCAGGCCTCGTCGTCTGGCGGACCGTACCCGAACGATGGCTGCCCTGGGACACAGCCGAGTTCCCGCAGGTCGACGCATCCGAGCTCACGCCGGGTCAGCTGCGGATCGTCGACGCGGTACGCCACGAACACGCCGCGCAGCGCCCGGGGACGTTCTTCTCCGAGGGCACCGACGAGCCGTGGTGTGCCAATTTCGTGAGCTGGATCATGCGTTCCGCGGGTCGCCCGCTGGTCAACCCCCACTCCGGTCACTGGCGCATCCCCGGCGTGTACACGCTCCAGGAGTACTACGAGGACGCGGACCGGTTCGAGACCGTCGGCGACTACACGCCCCGGGTGGGCGACGTCGTGCTCTATGACCGTTCGTCGGGATTCGGCCAGCACACCAACATCGTCGTGGCGGTCGACGGAGACACCGCTGTCACCGTGGGCGGCAACGAGATGGGCCGTATCCGGGTCCACTCGCTGGACTGGAGATCCGACGGCGGTGTCGTCGGCTTCGGACGCGGCGTGCCGGGGTGACGGACTTCACCGGGTTCACCGACGCTGCCCTCGACTTCTACGACGACCTGGAGATCGACAACTCGAAGGCGTTCTGGGAAGACCACAAGGAGATCTACCGTTCCGCGGTCGCCGAGCCCATGCGGGCCCTGACCGACGCGCTGGCCGACGAGTTCGGCCCGGCCAAGATCTTCCGACCGTACCGCGATGTCCGATTCTCGAAGGACAAGACGCCATACAAGACCCACCAGGGCGCGTTTGTCGCCGTGGCCCCGGCTACCGGTTACTACGTCCAGATCGGCGCACCGGGAGTCCGCGTCGGCGCCGGCTTCTACGAGGCCTCCGCCGCCCGGCTCGCCGAGGTGCGCAAGTCGATCGATCACGACCGCAGCGGACCCGAACTCGAGCGCCTTCTCCGGCGGCTCACAACGGACGGCTGGGAGGTGGCCGGAGATCGGCTCAAGACCGCGCCCCGCGGATACGATGTCGCCCATCCGCGCATCGAACTGCTGCGCCACCGATCGCTGTCGGTGGGCCGGGACTACGGGTTCGACGAGATCATCCATTCTGTGCAACTCGTGGACCGTATCCGCCGGGACTGGCGGGCGACCGTGCCCTTGATCGAGTGGATCGCGCTCCGCACCGGTAGCTGACTTCGGGCGGCGAAGCGCGTCCGCACTGGTCCACCCGGACCAATTCACGACGAGTTCTCCGGTTTGGCGCGCGCGCGTGGACGGAGCCGGGTGATACTTGCGCCGACCGCGTCCGAGACGACTCCGAGCACCTCGGGCGATCACGAACACCCGGGCGGGCGGCCGATGACGACCCTTTCCGACGGCATCGCCGCCGAGCTCGACGACGCGCTGGCGGGACGCGTGCATTCACCCGGATCACCCGGTTATCGGGAGTCGCTGTCCCGCATCTTCTTTCCCGACGCCTCCCGACGTGAACCGCCCTGTGTGGTGCACCCCAGGAACACCTCAGACGTGGCAACGGCGATGCGGATCGTCTCGGCCGGCGGCGGCCGAATCACCGTCCGCGGTGGCGGACTCAGCTCCAACTGCGTCGACGAATCCGCCGTCTTGCTGGATCTGTCCGTGCACCTCACCGGGGTCGATGCCGGCGACGGCATCGTCCGGGTCCAGGGTGGTGCGACCGTCGGTTCGGTGCTCGACGCGCTAGCCGGGTCCGGGCGGGTCATCCCGGTGGGGATCGTCGGTCTGGCCGGATTCGGTCTGGTCGCACGCGGTGGCGTCGGATACCTCACGCGGAGCGTCGGACTCACGCTCGATCACCTGGTCGAAGTCGAGCTGGTCCGGCCCGATGGCGAGGTGATCCGGCTCGACGAGGACAGCACCGGCATCGAAGCAGACCTGTGGTGGGCGGTGCGCGGATGCGCACCGAGCTTCGGTGTCCTCACCTCCGCGGTGCTCCGAACCGTGTCGCAGGGCCCGGTTCATGTCGACCGAGCGGTCGTCGAACTGGATGCGCTGGCCGAGTATTTCGCGATCGCCCCCACGCTCCCCCGACATTCGACGATGGGCGCGGTCCTGGGGTTCGGCGACGATCACGAACCCGCGTTCCTCGTCTACACCGCGTGCCGCAGCTCTCGGGAGGCCGATCTCGCCGAGGCTCGCGAGGCCACCGACGCCGTGGTGGCCGGCTCGGATCGTGCGCCGCGCTTCCGGTCGCAGAACGCGGGTCGCTATCTGAGTGAGTTGCCGGAGTTCGCACTCCCCGGACCGGGCGGCACCGACCCGCCGCCGATCCGGGCTCCCGGACCCGACGCATCGTCGAACGGTGACCACTTCTTCGGGAAGTCGGTGTTCGTCGGCCCGACGCTCGGCTCCGGCGTGGCCGACGGGTTGCGTCGCGCAATCACCGCCGCACCGACCCGTGCGTGCCGAATCGACTTCCAGCACACCGGCGGCGCCCTCGCCGACGTCGACGACTCCAGCACGTCCTTCTGGGGTCGCCGTGGCGAATGGAACGTCCCCCTGAACGCGATCTGGTCCGATGACGCCGTCACCGAACAATGCGAGGCCTGGGCACGCGACACCCTCGACGTACTGGCCGCGGACACGATCGGTGTCTACAGCGTCGAACTGCGACCTGGGTTCGCCGAGACAGACCGGGAGATCGAGGCGGCGTTCGGCGGTAACCTCGCCCGCCTCCGGGACCTGCGGGGCCGCATCGACCCCGGTCGGGTCCTGGGCGTCCACCCGCTCTGACCGCCCATCCCGCCCAGACCACGCCGGAGGACCCATGACCGACGAGATGTCCCGCCCCGACACCGGGCGGCAGGCCGGAGCCCCCGAGGGGGCCGCGACACTCATCATCGGACAACGCGTCCACGCGGGTATGGACGACCGCTACCGCGAGTGGTACCGCAAGATCGAGACAGCTGCCGCCGGGTTTCCCGGTTTCGTCGGGTCGAAGCTCCGGGCTCCCGATCCCCGCCAACCCGACTGGACGGCCATCTACGGGTTCGACTCGGTCGGCCATCTCCAAGACTGGCTCAACAGCGCCGCTCGACTCGACCTCGTCGACGAAGGCAAACCTCTCTTCGATGGTCCGGCCACCGCCCAGGTCCTGGCACCGGGAACCACCGAGCCGGAAACCCTGGTCACCGTGGTGGTCTCGCACCGAGTGGCCGAGTCCAGGGTCGACGACTTCCTGGCGTGGCAGCGGCAGATCGACGACGTCGAGCACCGCTTTCCGGGCTTTCGCGGAACCGAGTTGTTCCGGCCGATCGCCGGGGTCCAGGACGAGTGGACGATCTCCTACCGCTTCGACACCGCCGAGCACCTCGACGCCTGGCTGACCTCCGGTGAGCGGGCCCAGTTGCTGGCCGAGGCCGAGGACTTCGGCGATTTCACACTCCGCCGGATCGACCACTCGTTCGGCAACTGGTTCTCCCACGGCGAGGACGACGCGCCGCCGCCCTCGAATTTCAAGACCTCCGTGGCGGTCTGGGTCGGCCTCTACCCCACCGTCGTGTTCCTCACCCTGATGACCGCACCGCTGGGAATGCCGCTGTGGCTGGGCATGCTGGTCGGAAACCTGTTGTCCAGCTTCGCGATGAGTTACCTCACGATGCCGTACTACGTGAACCGGGTGCTCGGATGGTGGCTGCAACCGAGATCGAGTGCGCCGCAACCACGGACCAACCTCCGGGGAGCGCTGTTCATCATCGCACTGAACGCGGCCTGGGTCGCGATCTTCTACCTGATCACGGTCCAGTTCTGGACACTGCCGTGAGTGTGTGGCGATGAGCACGGGTATCGCCGGGCCCCACACCGGACGGGTCGTGGGCATCCTGCTGTGCGTGGTGCCGCTCAGCCAGGTCCCGCTCGACATCTACACACCCGCGATGCCCGAGATGGTGACCGACCTGTCGTCCACCTCGGCAGCCGTGCAGTCCACCGTCACGGCCTACATGCTGGGTCTCGCGGTGGGTTTCATCCCCGTCGGCGTCCTCGCCGACGCGTGGGGACGTAAGCGCGTCCTGTCGGTGTGCATCGGTGTGGTGATCGCCGCGAGCCTCTGCTGTGCGGCCGCGACAACCGTGCCGCAGCTCCTCGGAGCCCGCTTCGTCCAGGGACTGGGTGCATGCGCATGTATGGTCCTGAGCTACGCCATCGCCGCGGACTGCTTTCGCGGAAAGAAGCTGACCTCGGTGTCCGGACTGCTCGGCGCCGCCTGGGGTCTCGCACCGGTCATCGCGCCGGCGGTCGGCGGTGTCCTTGCCCAGTTCCTTTCCTGGCGACTCATCTTCGTTCTGATCGCGATCATGACCGCCCTCGTCGGAATCCTGGTCGTCGTGGCACTGCCCGAAACGCTGGCAACGGCCGACCGGGTGCCGGTGTCCGTGCGCGACACCTGGCGGAGTTCCGGCTCGATCGTGACCCACCCCGTCTTCGTCTGTTTCGTCGTGGTCTTCGGGCTGATGGCGGCCGCCCAGCTCGCCTTCGGTGTCGCGGGCCCGTTCCTGTATCAGTCGACGCTCGGGTTCGCGCCGGCCGCCTACGGTGTCATCGCCTTGTGCGTGGGCGCCGCGAACCTCACCGGCGAGCTCGCGTGCAGCTACTTGGCCACCCGCACGACGACCCGACGCCTCGCGTACGGCGCGTTCGCCCTGTTCGGGGCGGGTACCACGGTGATTCTCGCGTCGGCACTCACGATCGGCTCCAACGCGTGGGCCCTCACGATCGGCGCTGGGCTCGCACTGGCCGGATGCGGCATCCTGTGCCCTCAGATGTACGGCCTCGCAATGGGATTGTTCACCAAGAACCTCGGACTGGTCGGCGGGATCGCGACCGCCGCGTCCTATCTGATCGTCTCGGTCGCACTCACCCTGGTGGGTGCCCTCCCCGAGACGTCGCCGGCGCCCCTGGGCTGGCTGTACGCCGGGTGCGGGCTGATCGGGGTCCTGCTCCTCGGATGGGCGACATCGAGCCGACGTCACCGCGAGTACCCACCAGCCCGGAACTCACCGAGAACAACTGACCCACAGCGAGTCTGATCACCGACAACCAGCACCGACCGCACGCACACCAACCGAGGAGTACCGATGACCGACACCGTCCACCACGGGCACATCTTCCATCTGGCCGGCAGTCCCACGATCACCGAGGCGGTCGACGCGCTGGTGTCGATCCCCGACGGCGCGCTGGTGGTCGGCGAGGACGGCACGATCAAGTTCGCCGGCGAAAAAGCCGACCTCCCAGCCGAATTCGACTCGGCGGAGTCGCACGACCATCCGAATGGCTATCTCATACCGGGCTTCGTCGACACCCACATCCACTTCCCACAGACCTACGCCGGAGACTCCTACGGCGGTGGGCAGCTGCTCGAATGGCTCAACCTCTGCATCTTCCCGTCGGAATCCAAGTTCGCCGACCCCGAATTCGCCCAGGCCGCGGCGGTCGAGTTCACCAGGAGACGGGTCGCTGCGGGTACCACCGCGATGATGGTGTTCGGGTCCGCATTCCCTCATGCCCAGGACTCCCTGTTCTCCGAAACCCGGAAGGCCGGGCTCCGTATCGTGGCCGGTCGCGGTATCCAGACCGTCGGCGGCGACACCGCCAAGCCGCTCCTGACCTCGGAGGAGGAGGCGATCAGCCTGACGCGCGCCGAGATCGACAAGTGGCACGCCGCCGACACCGGCGACTTCCGGACCGCGCTGCTCCACGTCGCGATCGTGCCGCGATTCTCCCTGTCGGTGACCACCGAGACGCTGAAGAACCTCGGCGACCTGTACGACGAGTACCGCGACCAGGGCGTCTACGTCCACAGCCATCTGAACGAGAACAATCGCCCCGGCACCGGCGAGGTGGACACCACCAAGGAGGTCTACCAGGTCGACTCCTACCTCGACACCTATGACGGCAAGTTCCTACCCGGGTCCCAGGTCGGCGGCAAGAGCCTGCTCGGCCCGCGGACCATCCTGGCGCACTGCGTGCACTGCCAGGATGCGGAGCTGGCACGAATGGCGGAGACCGGCACGTCGATCTCGCACTGTCCGGTCTCGCAGTTGTTCCTCGGATCGGGCACGATGCCGTGGAAGCGTACCGTCGCGGCAGGCGTGAACATCTCCGCCGGAACCGATTTCGGCGGTGGTGACGAGTGGTTGATCCCGCGCGTCCTCGGCGACGCCTTCAAACAACACATCACCGAACCCGGAGACGACGGCGTGTCTATGCACCCGGCCGAGATGCTGTTCATCGGGACTGTCGGCGGCGCTCGCGCCCTCGACATGGAGAACCGCTTCGGCAACTTCGACCAGGGCAAGGAAGCCGACTTCCTCGTCATCGAGCCGGTGGATGCGTTGAAGTCCACGCTCGACAACGCCGTCCGCTCAGACGATCCCGATCTCGCCCGCGACCAGACTCTGTTCGGCCTGCTGATGGGCCTGCGGGAATCATCCATCGCCGAGGTCTACGTCCAGGGGCGTCGGGTCACCGTCTGACCGGCGGGCCCGACCGGACGACCTCGCAGGATACGACGATCGTCACCGCACCAGGCGCCACCGGCGGCAACACCGCGATCATCGCGGTGTCCGTGTTCCACGCCGGTCCCGCCGAGGAGTTCCAGGAGTGGGCGGCGACGCTGGCCGCGTCGGCCACCGACTCCGAAGGCTGCCTGGGAGTCGAGATCTCGGCGGTGGCCGGCGGGCATTTCGACCCGGCGATCGCGACCACATTCGTCGACGAAACGGCACTGGACCGGTGGCTCGACAGTCCGCGCCACCACGCGGCGCTCGACGCCGGACGAGCACACGGCTGGTTCCCGGCGGCGCCTGTGCTCGAGCTCGTCGACGGCCAGTCGCCACCGCCGGGTGTCGGCGCGTTCCGTCACGACATCGCGGCGGGGGCGGTCGGCGATTTCGTCGCCGCGCAACATGTGCTGACCGATGCGGCAAGCGACTTCGGCGGCTACGAGGGCACCGCACTGTTCGTCGACGAACAGCGTGAGACGTCGCTGTCGGTGTTGCGGTTCCGCACCGACCGGCAACTCGCGGCCTGGGTGTCGTCGAGCCGACGCAGCGAAGCGCTCGCCGGACTGCGGTCGAGTCTGACCCACGACTTCGAGACGATGGCAAGCACCACCGCGTTCGGTACCACCGTGCGCACCGACCGCGGTCGAATACTGCAGACGCCGAACTGGAAGTCGGCGATGATGGTGCTGTTGGTCCTGTACCCCACGGTGATGACTCTGTCGCGGTTCCTCGGCCCGACCCTCGACCGCCTCGGCGCAGAGCCGTGGCTGGCCTTGTGGCTGAGTCAGGTCGTCAGCGTCTCCCTCATGCAGTGGTGGCTGATGCCGTGGGCGTCACGCCCGTTCCGGCGATGGCTCGATCCCGTCGACGGGAACAACTGGCGCAGCAACATCGCCGGGGCGGGCGCCGTGCTGCTCATCTACCTCCTGTGCCTGACGGTGTTCGCCAACGTGACGTGGCTGCAGTTCTGGGATTATGCCGACGCCTGAGCGGTGTCACGCCCGAGCCGTGTTCACCCGACGACCCCGTCGACGTAGACCCAGCGGCCGTCGGATCGCGTGAATCGGCTGCGCTCGTGCAGGAATCCGCGTTCCGCGCCGCGTCGGTAATAGGCGGTGAAAGTGACCTCTCCATCGGCGTCGAACGGCGACCCGGCCTGCGTCGAATCGATGTCGAGGCGGTACCAGCGCATCGACTCGTCCAGATCGAGGGTTGCGGGTCGGGTGTCGGGATGCCAGCTGACGAGCAGATGGTTGCGATCTCCGAGCGCGAAAGCGGTGAAACGCGAACGCATCAACGCCTCGGCGGTCGGGGCGGCACGCTCACCGGCCAGAACAGGTCCGCAGCAGTCGCCGAGGACGAGACCCGACAGACACGGGCATCTCTCGGAGACATCTCGGTTTACCGATTCACTGGTCACCTTTCGATCTTAGGGGTAGACAGGAGGAGCGGTCGGCCGCGCGCCGGGCCCGCCGCACCCAACGCCCGAAGGTTCTCACGATTGGAGCGATTCCCTTGTCGGACAACGTGTATCGAGTCATCGAAGTGGTCGGTTCCTCAGCCTCCGGCACCGACGACGCCATCCGGAACGCGATCACCCGCGCCTCTGCGACCGTCAATCATCTCGACTGGTTCGAGGTCACCGAGACCCGCGGCCACATCGAGGAAGGTCAGATCGCACACTTCCAGGTCACCCTGAAGGTCGGTTTCAAGCTCGAGGGATCCGGCGACGCGACGTAGTCGTCACAGCGGATCGTCACGGCGCGTTCCTCACGCCTCGGATTTCGTGGCCGTGAGAAACGCGCCGATCTGTGCGGCGACGGCCCGCGGGTCGTCGAGCATGGGCAGAACCGCCGCGCCCGGCATCGGCACGTAGCGTCCGCGTCGCAGCAGGTCGGCCAGCCGCGGCCCGTGGGCAGGCGGCATCACACGATTGTCGGGCGACCACAGCACGAGCACCTCACCGTCGAAGCCGGCCAGCGCCTCGGTACGGCGGACAAGTTCGGCGCCATCGAATTCGGTCGTCACATACTTCGTCACATCGCGGCGGATTCGTCGATCCGTCAGCACCGGATCGGTCCAGCGACGCATCTGCGCCGGGTCGACCGGGCCATTGACCATCCAGCCCCACAGCAGCGGCAGGCGTCGAAGCCAACCGATCCGCAACTGCCGTGCGGCCAGGGCGATCCCGCCGGGCAGGCGTACCGCGAGCGTCGCCATCTTCCCCGGCAGACCCGGGGGGAAGTTGTCGAACGCCTCGCACGGGAGGATGACCATCCGGCCGACTCGCCGGTCCAGGCCGAGCGCGGTCAGGAAGAGCGAGCCACCCCAGTCCGAATGGACGAGTGTCACGTCGTCGAGGTCGAGTGCGTCGAGTACATCGGCGACGAGTCGGACCATACCGTCCATCGACAGGTCGGCGTCTGCATCGAGGGCGACCCGATGCGATCCCAGCGGCAGGACCGGACGGATGTACCGGAATCCTCTGGGCAACAACGGGATCACCAGATCCCACACTTCATGATCCATCAGCAGGCCGTGGAGGAGCACAACCGGCGGCCCCGCGCCGTCGTCTGCGTACTCGACGACTCCGGCCGGTGTGTCGACGCGTTTCATCGTCGTCGGCCGAGTCCCGCTCGGCGCGTGGCTGGCGTATCTCATGGCGATCTCCTCCGGTGGGATGTCCGAGCGTGCAGGAGAGGCGGAGGCCTCTAGAACGATCACTCTAGAACAGATGCTCTAGGATGGCCAGGGTGAAGACCGATGAACGCATCGTGGTCGCGATGACCGAGCTGTTGCGCAGACAGGGATACGCCGCGACCGGGATCAAACAGGTCGTGGATGCCGCCGGCGCCCCGATCGGGTCCATCTATCACCACTTCAGCGGCGGGAAGCGGGATGTGGCCGCCGCCGCGCTGCGTCAGTCCGGCGCGGCGTACGGGGAACTCGTCGGGATGTTGCTCGCGCCTCACGACGACATCGCCGAGGGCATCGAGGCGGCCTTCGTCTCCGCCGCGGACACCATGGCCGACACCGGATGGCTCAACATGTGCCCTGTCGCGACCGTCGCCGGCGAGATAGCCGACACGGAGCCTGCACTGCGGACGGTGGCCGCCGAGGTGATCGACGCGTGGGTCGAACAGGGCACGGCACTGTATCTCAGCCGCGGGCTGACCGAACCGGACGCGCACGCATTGATCCTCGCGGTGGTGGCCTCCCTCGAAGGAGCTTTCATCCTCGCGCGCACGCAGCGGTCGACGGCCCCCGTCCTTGCTGCCGGGCGTGCGATGGGCGCATACGCTCGGGCACTGACCGCCCACCCCGAGACCAGCGGATCCACCACCGCCGCACCGGCCTGACCTCCACGTCCCCGGCCCGGCGCACTCCCGGGCGCGGTCCGCGTTCGCCATGCGGTCCCCCGCATCCGAACCTAGACTTCGGAAGACCATGACGCGCGACCACTTCCTATCCGGCCGGGGCTCCCGATGAGGTACACCCAGACGATCGCCGGCACGACCCACGAGTTCGACGGCCTCGTCGAACTCATGGCGAAGGCCACCCCACGCCGGTCCGGCGACGAACTGGCCGGCTGCGCTGCGGATTCCGATGCCGAACGTGCTGCTGCCGCATGGCAACTCGCCGACGTGCCGCTGAGCAGGTTCCTCGAGGAACCGCTGGTCCCCTACGAGTCCGATGAAGTGACCCGGCTGATCGTCGACACCCATGACCAGACAGCGTTCGCCGAGATCGCCCATCTGACGGTTGGCGGATTCCGGGACTGGCTGCTGGAGATCGCGACCCGTTCCGACGCCGGCGAACGTCTCGCCCGCATCGGTCCCGGACTCACTCCGGAGATGGTGGCGGCGGCGTCGAAGATCATGCGGAACCAGGACCTGATCCTGGTGGGCGCCGCGACAAAGGTCACGTCGGGCTTTCGCACCACCATCGGTCTGCCCGGCCGAATCGCGACGCGGCTGCAACCCAACCACCCCACCGACGACCCGCGGGGCATCGCCGCGGCGACCCTCGACGGCCTGCTCATGGGATGCGGCGACGCCGTCATCGGGATCAACCCGGCGTCGGACTCACCACGGGCGACCGCGGATCTCCTCCACATGCTCGACGACATCCGGCAGCGCTTCGAGATCCCGATGCAGTCCTGTGTCCTCTCGCACGTGACGACCACCGTCGACCTCATCGAGCAGGGTGTGCCCGTCGATCTCGTGTTCCAGTCGATCGCGGGTACCGAGGGCGCCAACACCGGATTCGGGGTGACGCTCGACATCCTGCGCGACGCCGACGAGGCAGGCCGGTCGCTACGCCGCGGAACCGTCGGCGACAACGTCATGTACCTCGAAACCGGCCAGGGCTCGGCACTTTCGGCAGGCGCACACCTGGGAACCGGCGGCAAGCCGGTCGACCAGCAGACCCTGGAGACGCGCGCATATGCGGTGGCCCGAGTGCTCAAACCGCTCCTGATCAACACCGTCGTCGGCTTCATCGGACCCGAGTATCTCTACGACGGCAAACAGATCATCCGCGCCGGACTGGAGGATCACTTCTGCGGCAAGCTCCTCGGGCTGCCGATGGGTGTCGATGTCTGCTACACCAATCACGCCGAGGCCGACCAGGACGACATGGACACGCTCCTCACGCTGCTCGGCGTGGCCGGTGCCGCGTTCGTCATCGCCGTGCCCGGAGCGGACGATGTGATGCTCGGCTATCAGAGCCTGTCGTTCCACGACGCGCTCTATGTTCGTGAGGCACTCGGACTGCGGCCGGCTCCCGAGTTCGAGTCCTGGCTGTCACGCCTGGGCATGACCGATGGCGCCGGCCGCATTCTGCCAGTGGATCCGGGCGAGTCCCCTCTTCAGTCGCTGACGGCCGGACGATGACGACGTCGCAGCCCTCACATGGGGACGGTCGGACGCAGCGGCCCGATCCCTGGGCCGAGCTGCGCCGGAGCACCCAGGCCCGGATCGGCCTCGGACGGTCGGGCAATTCGTTGCCGTCGCGGCGGGTCCTCGAATTCCAGGCCGCCCACGCCGCCGCCCGCGACGCCGTTCACGAGCCTCTCGACGTGGAGGCTCTCGAACGCTCGATCGGCGAACTCGAACTCGATCCACCGGTCGTGGTCACGAGTCGCGCGTCGACACGCAGCGAATACCTGCGCCGGCCCGATCTGGGCCGGCTGCCCGAGGATCTCTCGCCGGTCGAGCGCGCCGACGCCGAGATCGGGATCGTGCTGGCCGACGGACTGTCCCCCCGCGCGCTCACCGATCACGGCCAGGGGCTCGTCGCGGCACTTCTGCGACGGTTCGACGGCCGGTACTCCATCGCGCCGCCGGTGATCGCGACCGAGGCTCGCGTGGCTCTCGGCGATCACATCGGCGAAGCGCTGGGCGTCAGCACGCTCATCGTGATCATCGGTGAGCGGCCCGGTCTCTCGGTCGCCGACAGCCTGGGCATCTACCTCACCCATCTCCCCCGGCCCGGTCGTGCGGACTCGGATCGCAACTGCATCTCCAACATCCACCCGCCCGACGGTCTGCACTACGACGTCGCCGCACGGACGACCGCCGCGCTCATCGAGGGCGCCCGGCGACTCGGACGATCCGGGGTTGCACTGAAAGACATGTCGCGCACCGGAACACCCGACGGGATCGACAACGCGGAGGCACTCCCGCACGAGTCGTGAGCACCTCCGCGGTGACCGCGTCGCCCTGTGATCCTGAGACCCGGCAACATGCTCCCTCACGAGCGACCGAACCCGAAACCTTGCTCCCTGAGGTGCGAGCGAAGCCGCAACCTTGCTCCCTGAGGTGCGAGCGAAGCGAGCCACGAAGGGTCTCGCAACGTGTCTCAC
>NZ_JBHYNC010000032.1:0-53922 GCF_042743165.1 Gordonia sp. NPDC058843
GTCGCCGACTCCTTGGTGGCGGTGGACGCGGTTGCAGCCGCGGGCACCTTCTCGGGTTCGGGCTCCGGCTCGACCGCGGTCGGACGCGGTCCCAGGAACCGGCCGCCGAGCTTCACCTCGGTGGGACCGCCGCGCTTGACCGAGTCCAGCAGCAGCTGCGCGACGTCGACGACCTCGACCTTGCCTTCGGACTCGGTGCCGCTGGTCCGTGCGGTCACACCGTCGGTGAGCATGACGCGGCAGAACGGGCAACCCGTCGCCACCTTCTTGACCTTGTCGCCGGTCGTGTCGCCGAGAGTGTCGAGTGCCTCGTCGACCCGGTCGATGTTGATGCGCTTGCCGATCTGCTCTTCCATCCACATGCGGGCACCACCGGCACCACAGCACATGGACCGTTCGCCGTGACGCGGCATCTCGGTGAGGGTCGAGCCGGCCGCGCCCATCAGCTCACGCGGAGCGTCGTAGACCTTGTTGTGACGGCCCAGGTAGCACGGGTCGTGATAGGTGACATCCTCGCTGATCGGAGCGACCGGGACGAGGCGCTTCTCGCGCACGAGGCGGTTCAGCAGCTGCGTGTGATGGACGACCTCGTACTTCGCGCCCAGCTGCGGGTACTCGTTGCCCAGTGCGTTGAAGCAGTGCGCACAGGTCACGACGACCTTCTTGCGCTGCTCCGGCGCGGTCGCGAAGACCTCGCCCAGCATCTCGATGTTTTGCTGCGCGAGCATCTGGAAGAGGAACTCGTTGCCCGCGCGGCGAGCGGAGTCGCCGGTACACGTCTCGCCCTCGCCGAGGACCATGAAGTTGACCGCGGCCATGTCGAGGAGTTCGGCGACGGCCTTCGTGGTCTTCTTCGCGCGATCCTCGTAAGCGCCGGCACAGCCGACCCAGAACAGGTACTCGAAGCCCTCGAACGACTCGACGTCCTTGCCGAAGACCGGGATCTCGATGTCCATCTCGTCGATCCAGGCGGTGCGCGCGGAGGCGTTCTGGCCCCACGGATTGCCCTTGTTCTCGAGGTTCTTGAACATGCCGGCCAGCTCGGTCGGGAAGTCCGACTCGATCAGGACCTGGTAGCGACGCATGTCGAGGATGTGGTCGACGTGCTCGATGTCGACGGGGCACTGCTCGACGCAGGCGCCACAGGTCGTGCAGCTCCACAGGGTCTCGGTGTCGATGACCGCACCCAGCGCCTCGGGATCGAACTCACCGTCCACCGCTTCGATGGCCTGTCCGCCGCCGAGGTCGCCCTTCGACTCGCCCACGAGCTTGCGTGCTGCCTCGGCCCGCGCCGCCTCCGGGATGGCGTTCAGCTTGTCCTCGAGGACGTTGCCGTCCGCGTCGACCAGGCCGACCTCGTCGCCGCCCATGTCCTTGCGGCCGCCGGCCAGCAGGTAAGGCGCCTTGGCGTTGCCGTGATCGCGCAGCGACATGATCAGCAGCTTCGGGCTCAGCGGCTTGCCGGTGTTCCACGCGGGACACTGCGACTGGCATCGACCACACTCGGTACAGGTGGTGAAGTCCAGCCAGCCCTTCCACGAGAAGTCCTCGATCTTGCCCGCTCCGAACGCGTCGACGTCGGGATCGGCGGTCTCCATGTCGAGGACCTTGCCCTGGCTCATCATCGGCTTAGCGGCACCGAGGGCGACGCCGCCGTCGGCCTCACGCTTGAAGTAGATGTTGAAGAAGGCCGAGAAGCGGTGCCAGGCAACGCCCCAGCTGATGTTCATGCCGACCATGGCCAGCCACACCATGCCGCTCATCAGCTTGATGACGGCGAAGATCGACACCAGCGTCGGCGAGGCCGGCAGGATCTTCGCGACCTGCATGGTGAAGAAGTCGGAGTAGGCGTTCGCGTGACCGTAGGTCGCGATCTTCGATGCCTTCACCAGGATCATGCCCAGGCCCTCGAGGAGCACGATGATCTCGACGAAGTAGGCCGGTCCGAAGCGCGAACCGCCGAAGCGCGACAGTCGCTCGGGGACCCGCGGGTGGTTGAGCTGACGGATCGCGATCAGCACGAGGATGCCGACCACGGTCGCGATGCCGAGCAGCTCGTCCCACAGGTGCCACGCGAACGTGTCACCGAAGACGGGCCAGTGGAACTCGGGGTTGATGGACTGGCCGTAGGCCTCGAACCACAGCAGGAAGCCGCCGAGGAAGCCGACCATCACGAGCCAGTGCGCCCAGCCGACGGTGCGGAACTTCGCCATCCGCGTGTGGACGATGAACTCCTTGAGCATCGTCATGAAGCGCGGCAGGATGGGCCAGAAGCGGGCGCTGTCCACCTTGTGTCCGAGCTTGATGGTGCGGTAGATCCGCACCACGCCGCCGAGGAACAGGTACCAGCAGAACAAACTGACCACGGCAGCGGTGGTGCCGAGGGCAATGGTCGTGGCTGTCACGGGCTCGTACCGGCCTTTCGTCTAGGTCGTCCGCCGCCGGGTCGCGGGACGCGAGGCTGGGTACCACGGGGCGGTGTACTACAGGTAACCGTAATTCGTTGCGCCACCGGCGCGCTGCCAAGGCTGGCCTAATTACGCTGGTCTACCTCATGAGCGATGATACTCGCGAGTAACTTACTGTCGAGTCAGGGTGGCCGAGGCCACGTCCGTCCCGCGGGTCGTCACGGGGTTCATCGCGTGAGCGCGACCTTCTCGAGCTCTTCGAGTGCCGTGTCGAGGTGCGTGAGCAGGCGCTGCAGGCTCGGGAGCTGGGCGCGCGCGCCGATCAGACCGAAATTGATGTGCTCGGCGGTGCTGGTCACGGTGATGTTGAGAGCGAGCCCCTCCATCGGAATGGAGACGGGATACACACCGTCGAGGCGGGCGCCGTTCCAGTACAGGTGCTTCGACGGCCCGGGCACATTGCTGATGATGATGTTGAACTGCGGTGGGACGTACTGCACGAACCCGGGCACGGTGGCGAAGGCCAGCGGGGCGAAGTTGGCCGCGCCCAGCGCGAGCGCCTGCAACGGACGAAGGCCCCGCACCACCGATTTGCTGTGCCGGGCCGAGTCGACGAGCTTGTCGAGGCGGCGTTCGGGGTCCGGCTCGTCGGTCGCCAGGCTGACCAGGATGGCGGTCACCGCGTTGCCTTCGTCGTCGCCGTCGGTGTGCATCGACACCGGTACCGCGGCGATGAGCGGAGCGTCGGGCAGCGCATCCTGGTCGATGAGGTAGGACCGCAGCGCCCCCGAACACATCGCGACGATCACGTCGTTGAGGGTGATGCCCCGGGCATCGGCAACCGCCCGCAGACGATCGAGCTCCCACTGCTGGGAGGCGAAGCGGCGGGCACTACCGATCGCGACGTCGAGGATCGTGCGCGGAGCGCGCCCCAGCGGGGCGACGAACTCCGGGTCTCGAAGACCGGCCACCGCGACCTTCGCCGCGGCGGGTCCGATGCCGGCGATCTGGCCTGCGACGTTCGCCAGCCCCGACACCCGGCTGCGCAGGCTCGGAGCGGGGCGCGGACGCCGACGTTCGGCCAGCGCCGGGTCCCAGGGGGCGGTCCCCGACCTGTCGTCGGGATCGTCGGACAGTGTGCGTTGGAGCAGCCGCAGCGCGGAGACGCCGTCCACCAGCGAGTGGTGGACCTTGGTGTACAGCGCCACTCGGCCGTCGTCGAGGCCCTCGATGACGTGGACCTCCCACATCGGCCGGAAGCGGTCGAGCAGAGCCCCGTGGTTGAGGGAGACGTAGCGCAGCAGTTCGCGGACGCGCCCCGGGCGGGGAAGGACCGTGCGCCGCACGTGGTAGTCGAAATCGATGTCGTCGTCGAAGGACCACGCCACGTTGCCGAGCAGGGTCACCGGCGATGCCGGACGTTTCCGGAAGAGCGGATGGACGTCGGTGCAGCCGCAGAACGCCTCGACGATCTCTTCGGCGAGTTCGCTGGAGGACTGGCCGTCGCGCGGCACGAAGAGCTGGAGGCCCCCGACGTGCATCGGTTGCTCGCGCGTCTCGGCCAGCAGGAACATCGACGAGGTGACCGGCATGTACGGCATCGCACCATCACTTTCACAACACGGGATTGATGCGCACAGGCTGAGCGCGACCGAGATGTCACAAGTATCACGGGGCGACCGCGGTGCCCGGGCTGGAATGGCCATGTTGGGGACGGGCTCCCTACGTTGTAGGGGTGAGATCAGGTGCTCGTCTCGTCGTGCCGGTGCTGCTGGTGCTCGTCGAGCTGTGGATCACGGTGGCGATCACCTGGATGTACTTCGCGACGGTGGGCAGGATCGACGACGCGCAGGCGCCCGCCGCCCGGCCGACGGTCCTGGTGCTCGGTTCCCTCGTCCACGACGACGGGTCGCCCGGTGACTACGTGCGAGGCCGGCTCGACACCGCGCTGGAGCTGTACCGATCCGGGGGTGTCGGTCGGATCATCAACTCGGGCAACGGTTCCGACGAGGCCGGGAACGAACCCGCGGTGATGCGAAGCTATCTCGAGGAGCGCGGGGTGCCGTCACGGGTGATCGCCGACGACCCGGCCGGCCTCGACACCGCGGCGAGCTGCCGGCGTGCGCGGACGGTGTTCGGCGTCGACGAGGTGGTCGTCGTGACGCAGGGATTCCACCTCCGCCGCGCCGTCGCGCTGTGCCGACATCGGGGCGTCGACGCCCGTGGAGTCGCGGCCGGATGCGATTGTCCCGCCTGGACTCTCGCTCGCAATCATGTTCGGGAGACGGTGTTCGCCGGGCCGCGCGCGTTGCTGACCGCGGTCACCTGACCCTTCGTGGCTCGTCGACCTCGACGCGCTCCTTCGTCGCTTGCTCGGCCCGGCGGCTTGCGCTCCTCGCACCTCAGGGAGCAAGGGGGGTTGCTTCTTTTGGATTGGGGAGCAAGGGGTGTCACCACCAGCGCAGCGACCGCTGCAGATCGGCTTCGACGGCGGGGATCAGGCTACGGACGAAGGTCGCCGACAGGTGGTGGAAGTCGTGCCACACCAGGATGTTCCCGACGACAGCGGGGCAGTACCGGTCGTCGCACATGGCGTCGGTGTAGTCGAGGAAGCTCATGTTGGGGAACCGGCCGGACAGCCCGGCCGCGGGGTCGGCCGGTGCCATGGCCTGGGCCCGGGGTACGCCGCACACCTCGGGTTTGCGGCCGCTTGCGAGGCACTCGGGTGGCTTGAGTTGTCCGGTCGCCCAGGGGTTGTCGCGGACCGCGACGACGCGCTGCCCGCGATCGCGGAACTCGGCGAAGATCTCCTCATAGTCCTTGGGGACGAAGTCGCCGTCGCCGGACTCGACCGGGCGCGTGCTGTTGGTGAACACCACATCGGGCTTGTCGACGGC
Organism: Gordonia sp. NPDC058843; assembly: GCF_042743165.1. Classification (NCBI taxonomy): domain Bacteria; kingdom Bacillati; phylum Actinomycetota; class Actinomycetes; order Mycobacteriales; family Gordoniaceae; genus Gordonia; species Gordonia sp. NPDC058843. The sequence goes on from NZ_JBHYNC010000032.1 coordinate 5,306, forward strand.
GAGTCGCTCCATGACGCGACGCGACCAGTCGTTGCATTGGTAGTACTTCTGGCCGAACCACGTGAAGACGTGCTCGGTCGTCAGGGCGCACCCGACCTTCAGATAGGTGGTCACGCGGAAGTTGTGGCGTTTGCCGATGGCGTCGAGTGCGGTGATCCACTGTTCGGCGTGCGAGCCGCCGACGAGCGCGATCGTCCGGCCGGCATTGACGTCGCCGTAGTACCCGACCTTGATCGACGGGTCCTTCCACCCGCTGATGATCGAGTCGTAGGAGGTGATGGGCCAGTCCATGTCGACCACGTTCGGGCTCGGCTGCGCGGTCACGTTCGGCACCGGCGCGCCGTCGAGGAACGCGCGCGCACCGGGGTACAGCCGCGGGTCGAGATTCTGGGTGTCGAGGGTGGCGTTGGCGGCGTCGCGCTGCCAGGTCACCGCGGCGACACCGGCCGCGACGCTGACGATCACCAGCACTGCCACGAGCGCGCGTCGGTAGCCGCGGGTGTTCTCGAACGGAACCCGCGCGGCCGGGCCGCGCTCCTCGTCTCCCGGCGTCTCGGTCACGGTCGCCGCCCGCGTCGGTCTGCGCTTCGCCGACCGCGCACGCAGCGGCGCCTCGACGTACTTGGTCGTGAGCCAGGCCAGCAGCACCGACACGGCCAGGATGGCGGTGCCCTCGAACCACGAGACGTCGTCCTGGTAGCGCCACGCGAGATAGAAGATGAGCAACGGCCAGTGCCACAGGTACAGCGCGTACGCGATCGAACCGAGCCAGACGAGGCGGGGATGTGCGAGGCCGCGGCTCACCCCGGAACGGATGGTGGTCTGGCCGGCGGCCGTTGCCCGATCGATCGGTGCTGTCTGCGACGATCCGACCCAGATGAGGACCAGCGTCGCACCGACCGGGACGAGCGCCCATGCCGCCGGATACTCCTGGACGCCGGCGATCCACCAACCGCACGTGATGATCAGACCGAGGGCGACGATCCCCAGGAGGTCACGTACCCGCTGCGACAGCGCGATCCGCGGCATCCACACCGCGAGCAGTCCGCCGACGAGCGGTTCCCACAGTCGGGCGACGGTGTCGTAGTACGTGAACGGCTGGTTGATGCCGTGGCGGTAGTTGGCCCACGCGAACGATCCCAGCGCGACGACGCCGAGCGCGATGCCGACGGTCCCGCGGACCACCTTGGGGTCGGCGAAGAACGCGGACCGTCGGCCCAGGGCGCGCAACACCCCACCCAGCGCCAATGCGCACACGAGGGTGAGGACGAAGAACTGGCCCTGCATCGACATCGACCAGAGATGCTGCATCGGGCTGTTCGCGGAGTCGGCTGCCGCGTAGTCCTGCGACTCGAACGCGAGATGCCAGTTCTGGTAATACAGGGCGCTCGCCTGCAGTTCGGCGCCCAGCGGCCCCCATCGCGTCGTCGGCATGATCAGTGCGATCAGCGCGGCGGTGACCGCGAGCACCAGCAGCAGCGCGGGCAGCAGCCGGCGGAGGAGCCGGGAGAACCGCGGCCACGGGTTGATCGCCGCGCCCCAGGAACTCGTCGCGGGCTGGGTGGCCAGTACGTGCTTGAGCAGGGAGGCGACGAAGAAGTAGCCCGACAGGGTCAGGAAGACGTCGACGCCGCCGGACACCCGGCCGAACCAGACATGGAAGATCGCCACCAGCGCGATCGCGATGCCGCGCAGCCCGTCGAGGTCCAGCCGGTAGCCGGACGTGTTGCCGGTCGCGGCATCCTCGTTCGGGGTTGCGACGGGTGTCGCGTCGGTCAGGGGCGTACGCACAGAGGGCGATGGTACTTGCCCGCACCTGAGGACTGCCCGGCACGAGCTGGGTGTCGTCGGACCTCACAGGAGACTCGTGGGTTCACCTCGCATGCGCGGAGTCGGGTGTCACCGCCGGCCGGCCGCCGTAACATCCCCCGCATGCTGCTCTTGTCGATGGGCGTCTCGGTGGATGGCTTCATCTCCGATCGCGACGGCAACTTCAACTGGTCGGTCCCCTCCGACGATCTGTTCGCGTTCCACACCGAGCGGGTCGGTGCACTCGGTGCCTTCGTGTGCGGCCGTCGGCTGTACGAGACGATGCTGGTCTGGGAGACGGATCCGCGGATGCGTGAGAACGAGGCGGATGCCGCGTTCGCCGACCTCTGGTCCGCACTGCCCAAAGTGGTCTTCAGTCGCACCCTCACGACGGTCGAGGGCAACGCCCGGCTGGCCCAGGGATCGCTGGCCGACGAGCTCACCGCGGTGCTGGACTCGACCGACGCCGACGTGGAGATCGGTGGCGCCGACCTGGCCCAGCAGGCCATCGAACTCGGATTCGTCGACGAATTCCGTATCTTCCGGTACCCGGTCATTGTCGGCGGCGGTACACCGTTGCTGCCGCCGGTCACCGACACGGTTCGGCTCGAGCTCGCCGAGACCCGGACCTACGGCGGCCAGGTGATCTACGAGCGGTACCTCCGCGTTCGCGACGACACCTAGGTGCATCCAGCCGGGCCTCGACCCGCGCACCGATTCGTTCTCGGTGCGTCTAACCCTTCAGTCACACCGATCGCCCCGGCACCCTGTCGAGCAGCCATTGCATGCCGACAACCAGGGGAGATTGCACATGACAGCACGACGATCGGTCGCGATCATCGGGGCCGGGCTGGCCGGGACCAGCGCGGCGCTCGGGTTCGTCGACGCCGGATTCGACGTCACGCTCTACAGCGACCGGGACCGCGAGTCCCTACGCGACAAGGTGCCGCCGACCGGAGTCGGCGTCCTGTTCGGAAAGCCTCGCGAATGGGACGCGGAGATCATCGACGACCTGTACGAGGTCGGCAACACCACCGGCATCAGCGCTCGCCTGTACTCGGGTAGCGGCGACGAGCGCGCCGCGGTCCTCGAGTTCAACCCGGACTACGGTTACGTCGCCCAGGCCGTCGACCTCCGCCTGCGGGCCGACGACCGTCTGGCCCGATTCCTGGACCGTGGTGGCCGATTCGAGGTGGGGCAGGTCGGTCTCGACCGTCTGGACGCGATCGCCGCCGACGCCGACATCACCCTCGTGGCCACCGGCAAGGGCGGACTGTCGACGCTCTTCCCCGTCGACGAGTCACGCACGCATTACCGGGAACCCCAGCGCCGTCTGCTGCAGGTCACCCTGACCGGTGTCGACCACGGTCCCGAGTCCTTCGCCTACCGCAGCAGCGCGGGCGGCGACCACTCGCTGTTCAACCTCGACGCGCAGAACGGTGAGATCTTCGTCGGACCGTTCCTGCACAAGGACGCCGGGCCGACGTGGTCGTTCATCGTCTTCGCCAAACCCGACGGAGCGTGGGCCGCCCGTATCGACGACGTCCACGACGCCGTGTCTGCCCGCCAGACGATCTCGGGCATCTTCGCCGAGTACTTCCCGGAGGACGCGCCCGTCGTCGACCGGCTCGAGGTCATCGAGTCCGATCCGGTGTCGTGGCTCAAGGGTGCGGTCACCCCGACCGTGCGGCAGGCTGTCGCCTCCACCGCGGGCGGGCATCCGGTCGCGGCCATCGGCGACACCGCCATCGCCGTCGACCCGGTCGCGGGGCAGGGGGCCGCGAACACCCTGTTCCAGGTCGCCGAACTCGTCAAGGCTGCACGGGACCACGAGGGCGAGTTCACCGCCGAGTGGCTGTCGGCGGAGTTCGAGAAGCACTGGGAACGCCGCGGACGGGCCGCTGTCGAGGTCACCCGGCTGTATCTGGGCGACCCCGACTACGCGACCCACCTGGAGTTGTCGTTTCCGGCTGCCGCCGTCAGTCCCCCCATCGCGTCGGCCCTGTTCGGTCTGCTCTCCGAGCCGAATCCGCTGCTCGGTCTGCGGACCCGCGAGGACGTGGAGGGCTTCATCGCCGCGGTGGCCGGAGAGCCGCACGACGAGGTCCTCGCCCGCTTCGCGCCGGCCGGACAGTTCACCGGCGCCGCCCCGGCGGCCGTGAGCGCCTGACCCGCCGCCCGCACTCTGTACCTCGCCGCACCTCGCCGCCCGGACCGGACGGCGAGGTGCGGTCGTTCGTGCACGCGAATCGGACGCCCCGTCCGAAAGCGGCACCCGTGATGTGATACGAACAACATCGTCGTTCGAGTCGGCGCCGGAGGGGGCAGATGTGAAGTCGGGGTGGACGTTGGCCGATGCGCCTCCGCAGACCGGACGGCTCGCCGTCGTGACCGGCGCGAATTCCGGGATCGGACGCGAGATCGCCCTCGGTCTGGCGACGCTGGGCGCCCGTGTCGTGCTGGCGTGCCGCAATCCACAGAACGCGGCCGAGGCTCACGACTACATCGCGGGAAAGGTCCCCGGCGCCGAGCTGGAGACCGTCGACCTCGACCTCGCGAGTCTGGATTCCGTCCGTACGGCCGCCGGCGAGATCTCCCGACGTCACACCCGGATCGACGTGCTGGTCAACAACGCCGGGGTCATGCGGGCGCGTCGTGAACTGACGCCCGATGGCTTCGAGATGGACTTCGGCACAAACTATCTGGGCCACTACGCACTGACCGGACTGCTGACCGGCCGTTTGCTGGCCGCGGATGCGGCGCGGGTGGTCACCGTCGGCAGTCATGTCCATCGCGCCGGCACCATCGATTTCGGCGACCTGACGATGGAACGCACGTTCAGCACCGCCGGTGCCTATTCGCGCTCGAAGCTCGCCCAGATGATGTTCGCACTCGAACTGGACCGTCGGATGAGAAGCGCTGAGGTGTCGGCGATCTCGCTGGCCTGCCATCCCGGCGGTACCCGGACCGGGGTGATGCGGGAACAGAGCAAGTTCCTCCAGTGGGCCTATCACGCCCCGTCGCTGCGATGGCTCACCGACCGGTTCATCATGGACCCGCCCGACGGTGCCCTGCCGGTCCTCCGTGCGGCTGCCGACCCGAAGGCGCAGGGCGGCGAGTACTACGGTCCGGTGGGCAGTCTCGGACTCGTCGGTCGACCCGTTCTGGTGGAACCGGCGGTAAAGGCCAAGGACCTCGCTGTCGCCGCCCGGCTGTGGGACATCGGGGCCGAACTCACCGGCGTGACCATCGATCTCGGGCCGTCTCCTGCTCCCTGATCCGGAAGAAGCGTCACCCATCGCTCCCTGAGGTGCGAGGAGCGCAAGCGACGAGCCACGAAGGGCCCCGCCGACCCTCGTCAGATCGCGAACCGCCCCGCGAACGACCGCAGCGGTAGGTCCGCGCTCGTCACGATGCCCGGAGCCGCCGCGACGACCGACTTGATCGAGTTGAGGGCGGGCAGCCCCGTGACGGTCATGCCGATGGACGCGAAGTTCTCGGGCTTGGAGAGGTCGAAACCCTTGCGCGGGAAGATCATGTGCTTGGAGTAGATGTTCGGGTCGCCGGTGACCTGGGTGATGTAGCAGCCCTGGATGTTCCACGAGGGATCGGTGTGCGGGGTCATCTGCCATTCGAGGTGGGATTCGACGCGCGCCACTCCGTCGACCATGCCCTGGTACCTGATGTAGCTTCCGCCGAGCGAACCCTGCGGTAGCTGGTACCAGCCGAGGTCGACGTCTTTGGTGCAGGCACCCAGCTCGTAGGAGAACGTCACCTCGTCGAGTTCGAGATCGAAGGCATCGGCCATCAGATAGACGGAGTCCGCGAACACCGCGGTGTACTTGTAGAGCGAGTCGGGGATGCTCGGGTCGTCGACGGGCAGGCCGTATCCCACCGCCTTCCACGTATCGACGGAGTGGTGGCAGGAGACGTCGACGGACTCGATGACGGTGATGTTCTCGATGTCGGCCACGTCGGCGGTGTGCACGATGCCGAGGATCTGTGCCAGACCGGGATTCATGCCGGTGCCGTAGAAGGTGGCGCCGCCTCGCTCGCAGGCCTCGGCGATGACCTCGCTGACCTTGCGTCCCGAATGGTGTGGGTGGTTGGTGTCGCGATGGAATCCGGTGATCCAGTCCGCGGTGGTCACGATATTGATTCCGGCCTCGAGGACTTTGACGTAGAGGTCCTCGTCGGGGAACACGCCGTGGAATGTCAGCACATCCGGACGCGCGGCGATGATCTCATCGACCGTGCCGGTGGCCGTCACCCCCACTGGTTCGAGGCCGACGATCTCGCCGGCGTCACGGCCGATCTTGTCGGGTGTATAGCAGTGCAGCCCAACGAGTTCGAGATCGGGATGCGCCTGGATACGGCCGATCATCTCGGTGCCCAGATTACCGGTGGCAACCTGGAAGACCCGGAGGCGTTCAGTGCTGGTCATGGCAGTTCCTTTCGAGGCGTGAAAGATTCAGGACTGCGCGGCGGCACGCAGTGCGTCGAGCTCGGAGCGGTGGATGCGGACGAAGTCGTCGCCCGCGGACGGTTGCACCGCGCCGCTCGGTGACGCCGGATCGGCGCCGTCGGGGCCACCGTCGGGGTAGAACTGGCGAGCCCACTTCCGGAGTGCGGTGAAACCCTCGAACTCCCTCCGGGACAACGCGGGTGGGTCGGAATAGCGCTGGTGGGCCCAGATGTCGATGTCGGCGGCGAACTGCTCGATGACGAGATCGGCCAGGACGGTGCCGTAGCGGCTGATCTCGCCGGTCTCCTCGCCCGGCTTGCGGCCGATCCACACGGTGAACCGCACGTCGGAGGTGTGCTCGTCGACCGGGGTGACCGCGGGCATCGTGCGATTGTCGACCATGCCCCAGCTCTTGGTCACCGAACAACCGAGCCCGGCGTTGATCGATTCGACCCCGCTCGTGGCGCTGTCGAGTGTCGCGCCCTCCTCGAAGGCGATCGTGAAGTCGACGTAGGACACCGGGCCGTCGAAATCGTGTCGGGTGAACTCCGGCATGAACGGCGTCTTGTGGACGAACTTGAAGTGGGCGAAGTCGACGCCGTTCTCCATGATGTACTGCGGATGGATCTCGAGGCCCGGCCGGAAGAGGGTGGCGGCCGGGACCGGCGGGTAGTAGTCGGCGGCGGTGCGGTCGTCGCCGAAGTCGCCGAAGATGTCGGGCACGTCGAAATGCGGTGGGCGACCGTCGGTGTCGTGCCAGATCCAGACGGCTTCGTTGCGTTCGACGACGGGGTAGCTGCGGATGCGGCGCCCCCGGTTGGGGTGCTTCTCATATGGGATGCAGACGTTGCGCCCCTCGCGATTCCACTCCCAACCGTGGAACGGGCACACGAGGTTCTCGCCCTCGACGTGTCCGCCGTGGCCGAGATGTGCACCGAGGTGTTCGCAGTACGCGTCGAACACCGAGACCTGTCCCGATCGCGACCGCCAGGCGACCATCTCGCGGCCGAAGTACTTCATCGTGTGCACCGACCCCACCGGGATCTCCGAGCACCAGGCGACCTGAAACCAGCCAGTGGGTGTCATCGACAGGGGCGTTCTCGCCATGCGGCAACGGTAGGTCCCGCGAACCGAGAATGCAAGAGGGTTCTGTGAAAACCGTCGCGGCTGGTCAGCTGGCGGTTTCCACCAGCTCCGGACTCGGCGACGTCGCATCCATGACCCGGTGGATCTCGGCCGTGAAGTCCTCGGCGGCCTCGATGTTCGATGCGTGGCCGGTGTCGAGGACGACGAGGCGATCGAGCTGGCCGCGGACCGAGAGCGCATGCGCGATGCGCTGGGTCATCGCGTGCGGCAAGAGGAGATCGTGTCGACCGCCGATCACGGTCGTCGGCACCGAGATCGCCTCGGCGCCGGTGGGTCCCATGGCCAGCTGGAGAAGCGCCACCGCGGCCTTGGCGCGGGAACTCGGCGTGCACGAGCGGGTCATCGCGAGTACGAAAGCGGCATGGTCCACCGTCGCCGACCGTCCGTTGAGGACGCGATGTCGGATCACGCTCCGCGTGAACCGATCTCCGGGGAACGGGATCGGCACCGACAGCGCCATCTGCAGGAGCCACAGCGGCGCCTTGATCGGACCGTTGACGAGGGGCAGCACACGGCTCTCCGTGGCGATTCCGCCCCATGTGGTGTTGGCGAGAATCATTGCCGCGGCGCGTGACTCGGCCTGGTCGTGATGCCGGTGGGCCCACGCCTGAAGGGTGATGCCGCCCATGCTGTGGCCCACGAAGACGGCCTTGTCGGCATCCGGGACCGTCTGGGACACAACCGTGGACAGATCGTCTGCCAGCACATCCGAATCGAATGTCCGCCGGCCCCAGGTGCTCTCACCGTGTCCGCGCTGATCGTAGGCGATCACGTGATAACGCCCGGCGAGCGCGTTGATCTGCGGATTCCAGTACTCGATGCAGCACGACCAGCCGTGGACGAGTACCACCACCGGCGCGCCGACCGGTCCGTGGTGGGCGACGCGCAGGCGCGCGCCGTCATCGGTGACCGCCCAGGAGGTCCGGTCGGGTTCCCGGCTGTTGAAGAGAGCGTCCACGTACACGCGGTTGCGGAGGCGGCGACGCGCCTCGGCAGGTAGAAAACCGGCCAGCGCGTGTCGGGCGGCTCCGATGCCCCCGGCTGCGTTCATGTCGTCCTCCTCGGACCGCAGGTGACACGTGTCACAGCGGATTCCCAATGATACAAACTCGTGTCCGGTGTTCCTAGGGTTTCCGGCTTTCGGTTTGTGTCATATGTCGGGTTGGCCCGAACCGGCCGGGTGCCCGCTCGAATCATGGTCGTCCGCACTTCGTCGCCGGCGGGTCATCGGACGGGTAGCCCATGAGCGGTCGACGGAAACATCTCGCCGGTCAACGCAGTGCCGGCAGGCGAGACTACGATCGGCGATCATGGTTCCCGCCGAATCCAGCACGCGTGCCCGTCGGGTGAACCGGCGTGGCCAGGCGACACGCGACGCCATGCTCGACGCCGCGCTCGCTTCGCTGGCCTCCGGCGACCCCGCGTCGGTGTCGGGCAACCGGATCGCGAAGGACATCGGCGCGACCTGGGGAGCCATCAAGTATCAGTTCGACGACATCGACGGCCTGTGGGCTGCCGTCCTGCACCGGACCGCCGAGCACCGCGGCGATCTGCCGGTGAGCGTGAAGCCCGAAGCACCATTGGCGCAGCGGGTCGCGGCGATCGTCGACCTGATGTACGACGGGCTGACCGCGCCCGAGTCGCGGGCGATCGAGACCTTACGGGCCGCCCTGCCACGGGATCCGGACGAGCTGCGTCGACTGTTCCCCAAGACCGCCGCCGAGTTCGCCTCGTGGGGGCCGTCGTGGATCGACTCGTGTCAGCGCGCCTTCGCCGACCTCGACATCGATCCGGAGCGTGTGCGCGAGGTGGCGGCGTTCCTTCCCGGGGCCATGCGAGGCCTGGTGTCGGAGAAGCAACTAGGCAGCTTTCAGGACCAGCAGCTGGCGCGCCGCGGACTGGCGAGGGCCATCGTGGCGCTGCTCGCGGGCTGAGCAGCCGGCGGGACCTTCGCGGCTCGCGAACTCGCTCCTCAGTATGTGCGGCCTGGCGGCCGTCGTTGACTACGAAGAACTCCGCTCCCTGAGGAGCGAGCTTGCGCGCCCTCCGCAGGCTCCGGGCGCTCCTCAGGGAGCAGGGGTGGATCGCTTCTTCGGATCAGGGAGCAGGAACTCGGTCCGGCTCAGACGCGCCGGGCCACGTACCGGGCGCCCTCGAGGGTCATGCCGTTGACCGAGTAGAGCACGTGCAGGGCGTTGGGGCCGCCGACCGGAGCACCGTCGCAGATGGTGTCACCGGGGATGCAGTAGCGAACAGTGCGGCTGCGGTACGGCGCGGCGACCTTCACCGGGGGAGCGCCGATGTCGTCGATGAAGCGGTCCGACGGGGCGCCGTAGAGCACGATCGCGGCGACGTTGCGCGCCATGTTCGCCGGCAGCGGCGGCGGCACGAAACGGTCGTAGGTGGCGTACCGCGCGGGCAGATCCAATCCGGCGTGGACGGAGTATCCCGCGACCACGGCGCCTTGTGAGTAACCGCCGAGGACGACCTTGGTGCCCGGGCACTTCGTAGCCAGGTACTTGATGCGGTTCTGAGTGGTGCGGACGCCGTCGGCGACCGTCCGGGCGAACTTCAGCCGATTGTTGAACTGATCGCTCGCCGGGTAGGGGACGCCGTAGCTGCTGACGGACCGGCCCGGCAGCTGCGAACGGACGGCCTCGACGAACGAGATGCCGGTCAGGCCGAGCGGGGGAGACGACTCGGCGGTGCCGCGTGCGAACACCACCTCGACGTCGGAGCACGAGGGTGCGGCCTGCGCGGTCGGTGCGCCGACGGCCACCGCTCCCGTGATCGCAGCGATGACACAGAGGACGGAGACACTCAACCGTTTGATCACCAGGCCCATGGTAGAGATCACGATCGCTCGAGATAAGGGCTTGATGATCCCAAAGATCGAGGCAATCGAGAGCCATCCGGTAGGCGGTCCGATACGAACGACCGGGTTGAGGCTGATACAGAAGTACGATCACGTGAATCGTCGGGCACGCCGGCGGTACGTAGCGAGGATGAGTGCCAGTGGACACAGACGTTCATTTCAAGATCGCCGAACTGGCGCGGCAGATGCATGCGGTGCCGGAGAACACCGAAGACACCACCGGTGAGGTTCTGGACTCCATCACCGCAGGGGCCGTCGAATATGTTCCCGGAGCCCAGTACGCCGGTGTCCTGCTCGTCGACCAGAAGAAGAACTTCGACACCCTGGCGCCGACCGACCCGCTGATGAACGAGGCCGACCGGCTCCAGAAGGAGACCGGAGAGGGGCCGTGCCTGCAGGCCGCATGGAACCACCACACCGTGCTCGTGAACGACATCCGCGCCGACAAGCGGTTCCCGGCCTTCTCGGCACGGGTCGTCGACGAGACGCCGCTGCGTTCCAGCCTGTCGTTCCAGCTCTTCACCGACAAGGGAACGATCGGTGCGCTGAACGTCTTCTCGGCCGACACCGACGCGTTCGGCGACGAGTCCGTGGAGGTCGGTTTGCTGTTCGCCACCCATGCCGCGCTCGCCCTGCGAGCGGCTCGCCAGCAGGAACACTTCCGCAGCGCATTGGCCAGTCGGGACGTCATCGGCCAGGCCAAGGGCATGATCATGTACCGGTTCCGTATCGACGCGGTCGCCGCCTTCGCACTGCTCCGGAAACTGTCGCAGGACACCAACACCCCGCTCGCGAAGGTCGCCGAACAACTCATCGAGCGCGAACTCGCCGAGTCCGCGGAGGAGAGTGCGTCCTGACCCGGCGCGCCCCCACCGTCGACTGGGCGTTGAACAACAGCACCAGCACCCGGTCGCGACTAGGTTGGGGCTCATGCGCAGCCGGCACGTGAGTGTGGTCATCGATTCAGCACCCGAGAGCGTCTACGACTTTGCCGCCGAGCCCGACAATCTGCCTCGATGGGCTGCGGGTCTGGCCAAGTCGGAAGTGACCCGGCGCGGCGACGAGTTGCTCGTCGAATCGCCGATGGGCACCGTCACCGTCCGATTCGTTCCCCGGAACTCGTTCGGCGTCGTCGATCACGAGGTGCGGCTCCCCGGCGGCGACACCGTGTTCAATCCGCTGCGGGTCCTGGCGCATCCGGACGGCACCGAGGTCGTCTTCACGATCCGGCAGCTGGCCATGTCCGACGACGAGTTCGACCGGGACACCCAGATGGTGGAGAAGGATCTCGCGCAGCTCAAGTCATTGATGGAATCGGTCGGTCCGGCATAGTCTCCCGCCGGCGGAGCGGTCCGGCGTCACTTTCGCTGCACGGCGAAGTCCGCAGAATACGCGCGCCGAAGTGCTTCCCACTCGGCCGAGCTGACGCCGAGCGCGTCTGCCACGTAGGCGGCGACCGCATCGGCCACCAGGGCGACCCTCGCCGGGTCTTCATCGGTGGTCTCGCGTACCGCCTCGCCTGCGATGCCGCCGAGGGTGTGCTCCCCGTCCGGAATCCACAGCAGGTCCGTCGCCCCCGGGCTGAGGTGGAACGCATCGGTGAGCCATTCCGGACCACGAGTCGACAGCGGCGAGTCGTCCTTGCCGCCGGCGACGACCAGTGTCGGGGTCGTCATCGTCGAGAAGTCGGGGCGCATGAACGGCAGGTGTTCACGCGCATACTCGCTCAGGCTGTCGCCGGTCCCGGCCGTCGCGATCAGCGCGCCCGCTCGCACAGCTCGATGTGCGAGATCCGCGCCGACGACCCCGTCGGGCCCGATCACACGCGCGCCGAGGAGCGTGCCCACGGTGTGGCCTCCCCAGGAGTGGCCGACCGCGGCCAGTCGATCGATGTCGACCCGGGCACGGAGGTCCCCACCGGCCGCGACCAGAATCTCGTCGAGGTGGTCGATCACGGCGTGGGCGTCGTCGATCCGCGCGCGCCAGAGGGTCGCGAAGCGCGGGTCGTCGAACCCGATCCCGTGGCGCCGGGAATCGAGGTGTGTCGGTTGTACGACGACGAAACCCGAAGCGGCCCAACGATCGACAAGCGGTGCATAACCGTCCATCGACCAGGCGTTGCCGTGGGAGAACACGATGACCGGGAGGCGATCACCGGTGCTTGGGGCGGTGACCTTCACTGTCAGGGGGAACGGCCGGTCCGAGGTGGGGACGACGATGGGCTTGACGGCGACGATCTGGCGGGCGGGGAGTTCGGCGGACACGAGACTTCCTTCGGATAGCGGGACGGTAAGCGCGATAATCTGAGCGGAACGATGTTCCGCCAAACTAGCGGAACAATGTTCCGCGAGCAAGGGGTGGAAGGTGTCCGAGGTCAAAAACGCACGTCAGGTGCAATCAGAGCGCAGTCGCACGGCTCTTCTCGATGCGGCGGCTGCGGTGTTCGTCGAGTCGGGTGTGCAGGCCCCGGTGCGTGACATCGCCACGCGCGCCGGTGTGGGCGTCGGCACCGTCTACCGGCACTTCCCGACGCGCGCCGAACTGGTCACCGCCGTGTACCGGCACCAGGTCGACGAGTGCGCGGCGCTGGCGGAACAGCTACTGGCCGAACGCGTCCCGCCTCGGGCGGCCCTGTGTCGGTGGACGTCGGCGTTCACCGACTTCCTCGTCACCAAGCATGGCTTGAGTGACGCACTCAGCTCCGACGATCCGGGCCTGGTCGACCTGCACGCGCTCATCTTCGACACCCTCGTGCCGGCGTTCGCCTCATTGCTCGAGCCCGCGCAGGCGGCGGGGCAGGTCAACGAGGACATCTGTGCGTTGACGTTTCTGCGGGCGATCGGGAACCTGTGCATCGTCGGCCCCGGGTACACCGACTCCGACGCGCGGGCGATGGTCGATCTGCTGCTGGTCGGGTCCGGCGCAGCGTCGGCCGGCCTCGACGACGCGGGGCGATGAGAACGGGCACGCGTCGAAGTCAGTCCTGAGGAGAAGCGACTCTGACGGAACACGACTTCGAGGAGAAGCCCATGACGCACCGCCGACTGTTCTTCATCCACGGCGCGGGCGGGTACGTCGACGACGGACCGCTCGCCGAGGCGCTGTCCGCGGCACTCGGCGCGACGCTGGACATGCCGGAGTTCTCCGACGACGACATGTCGATCGAGGCGTGGGCGCGCCCGATTCGGGAGGGGCTGGCGGGGCTGGACACCGCCGACGCCGTCGTCGCGCACTCGTTCGGAGCGACGGTGCTGGTGCACATCCTCGCCGAGGCCGATTCTCCGGTCCCCGAACACGTTGTGCTGCTTGCGATGCCGAACTGGGGACCGGACGGTTGGGATGTTTCCCAGTACGTGCCCGCCGACGCCGACGCCCCGCTCCCTGAGGTGCGAGGAGCGGGGCGACGAGCCTCGAAGGGCGTCGCCCTCCACCATTGCGCCGACGACGCAGTGGTGCCCGTCGAGCACCTGGATCTGAACGCGCAGGTCCTGGCGTCGGCGACGGTGCATCGTCACCCGGTGGGTGGCCACCAGTTCGATGGGCTCGCCGATCTCATCGCCGCCGATGTCCTGGCCGCCGACGTTCATGCCGCCGACGTTCATGCCGCCGGATTTCATACCACCGATGTGCTTGCGCGCGGGCGGGGTGGCCCCGACCCTGAGTAGGAACACGACCCGAGATCCGGAGGGCCCACATGGACGAGCGCCGATGAGCGACCACAGTTCGGCCGACTCCGAGTCCCGTGGGGTACCGGCCGCGTCACCGGCGGGACGCTGGCTGATCGTCGCGGCGGTTCTCGGCTCGGGCGTCGCGTTCATCGACGGCACGGTCGTCAACGTCGCCCTACCTGCCATTGCAAGCGACCTCGACACCGGTTTGCGCGGCCAGCAGTGGGTGCTCGACGGGTATCTGCTCACGCTGAGCGCGCTGCTGTTGATCGGCGGCGTCGCCGGTGATCGCTACGGCCGTCGTCTCGTCTTCGCCGGTGGTCTGGCCGTGTTCGCCGTCGCGACCGTCGCGTGCGGGCTGGCACCGACCGTCGAACTCCTCGTCGTCGCGCGGATCGCGCAGGGGGTGGCCGCGGCCGCGGTGGTCCCGGGCAGTCTGGCGTTGATCAACGCCGAGATCCAACCGTCGGATCGCGGTGCCGCGGTGGGGCTGTGGGCCGGGATGTCCGGCGCCACCACCGCGCTCGGGCCGTTCCTCGGCGGCTGGCTCGTCGACGCGGCGTCGTGGCGATGGACGTTCCTGCTCAGCGTGCCGCTCGCCCTGGGCGCTCTGTGGATCGCGATCCGGCACGTGCCCGAATCGAAGGGCGCGCCGTCGAATGCTCATCTGGACGTGGCGGGTGCTCTCGCTCTGACCGTCGGACTCGCGGGGGTGATCTACGCGCTGATCGAGGGGCCGTCGAGCGGATGGACCGGCGTGACCGTCGCCGCCGGGGTGGTCGGCGTGATGTCGCTGGTGGGATTCGTCGGGATCGAATCCCGGGTCGAGGCGCCCCTTCTGCCGCTGGGGTTGTTCCGATCGTCGCAGTTCACCGGAGCCAACCTGACGACACTGCTGGTGTACGCGGCTCTCGGTGGTGCGCTGTTCCTGCTGGCCCTGCAGCTGCAGCAGAGTCTGGGCTACTCGGCGTTCGAGGCCGGCGCGGCGATGTTCCCGAGCACGTTCATCATGCTGTTCGGGTCGCCGCTGGTCGGCAAGCTGGCGCAGCGGACCGGTCCCCGGCTGCCGATGACGGTCGGCCCGCTGATCGCGGCCGGCGGGTTCGCGTTGATGTCGCGGGTGGAACCGGGGGCGGGCTACCTCGGGTCGGTGTTGCCCGGGGTGCTGCTGTTCGGCGTGGGTATGACGGTCACCGTCGCGCCACTCACCTCGGCTGCGCTCGCCGCGGTCGACGACGCACTCGCCGGCACCGCGTCGGGCGTGAACAATGCGGTCGCGCGGCTCGCCGGGCTGCTGGCCGTGGCGGTGCTGCCGGCGGTGGCGGGGATCGATGCGGGACCGGGTGATCCGCTCGGCGACGGCTTCCGGGTGGCGATGTACATCTGCGCCGCGTGCTGTGCGGTCGGTGGAATGGTGGCGGCGTGGACCATCAGGTCGAGCACCGACGTGCAGCCGCAGGTGCGGGCGGGCGTGGACGCCGCGTGCCAGGACGCGGCGACCCGGGCAGGTTAGGCCCGACGTTCACCGGTGCCGGCCGCGATGGCCCAGAGCACGAGGATCGGCTGGAAGAACAGTCGTGTCAGTCGCTTCTGGTCGGTGTCGAGCCCGAAGGCGTCGATGTGCTCGACGTACTGATTGATGTTTCCGGGGAAGATGACGACGAAGAACGCGGCCACGATCCACGACACCAGCTTGCGGTGCCGCGGCAGTGCGATGAGCGCGGCTCCCAGGGCGATCTCGACGCCACCGGAAGCCAGCACCACGAAGTCCTTGCTGAACGGCACCCAGTCGGGGACCTGCGCCTGGAACTCCTCACGCTGCACGGTCAGATGACCCACACCGGCGATCGCCAGGATGGCGCCGAGCGCGATGCGGGCGATGGCCCGGCCCAGCGGCTGGCGGGTGGTGGTCGGTGTGAAGATCGACATGCAGGCTCCTCGGGTGGGCGTCGCTTCGGTTGTACCGCACTTCGTGGCGGGCGGGGTTTCGGACGGTCGACGCCGCAGAGTTCGCGTCCGCGTGAGTCTTGGCGTGGATTTCTGGCACAGAAGTACTTACTTGTGATTGAGTGTTGTGACTCCGGCCACTTGGACGGGACCGCTCGTTGCACGCAGAGGACAGCCCATGACACTCGACACCGCACCGTCACACCGACTTTCCCCGTCGTGGCTGCAGACGGTGTCCGACGCGCTGCGAGGTGCGGCCGGTGTCGTGATCACCACGGCGGCGTTCCTCGTCGCCGTCATGGTCCTGGTGCTCGCCCAGATCGTCGTCGTCGCCACCCGCGCGGCCGGCGACCTCACCTGAGTTCGCGCGGCCTCTGTCGAAAACCGCCCCACAAATCGGCCCCTTAGCGAGCGTCGGACGCCTATTTGTCGGCCTATGCCCTCTCCAGGGCGGATTGCTGGGGCGGATTTCGGACTCGGTGAACGGTTGCGCTTCCGAACAGGAGACTCGCCGACGTCAGGCTTCCGGGGCTTCGTGATCTCCCTCGTGGTCGCCGATCCGACGGTCGCCGACTCGTTTCTGCTGCCGGCGATCGAGGCCGGCGCCACCGTGCTCAAACCTGCCAAGAAGTCCTTCTGGGGGTACGGCGGCGTGGTTCAGGCGCCCGACGGCGCGATCTGGAAGGTCGCCAGTTCGTCGAAGAAGCCGACGGGCGCGCCGGAGCGGAAAGTCGACGACCTGGTCCTGCTGCTCGGGGTCGACGACGTCGCGGCGACCAAGGAGTTCTACATGACCCACGGATTCACCGTCGCCAAGAGCTTCGGCCGAAAGTATGTGGAGTTCGAGAGCGCTCCGAATTCGATCAACGCCGACTCGATCAAGCTCGCGCTGTACGGGCGCAGGGTCGCGGCCAAAGATGCGGGTGTCCAACCGGACGGTTCGGGTTCCCATCGTCTGGTGATCGGCGGTGATGCCGGGGAGCTGACCGATCCGGACGGCTTCGCATGGGCGACCGCACCCCGTTCGCTCCTGGCATAAATCAGTCGGGAACAACTTTCCTGCCACCTGGGTTGAGTCGGTCAGACTTAACTCTGGAGGTTTCATGTCACAGACATATTCACTGCCGGTTCTCTTCGTTCCCGACGTCGTCGTGCTGCCCGGCATGGTCGTGCCCATCCCGCTCGACGATGCCGCGCAGGCCACCGTCGACGCCGCCCGGGCGAGTGAGACCGGGAAACTGCTGGTCGCGCCACGTCTGGACGACCGGTATCCCACTTATGGCGTCATCGCGTCGATCGTGCAGGTCGGACGCATCCCGGGTGGCGGCCTCGCCGCCGTCGTCAAGGGTGAGCAGCGTGCGCAGATCGGTACCGGAACACCTGGCCACGGAGCAGCGCTCTGGGTCGAGGTGACCGAGGCCGAGTCCGCCGACATCACCGACGAAGACCGCGAACTGGCGGCCGAGTACAAGAAGCTCGTCTTGGCGATGCTGCAGCGCCGGGAGGCGTGGCAGCTCATCGATGCCGTCAACAAGATGTCCGATCCGTCGGACCTCGCCGACACGTCGGGGTACGCGTCGTGGCTGTCCGACGAACAGAAGCGTGAGCTGCTCGAGACCCCGGTGACCGCGGCGCGGTTGCGCCTGCTCATCGAGTGGACCGGCGACCACCTCGCCGAGTCCGAGGTGACCGAGAAGATCGCCGAGGACGTCCGCGCGGGTATGGACAAGCAGCAGAAGGAATTCCTGCTGCGACAGCAACTCGCCGCCATCCGCAAGGAGCTCGGTGAGGACGAACCCGAGGGCGCGGACGACTACCGCGGCCGCGTCGAACAGGCGGACCTGCCGGAGAAGGTGCGTGAAGCAGCGCTCCGCGAGGTGGGCAAGCTCGAACGCGCCAGCGACCAGTCGCCGGAGACCGGATGGATTCGCACCTGGCTCGACACAGTCCTCGAGCTGCCGTGGAACACACGTACCGAGGACTCCACCGACGTGAAGGGCGCGCGCGAGATCCTCGACGCCGATCACCACGGTCTCGATGACGTGAAGGACCGCATCGTCGAATACCTGGCGGTGCGTGCCCGCCGCGCCGAACGCGGCCTCCAGGTCGTCGGTGGACGCGGGTCGGGCGCCGTGATGGTGCTCGCCGGCCCTCCCGGCGTCGGCAAGACCTCACTCGGCGAGAGCGTCGCCCGGGCGCTCGGACGCAAGTTCGTACGCGTCGCCCTCGGCGGCGTGCGCGACGAGTCGGAGATCCGCGGTCACCGTCGTACCTACGTCGGCGCGCTTCCCGGCCGGATCGTGCGGGCCATCGGCGAGGCGGGGTCGATGAATCCCGTTGTGTTGCTGGACGAGATCGACAAGGTGGGGTCGGACTACCGGGGCGACCCGGCGGCGGCTCTGCTGGAGGTCCTCGACCCCGCGCAGAACCACACCTTCCGCGATCACTACCTCGATCTCGATCTCGACCTGTCCGACGTGTTGTTCCTCGCGACGGCCAACGTCATCGAGAACATCCCGTCGGCGCTGCTCGACCGGATGGAGCTGGTCACGCTCGACGGCTACACCGAGGACGACAAGGTCGCCATCGCCCGCGACTACCTGCTACCCCGGCAGGCCGAGCGTGCGGCGCTGACCGCCGACGAGGTGACCGTCACCGATGCGGCGTTGCGGGAGATCGCGGCCAACTACACCCGCGAACCCGGTGTGCGACAGTTCGAACGGCTGCTCGCGAAGGCGTTGCGCAAGGCTGCGACCAACCTCGCGGTCGAATCGGGGGAAGGAGACAAGGCGACGGCTCCGGTCACCATCGACGAGCCGGACCTGCGCGACTACCTCGGTCGGCCGCGGTTCACGCCGGAGGCGGCGGAACGGACGGCGGTCCCCGGTGTCGCAACGGGTCTCGCGGTCACGGGAATGGGCGGCGATGTCCTCTTCATCGAGGTCAACGCCACCGAGGGCGAGCCGGGTCTGAAGCTGACCGGGCAGCTCGGCGACGTGATGAAGGAGTCGGCACAGATCGCCCTGTCGTACGTGCGGGCGCATGCCGAGCAACTCGGCGTCGACCCGAAGGCGCTCGACAAGACCATCCACGTGCACGTTCCGGCCGGAGCGGTGCCCAAGGACGGTCCGAGCGCCGGCGTCACCATGGTCACCGCGCTGGTGTCGATGGCGACGGGTCGTCAGGTGCGCAGCGATGTCGGGATGACCGGCGAGGTCACACTCAACGGGCGCGTCCTGCCGATCGGTGGGGTCAAGCAGAAACTGCTTGCCGCACAACGCAACGGACTGAAGACCGTCTTCATCCCGCAGCGCAATGAGCCCGACCTCGACGACGTGCCGGCCGAGGTGCTCGACGCCCTCGACGTGCGGCCGATGACCGACGTCGCCGAGATCGTCGCGCAGGCACTGGAAGTCGCAGCCGACGCGCAGGTGACCGCGGCCTGACCCTGCTCTGTGACCCAACACCCCGGTAGACACGTGGAAACCACGTTCTGCCGGGGTGTTGGCGATTGTCAGAATGGCGGCGGGTCGTCGTCGTGGGTGGAAGGCTGATTGTCCAGCGCCTCGGCGCGGGCATGACGTGCTTCTCGTTGTTTCTTGTTGTGGGCGCGTTCTTCTCGCCGCTTCGCGTGTTTCGCGGCGGTTCGTTCGGTGATCGTGCGTGGTTGTCGGTGTGGCCGCTCGGGCACGATGATCCGCGGATTCGGTGGGGCTTTCGCGGCTTGCTCGAACCGGATACGACGCAGGTTGGGGAAGAGGTCCTCGAGGGTTTCGGCCTCGCCGGGGATGACGAACCCCTCCGGAGTCACGAATTCGGTGACCAGACGACCCTCATCGTTGCGGTACTGCACATCCGTCCACTCACCATGCGTTTTGTGCAGATGACCGGCACGGCACTTGGCGTTGAGGTTCTCACTGCAGGTCGCACCCCCGCGGGCAGGGTGTGCGTGGTCGTACTCGGCGACATGATCGACATCGGCGGTGAATGCCGAACGCGTGCAACCCGGTTCAGTGCAGTAACCGTCACGCACCCGCACGAACTCCGCACACGCACTCGTCGGCCGATACGGGTCACCCGGTTGGGCACCCGGAAAGACCACCACAGCCTCCGGCGGTGACTGACCACCGGCGACGATTCGCGACGGTGGTGTGCGTACCGGGGTGACCGGTCGGATGGTGGCGTCGGGCCGGGCGGCGAGGTCGCGTACGTGTACGTCGGAGATGACTCCGTGCCCGTCGACCCACCCGGGGCCCGACCCGCCGGCGAGGGTGACGGCGTCGGTCACGACGTGGATGACGATCTCGGTGCCTGGCCCCGCATCGGCAGGATCGAAAGGTGTGGCGGTGCAGTCGGACTGACCGCAGGCGCACGTGAACGCCGTGTTGGTGAGCAACGCGCACATGGCATCGGACTTACGTTGCCCGAGGGTGCGCCCGTCGCGGTCGCACACCGATGCGGCGAGCGCACGCACCGAGGCGTCGCACGCCCGGATGTTCTCCGCCGCCATGACCGCGGTGATCTCACCGGTCCCGTCGCCGTGGTTCTCGGTCCACACGCCACGCTTGTCGAGCGCTTCGCGGCGCCGCTGGCGGACCGCGTCGGCGTCGTGGCCGAAGATCAGACGGTCGATCATGTCACGCAGACCCGAGGTCGACCACGACCCGACCCGAGTGCGCAGCAGGTCGGCGATCGATTCATCGAGAACCTCGATGATCCGACGACTGTCGGGGTCCTCGGGATCGAGAAGATGGTCATCGGACACCAGGTGAGTACGACCGATGATCTCGCGGATCTGATGCGGCGCGATGATGCCGTCGCGCAACGTCTCCAACACCCGCGGCAACCGACTCCGCAGACACAGCGCCTCATCGACCACAACCCCCGCCCGGAAGCGGCTGATACCGGCCTCCCGGGAGACCCGGGCGACGATGTCACCGAACCCGTCGGAGACATAACTGTTGCCGACCGGGATCAACAACCGGTCGCACAGCACCAGGATCGTCTGATAGCGGCACCACGCCAGATACGACTCCCCGGCGCGGATCGAACCCAGCCGCCGCATATGAGTAGCGGTGTCAGCATCGCCCGGGCAGGCAGGATCGACCCCGGCGAGAAACCCGCCCGGCAGATCGGCCCATGCCCCCACAGCAACTCCCCCCGAAGCCGTTGCAGCCCGGCCTCGTCGGCCGGTCCAACTGATACTCCGAAGGTAGACCCGACCACCGACAAGAATCGCGCGCCGATCCGTTACGTGAGCCCGGCGGTGCGGGCAACCTTCTCCGACAAGAGATACAACGCATACGCGAAATACGCCACGATCGCTGCGGGCAGGATCCACAAGGCGGCCACGGCCGCAACGAGACTCGCCGCCCACTGCCGTCCCCACAGCGGTGCGGCGATGAAGATCAACAGCAGCGAGAGCACGAGCGAGATCGCCGGCGACGACGTCGGCCACGTCCAGTCCAACAGCAGGGCCCCACTCGAACCGACGGCCGTGCAGATGCCGATGACACTCAGCACCAGCCACACAACCACACTGAGGCGTCGCCATCCACCGGCGACCCAGCGGGTGCGGAGCGCCACTGCCGACCACATGATCCACCGCTTGAGCCACGGGACCCCGGATGCCCGCATCATCTCGCGGAAGAAGCGATCGGACAGGGTGTCGCTGCCGAGTGCTCCGGAATTGGCGGTCCCCGTGATGAGTTCGTCGTGAATCAGCGCTGCCAGCGAATGCAGGCCGTAGGGGTTCTCGAACCAACGCAGGAACCGGGGGATCGAGGCGAGGTCGGTCGGGTTGTCGTCACTGGGCACAAATGTACGGGCGGCGTCGACGGCGCCCCGCGCGGCGGCTTCCGTCAGTCCTCGTTCGACCAGTTGCGTCACCAGGTACGCCTCGACCGCGGGATCGGAGAACCGAAAGGCGTTGCGCACGACGAACTGCCGTTCGTCGGTCTGCGCGATCTCGACATCGCCCATCCCGGTCGGATCGTCGACGACGAAACCCGACGTCGGCGCGACCCGCCATGGCACCCATCGCGCATCGCTCGGTGTGGTTGCGTTCATCACCACCTCCGCGTCGAAGGGATGCATCGACCGTACTCCGCTGCGTCCGGAAGGAACTCAGAACGGGGGCTCAGCCCGCGAGCAACACCTCCACCAACTCCCGGCCGGTCTCGATGGGAGCGGTGGAGCGGGCCATCTTCGATCCCGAGAGCGCACCGTCATAGACCACCTGGATCTGCCGTGCGGTCGCGTCGGGGTCCCGAAAGTCCAGTGCGCGCAGGTTGTCGGCCACGGTGTCGAGTAGCCATGCACGATGCGCCGTGATCGGGGGTAGGTCGGTGTCGGGGAACTCGGTGGCGGCGTTGGCGTACTGGCAGCCGCGGAAGTTGCGGGCCTGGGCTCCGGCGATGGCGAGGTCGAAGAAGGTCAGGATGCGCTCGCGGGGATCGGACAGGGTCTTCGTCGCCTCGAACCACCGGTTTTGATCAGCCTGATCCAAACGTTCGAGGTAGGCCACGACCAACGCGTCCTTCGATCCGTAGGCGGTGTACAAACTCGCCTTGGCGACACCGGACTCGCGCAGGATGAGGTCGATACCGACAGACCGGATTCCCTGTGCCGCAAACAATTCGGTGGCTGTGGTCAGGAGTCGGTCGGCCGGCGTGCCGGGCCCGGAGGTGGCGGGCAAGCGACCGGTACTCGCCTGTGCGGGGTTGCTCACAGTCCTCAGGGTAGACCACCAAGTGACATAGACAGACCGGTCTGTCTATGTCAAGGTCGGTGCGTCCCAAGCGGGCACATCAACGCAGAAAGGCTGACCCATGGCGCTCTTCCTCTACGAACTCGAACCTGCCGACAGCGATGCGGGCAAGGTCGAGGAACTCATCAAGGGACTCGACGCGCATCTGCGGACGGCCGGCGGCGAACTGATCGAGGCCCAGGTGTCCGAGGGTGCGGCGCGGCTGTTCGTGATCGCCGAGTTCCACGGGCGCAGCGCCGCCGGATTCGGCGAGGTCGATGCGTTCAGGGAACTGGTCGCCGCGGGGCCTGACGAGGTCCGGCTCGTCGGCGCCGACCTGGACGAGCTGAAGAAGGCGCGCCCGACCGCCGGCTACCTCGTCGAGTGGGACATCCCCGAAGCCATCGACATGGACACCTATCTCGCTCGCAAGAAGGCGAACTCTCCGAAGTACGCCGACGTTCCCGAGGTCAGCTTCCTGCGCACCTACGTCCGCGAGGACACCGACAAGTGCCTGTGCTTCTACGATGCCCCGGACGAGGCGGCCGTCCGTCACGCGCGCGAGGTCGTCTCGACCCCGGTGGACCGTCTCCACCGCCTGCAGGGCTGATCGACATGGCGCCGACGCTGACCGACGTGCTCGGCGAGGTCGTCACGTCTGTGGCCGATCGCGCCCGCGACCTCGATGCCGGGCACACCGACACGAGGGTCGACATCGCCGCGGCGGGTACGGCCGGACTCCTCGGTAGGGGAGTGGTCGACGGTTCGGTGGCTTCGATGATCGAGGTCATCGAAGATGTCTCCTCGGTGAGCTTGTCGGCCGGGTTCTCACTGTGGGCCCAACGGATGGCCATCGAATACGTGTCGCGAGCGCCGGAACCCCTGCGGGGCAAGCATCTTGACTCGTTGCTCACCGGCCGGCGGATCGGTGTCACGGCCATGGCGGCCGGCCTGAAGCAGGTCGCCGGGCTCGGCGAGGTACCCATCACCGGGCGCCGGAGCCGTGCCGGACTGGTCGTGACCGGCCCGATCCGCTGGGCCTCGAATGTCTACGACGAATCCCTGATCGTGTTGCCGGTGCGCACCGAGGACTCGACTCTCGTGGCCGTCGTCGATGCGGATGCGCCGGGCGTCGACATACGTTCCGCACCAGATCTCATCGGGCTGGGGTCCACGGCGTCGACGTCCCTCGCGCTCGACGACGTGGTGATCGACGAGGAGAACGTGATCTCGGCGGACCTGGCCGGTTTCGTCCGGGCGATACGGCCGGTGTTCCTGCTCCTCCAGTGCGCATTCTGCAGCGGAGCGATCCGTGCCGCACTCGACGGTGCCGGTGAGTCGCTGGCCGGCGTCAACGAGGTGTTCCGTCCCGAGTTCGACCAGCGGACAGAAGAGTTCGAGTCGATACGGGCACGCCTCGCGGCGTTCGCCGCCGAGCCGGCAACACCGTCGCCGGCCGATCTGATCCGGTTGCGTCTCGACGCCGCCCAGACCGCGGTCGCGGCCTCCCGGCTCGAGGCGACCGTCCGCGGCGGTGCGGGCTATGCGACCGGCAGCGACACCAACCGGCGTTTCCGGGAGACAGCTTTCATCCCCATCCAATCACCCTCGGAAGGACAACTGCGGTGGGAACTCGCGCAGTTCGAATAACTGGTGGCCGTAAAGCCTTTCGCGGCACGACGGTGCTGTCGGGAATCGACCTCACCGTCGACGACGGGGAATTCGTGGCCGTCCTCGGGCGCAGTGGCAGCGGAAAGACCACGCTGCTGCGTGTGCTCGCGGGTCTCGAAACCCTCGACGCCGGCGCCCTTGACTGGCAGGACGAGTCCGGCGGGGAGCGGCCGCACACGGGTGTGGTGTTCCAACGGGCACTTCTGATGCCGTGGCTGACCGTCGCGGAGAACATCCGGTTCGGAAGGCGATTCGCCGCGCACCGTGCGTCATTCGAGAACGACCACGCGCTCGGGCTGCTACACCGCTTCGGGCTCGACGGTCTCGCCGACCGGTACCCGGACCAGCTCTCAGGCGGTCAGGCGCAGCGGGTGGCGATCATCCGGGCGGCCGCGATCCGACCCCGTCTCCTCCTGCTCGACGAACCGTTCAGTGCACTCGATCCGGCCGTGCGCGGAGAGTTGCGGAACTGGCTGGCCGAGCTCGCCGCCGAACTGGGGATCACCGTGGTTCTCGTGACCCATGACGTCGACGAGGCGCTCGAACTCGCCGATCGGGTCGTCTTGTTGTCCGAAGCGGGCCGGATCGGCGGCGAGTGGCAGATCGACTCGGGCATCGGCCGTACCGATCCCGGGCGGCGCGCGGAGATCCTGACGCACTTCGGTCAACAGGTGGGGCAGCAGGTGTGAACGCGCCCATCTCGCGCCGACTCCTCCTCGCCGGGGCCGGCGGTCTCACCGTGGCGGGCGGCATCGGCGGCGTCGTCGGCTTGGGCCGGGCCGCCACGGCAGCGTCGCCGAGTGCGTCCGACGCGCTGCGCGTCGGGTACCTGCCGATCACCGATGCGGCACCGCTCCTCGTCGCACACGCCGCCGGGCTCTACGACCCGGCGGCGGTGAGTTCGACGAAGCCGGTGCTGTTCCGGAGTTGGTCATCGCTGGCCGAGGCCTTCGTGACCCGTAAGGTCGACGTCGTCCATCTGCTTATGCCGATGGCGGTCGCCCTCCGGTATGCGATGAAGAGTCCCGTGCAGGTGCTGGGCTGGAATCACACCAACGGTTCCGCACTGACCGTTGCGCCCGACGTGGTCGACCTCGAGCAGCTCGCCGGTGCCCAGGTGGCGATACCGGCCTGGTGGTCGATCCACAACATCATCCTGCAGCGGATGTTGCGGAGCCACGGATTGCGCCCGGTCATCCGCACCGGGGCGTCGCGGGGCGACAAGACCGTCGAACTGGTCGTGATGAGCCCCTCGGACATGGTGCCCGCACTGGCCAACGGCTCGATCGGCGGTTATGTCGTCGCCGATCCGTTTAATGCGATGGCCCAGGTGCGCGGGATCGGCCGTATCCACACCTTCCTCGGCGACGTATGGCGTCAGCACGCCTGCTGCGCACTCCTGGTCCATCAGTCGGCGATCGACGAACGTCCTGCCGCGGTGCAATCGCTCGCCGATTCCGTGGTCGCGGCCCAGCATCACATCGACCTGGACCGTCCCCGAGCCGCCGCGGAACTCGCCGGTGGGTACCTCCCGCAACCGAAGCCGGCCATCGCCAAGGCTCTGACCTACGACCCGGCCGACTTCGCCGTGGCCAACGCCGACTGGCAGCCGCAGCGACTCGGCTTCCAGCCGTTCCCGTTCGCGAGTTTCACCGAGCGGCTCGTCAACGAGATGGACAACACCCTCGTCGACGGCGACCGCCGCTTCCTCGGACGCCTCGATCCGACAACCGTGCACGCCGACCTCGTCGACGACCGATTCATCCGTAATGCCATCGGATTCCGCGGTGGCGCAGCCGCTCTCGGGCTACCCTCCGATCTCACGAGAACCGAACAGGTGACGTCATGACGCTGCTGACCAAGGAGAAGGCCTCGACGGCCCCGCGCCGGCGATCCGGTTCCGTCATCGCCCCGCCGCTGATCGCGATCGCGGTGCTGATCGCGATCTGGTGGACGACGACGACGGTCGTCCCCGCAGAGGACTCCCTCGCCCGCCAGTTCGCACCGCAGCGGGTGTTCCCGGCGATGCTGGAACTCCTCGACCGCGGTGTGCTGTTGCCCGACATCGGATTGAGCCTGTGGCGGTTGCTGATCGGTCTGCTGATCGCCATCGTCCTCGGCTTCCCGCTGGGACTGCTGATCGGTCTGAGCCTCACCGCGGAGCGCGCCGCGAATCCCATCGTCGCCTTCCTGCGGATGATCTCGCCGCTGTCGTGGGCCCCGGTCGCGGTGATGGTGTTCGGCATCGGCAACGAACCGGTCATCTTCCTGATCGCGATCGCGGCGATCTGGCCGATCGTCATCAACACGGCCGCCGGGGTGAAGTCGATCGACCCCGGTTTCGTCGAGGTCGCGCGATCGTTCCACGCCACGCGTACCGAGGTCCTCACGGCCGTGGTGATCCCGGCGATCGGCGGCAACGTGCAGACCGGCATCCGCGTCGCGCTCGGCATAGCGTGGGTCGTTCTCGTGCCCGCCGAGATGCTCGGTGTGCGTTCAGGGCTCGGCTACCAGATCCTCAACGCCCGCGATCAGCTGGCCTACGACCAGGTCGCCGCCCTGATCGTGGTCATCGGCATCCTCGGCTTCCTGCTCGATGCGGGAGCCCGGCTGCTGCTCACCCGACGACGGTGAGCGCCATGCGCTAGGTACCGGTGGACACGGCGTCGGTGTAGAACGCCATCCGTTCGCGGAGAGCGTCGGGGTCGATGCCGAACTCCTCGGGTGTGTACCGGTGTCTGCCCTTGCCGTGTCGCGGTTGCGCGGCATCGTGTTCGGCGAGCAGCGAGGCGACGTCGGGTGGATCGATGTCGGCTGCGGCGTAGACCCGGCCGATCGTTCTCTCGGGTTGGGCCACGAGGTCCCGGTAGTCGAGGTCCAGGATGGTGGCGGATGCGGCCGCGGGCGACGACCGGAAGTCGAGCGCTCGCCGGAACCACAGTTCGGACTGCTCGATCTGGAATCGGCCGACGTCGTGACCGTCCACGTCGTCGCTGTAGGTCGACCGGTAGGTCGCGAACAGGCTCGCGCCGGACGCCACGGTCTCCACGATGTCGCGGTGCAGGTGCACGATGCAGACACCAGGATACGTCGAGACGAGGTGCGCGAGTTCGGGAGTGTGTGCCGGGGCCTTGAGCAGCCAGCGTCGGTCCGACCCGTCGTCGAGGAGCTGCAACATACGGCGGTGCGCTGTGTACTCATCGGCGAAGTCCTGGGTGGCGAGCCATCTCGCGTAAGAGCCGAGGCGCATCGTCGAGCCGAATCCCCAGTTGCGCATGGTTGTTCCCATACCGAGTACACATTCCTCCGGGAGGAGCGGACCGGAATCGTGCACCGCCGCCATCGCCGGGTTCAGCAGGTGCAGCGGGTTGGGTTCGGCGGCCTGGGCTTCGATGAGTCGCTCGCGTTCGGCGGAAGCGAGACCCGCGGCGCGCCAGGGTGCATAGAGTTCGAGCGGCCGAGGGGCGCGGAGGCGCGGATCGCGGGCCAGGAGGCGGAACAGGAACGTCGTCCCGGTCCGCCACCCGCCGATGATCACGATCGGCGGGGTGAGGGCGCGGTCGGCGATCGTGGGGTCGGCCCCCAGCGTGGCGGCGAGGATCGACCGCGCGCGCAGCTTGCCGGTCACGGCATCCCGCGCGTTGCGGACGCCGATCGCGTTCAACCGCCCATCGTCGGCTGCGGAGTCCAGGAACCGCTCGAGACCCGGACGCCACTGAGCGGGATCGCCCAGCCCGGCGGTTCCGTGCTTTGCGGTCGCCCGTTCGACGATCCGGCCGGCTTCCCCCGCACCGAGTCGATACGACTCGGGATTCGCGACGCGGTCGGCTTCGGCAGTCGCGTAGACACCCGTCGCGGCCTCGGTTCTGGGTGGCGGTGTCCACTCGGTCATTCGATGCCTCGAAGGTCATCGAGCCGTGCCACCCGCGCCGACGGCAGGGCGGGGGTGACCGCCGGGTGCAGAAAGCGCATCACGACGACCCCGAAATATCGTCCCTCCGTGTCGATCCAGTCCACCTCGCCGCCCGGATCCTCGGCGGCGACGACGAATCGGTACCGGCCGTCGACAACGCGTGCGGTCGTACCGGTGTAGGACACCGGTCGGTACCGGTGATCCAGCGAGTTCAGAAATCGGCTGTACGCCAGAATGTTCCAGTAGCGGCAGTCGACTTCGTCCCCCTCGATGACCAGAGCCTCACCCGATCCGAGTTCCCAGCCGCCCCGAACGTAGTGGATGCCGGGCTCGGTGAACACCGCACCGCCTGTCATCTCCGCCCAGTGGCGCAACGTGTTCGGCTGTGCTCGATCCTCCGTCGTGGAGACCTCGAAGATCGTGGGCAACATGGACGTCGTCGCGGCGAGGGTGCCGAGTTGCGCACAAAACCGTCCGGGATCGATCGACGGCGGCACCCCGGGCTCGGCAAGGGGCTCGATCCGGCACGATCCCGGCCCGTCGTGCGCGACGTCGTCGTAGAAAAACCTCACCCAGATGACCGCGGAGCCGTCCGGGAGAGCCAGGCGGTCACCTGTTCCCGCACCCGTTCCGCCGAGGGTGACCGCGAAGTCGCCGGCGTCGTCGAAGCCGATCGAGTCGCTGTCGATCCGCGCCGTCGCCTCGGAGTTGATGCCGCCGGTGCGTCGGTAGACGGTGACCGAAACGTAGGTCGCGTCGCCCCGCGACCCGTGGATACGGTAGCTCCGGTCACCTCGTACCTCGGTCACCCAGTATCCGAAGTCCGGGTTGTCCATGAGGAACTTGTGGCGCCAACCGTTGAACGGCACGAGTTCGGGTCGTTCGCGATCGACGTCGAAGCGCGACAGCTGATTCGACAGGCCGCGGAGAAGGGCTCGGTACCCGTCGGCCTGTTCGGTCGGCTCGAGGCCGGCGGTATCGGCGGCGAGCTTGTCTCCGGCCGCACGCATCGCCTCGACGAGCGAGTTCCAGGCTGTCACTTCCGGCCGCGGATTCTCGCTCACGATCGACGCACCCGGTCGTCCTGGCGGTAGTGCGGTCCCACGTCGTCGACGAGGATCCCGGGTTCGGCCGCGACGACCGCGGGGATCGCGTCCAGCACCGCACGGACCGAGGCAGTGGTGATCGGATTGGTGTGCCCGGCAGCGATCCCGAACTCCAGCTGGCTGCGCATCTCGGCCGGGTCGCCGCTGATGATCAGCGTGTAGGCGATGGGACTCGTGAAGTTGCCGAACGGGAGGTCGTCACCGCGGTAGACGATCTCGGGCGCCAGATACCAGCACTCCTCGTTCGTGAAGAAGTGGTGCTCGCCGAGATAACCCCGATGGGTCAGATGCAGGGCCGCGGCGGTGCCCGCCCTGATCGTGGCCTTCCCCACCTGGGTGTCGCGCTCGGCGGGCAGGCCCCGCAACGAGGTCTCGACGCGGACGTCGGAGCTGTCGGCGCCGTAGAGAGTGTGCGCGACATTGCCGGTGAGGTCGCCGTAGTAGAGGTCGCCGCCGCGGGCGACCGGCGACTCGGGTCCGAGGCTCTCGGGGTCGGCTCCGAAACCGAGTGCTTCCAGACCTCCCCACATCGCGCCGGCGCGGGAGAAGTCGACGGCCTCCACCGAACGTATGTGGCTGACCGACGACATCGCCTTGGCCATCGTCATCGCCAGGCGTTCGACGATGAAGGTCGGATGCACACCGGTCCCGTGCAGGGTCGCCCCACCGGTCAGGCATGCCTCCAGCATCCGTTGCGGTGAACGCCGGAAAGCGCTGGCCCAGTTCGGCATCGACACATTGTGATACGCGGCCGTCGCCACCACATTCGTGCCCGACTCCAGCAGGTCGGCGACGTCGTCGTCGAGGCCTTTGAAAACCGCTGCGGGAGCCGGGGACACGACGACACAGTCGACATCGAGCGCCTTGATCTCGTCGCGATCGGTGGTGGCCCGGATGCCGATCGGGTCGATACGCACCAGTTCCCCCACATCCCGGCCGTTCTTCCCCGGGCTGCGGACGAGTGCGCCGACGACCTCGAAGCCGGGATCGGCGACGGCGGCGCGGATGACCGCGCCGCCTACCTCACCGGCCCCCCAGACCGCGATCCGTACGGGTCGGCCGAGCCCGGCGGGGTCGGGGATCGTCGGGCGTGGCGTCATCGGCGGTCCTCGGGTCAGGGGGGCGCACCCTCAGGGGGTCGCGCACTGGAAGTGGAATCGAAGTGGAATCGTCTGGTTCCTGTTGAAATGTGCCGTGCCCGACCCCGGGTGTCAAGGTCCGATCGACCGGCGACGGCCTCCGACCTGCGGCGCCCGGCTTGAGCGGACTCTGCTCAACTTTTTTCGATAGTCCGGGAACAATCCGCCAACGGTGCCCGTTACACACTTCGAGAAACCTGAGCGATACGGACTCAAGAAGGTTTGACTCGGACCCACTTTTTCAGTAGGACATGAGTCGGACGCACTGAAGTCCGGTCCCGCGGAGTTTCGCCACGACATCCCCGCGGTCGCGAGACCTCGGGACAAGGACTCGGGTGCACACCCGCAAACTAGGAGGAACCCAAACATGTCTCGTGCTGTTGGAATCGACCTCGGTACCACCAACTCGGTGGTGGCCGTGCTCGAAGGCGGCGAGGCCGCCGTCATCGCCAACGCCGAAGGCGCGCGGACCACACCGTCCGTGGTCGCGTTCGCGCGTAACGGCGAGGTGCTGGTCGGTCAGCCCGCGAAGAACCAGGCGGTCACCAACGTCGACCGCACCATCCGCTCCGTCAAGCGCCAC
Source organism: Gordonia sp. NPDC058843 (assembly GCF_042743165.1). Taxonomy (NCBI): domain Bacteria; kingdom Bacillati; phylum Actinomycetota; class Actinomycetes; order Mycobacteriales; family Gordoniaceae; genus Gordonia; species Gordonia sp. NPDC058843. The sequence continues at coordinate 36,376 of NZ_JBHYNC010000032.1, forward strand.
ATGGGCGAAGGCGACTGGACCGTCGAGATCGACGACAAGAAGTACACCCCGCAGGAGATCAGCGCGCGCACGCTCATGAAGCTCAAGCGCGACGCCGAGTCGTACCTGGGTGAGGACGTGACCGACGCGGTCATCACCGTCCCGGCCTACTTCAACGACGCGCAGCGTCAGGCCACCAAGGAAGCCGGCCAGATTGCCGGCCTCAACGTGCTCCGCATCGTCAACGAGCCCACCGCGGCTGCTCTGGCGTACGGACTCGACAAGGGCGAGAAGGAACAGACCATCCTGGTCTTCGACCTCGGTGGCGGTACCTTCGACGTCTCGCTGCTCGAGATCGGCGACGGCGTGGTCGAGGTTCGTGCGACCTCCGGCGACAACCACCTCGGTGGTGACGACTGGGATCAGCGCGTCGTCGACTGGCTCGTCGAGAAGTTCAAGAGCCAGAACGGCATCGACCTGACCAAGGACAAGATGGCCCTCCAGCGCCTCCGCGAGGCTGCCGAGAAGGCCAAGATCGAGCTCTCGAGTTCGCAGAGCACCTCGATCAACCTGCCCTACATCACCGTCGACGCGGACAAGAACCCGCTGTTCCTCGACGAGCAGCTCTCGCGCAGCGAGTTCCAGAAGATCACCTCTGATCTGCTGGAGCGCACCCGCGCACCGTTCCAGGCCGTCATCAAGGATGCGGGCATCTCCGTCGGCGACATCGACCACGTCGTGCTCGTCGGTGGTTCGACCCGTATGCCGGCCGTCACCGACCTGGTGAAGGAACTGACCGGTGGACGTGAGCCCAACAAGGGCGTCAACCCGGACGAGGTCGTCGCCGTCGGCGCCGCACTCCAGGCCGGTGTGCTCCGCGGTGAGGTCAAGGACGTGCTGCTGCTCGACGTCACCCCGCTCTCCCTCGGTATCGAGACCAAGGGCGGCGTGATGCACAAGCTGATCGAGCGCAACACCACCATCCCGACCAAGCGGTCGGAGACCTACACCACGGCCGAGGACAACCAGCCGTCGGTGCAGATCCAGGTCTATCAGGGTGAGCGCGAGATCGCCTCCCACAACAAGCTGCTCGGTAGCTTCGAGCTCGGCGGCATCGCCCCCGCGCCGCAGGGTGTCCCGCAGATCGAGGTGACCTTCGACATCGACGCCAACGGCATCGTGCATGTCACCGCGAAGGACAAGGGCACCGGCAAGGAGAACTCGATCCGCATCCAGGACGGTTCCGGCCTGAGCAAGGACGAGATCGACCGCATGATCAAGGACGCGGAGGCTCACGCCGACGAGGACCGCAAGCGTCGCGAGGAGGCCGAGACCCGCAACCAGGCGGAGTCGCTGGTCCACCAGACCGAGAAGTTCCTCAAGGAGAACGAGGACAAGGTCCCGGCGGAGCTGAAGGAGAAGGTCGAGGCGGCCGTCACCGGAGCGCAGGAAGCGCTGAAGGGCAACGACTCCGCGGCCATCAAGTCCGCGATCGAGAAGCTGTCGGAGGAGTCGCAGGCCCTCGGGCAGGCGATCTACGCCAACGCCGCCGCCGAGTCGCCCAACGGTGAGTCCGCCGCGGCCGACAGCGATCCCGATGTCGTCGACGCCGAGGTCGTCGACGATGCCGACTCGAAGGAGAACAAGTGACCGCAGGAGCCCATTCGGCGAATGGGTCCGGCGAGGAGCCGGTGACGGTGACCGATCGTCGTCGCATCGACCCGGAGACGGGTGAGGTGCGCGACGAGCCGGCCGCCGGGCCCGGCCCGGCCGATGCCGGACCGATCGTCGACGAGTCCCAGGCTGATGAGCAGCAGGCCGACGGCGCAGCCGGCGAACCGGACGCCCGCGTCGCCGAACTGACCGCCGACCTGCAGCGTGAACGCGCCCAGTTCGCCAACTTCCGGCGGCGTGCCGCCGAGGAGAAGCAGGGCTCGGTCGCCTACGGCAAGCAGATCCTGATCGACAAGCTGCTCCCGATCATCGACGACCTCGACCGTGCCCGCGAGCACGGCGATCTCGACAGTGGTCCGCTGCGTGCGGTCGCCGACAAGCTGAGCGGTGTGCTGTCCGCCGAAGGCCTCGTCGCCTTCGGCGCGGCAGGAGACGAGTTCGATCCCGAACTCCACGAAGCCGTTCAGCACGACGGCACCGGGGCGCATCCGGTGATCGGATCGGTGTACCGATGCGGTTACCGGCTGGGCGAGAAGGTGATCCGCACCGCGATGGTGACAGTCACCGATCCCGCCCCCGCGGCCGACCAGCCCGGTGCACAATAGAACGACTGTCGACCCTGAGGTGCGAGGAGCGCGAACCGCGAACCTCGCACCTCAGGTTCTTCCCAAGACATTCATCCAGACAACAGAACTCAAGGAGGTGACGTCTGGTGGCACCACAACGTGAGTGGTTAGAACACGACTTCTACAAGGACCTGGGCGTTGCTTCTGACGCTTCGGCTGAAGAGATCAAGAAGGCCTATCGCAAGCTCGCGCGCGAGCTGCATCCGGATGCGAATCCGGGTGACACCGCGGCCGAAGAGCGCTTCAAGCGGGTGTCCGAAGCCCACAGCGTGCTCGGCGATGCCGAGAAGCGCAAAGAATACGACGAGACGCGTGCCATGTTCGCCGGCGGACGATTCCGTGGCGGCGGCAATGGATTCCCCGGCGGATTCCCCGGCGGCGGAACCACCTACACCACCGGCGGCGGCAACGACTTCGACCTCGGCGACCTGTTCGGCGGGGCGCAGACCGGCGGCGGGGGCGGCGGCGGTTTCGGCGACATCTTCGACGGCCTGTTCAACCGCGGCGGCGGAACGCAACGTACCTCGACGGCGAGCCGTCCGCGTCGCGGCAAGGACCTCGAGACCGAGACCACGCTCTCGTTCTCCGATGCCGCGCTCGGCACGACCGTCCCCCTGCGGGTGACCAGCCCGTCGCCCTGCACCACCTGCCACGGTTCGGGCGCCAAGCCCGGTACCAGCCCGCGGGTGTGCGCACACTGCAACGGTTCCGGGTTCGTGAGCCGCAACCAGGGTGCATTCGGATTCAGTGAGCCCTGTCAGGACTGCCAGGGCACCGGGTCGCGGATCGACGATCCGTGCACCGACTGCGAGGGCAGCGGCGTGAAGGTCCGCGCGCGCACCATCAACGTACGGATTCCGGCGGGAGTCGAGGACGGGCAACGCATCCGGCTCGCCGGACAGGGCGAGGCCGGCCGACGTGGAGCACCTTCGGGTGACCTCTATGTCGTCGTGCACGTGACCCCGCACAAGTACTTCACCCGCAGCGGCAACGACCTCCGGGTGCAGCTACCCGTGCGGATCTCCGAACTCGTTCTCGGAGCCACCGTCTCGGTCCCCACGCTGGAGGGTTCGGTCGGGGTCAAGATCCCGCCGAACACCACCGACGGCCGCACCTTGCGCGTGCGCGGTCGCGGGGTACCCAAACGGTCCGGCGGTGCGGGCGACCTACTCGTCACCGTGAAGGTCGCGGTCCCGAACAAACTCGACGAGGCCGCGGTAGAGGCGATGCGCGCCTACGATCAGGCCGAGCGGGCAAGCGGTTTCGACCCGCGGGCGGACTGGGGGCGATGAGTGATGGCCGGCCAGAAGAACTTCGACGCCGACGGCGCGACCTTTCTGATCTCGGTGGCCGCCGAGCTCGCCGGTATGCACGCCCAGACCCTGCGGACCTATGACCGATTGGGCCTGGTCACCCCACAGCGGACGAGTGGCGGCGGTCGTCGCTACTCGTCCCGTGACGTCGAACTCCTGCGGGAGATCCAGCGCCTCTCCCAGGAGGAGGGCGTCAATCTCGCCGGGATCAAGCGCATCATCGACCTGAGCAATCAGGTCGAGGCGCTCCAGCACCGCGTCCGCGAGCTCACCGACGAGGTGCAGGCCTCGCGGGCGCGGCGTGGCGGCGAACTCGTCCCGGTGCCGCGCACCAACGCGCTCGTCGTCTGGCAGCCGCGACGCAAGCGCACCACCGACTGACAGCCCACCCTCGCCGGGCCCGACACGTGATCGGGCCCGGCGTCGTGCTGCCCGGACGTGGTTTCGACGCGAGCCCGCGAACGTGCGTAACGTTGACCGCATGGCTTCTGAACCCGTCACCACCGTCGACTCCGGTCCGCACAAGGTCTCCCGACGGGTGGTCTGCAACGCCCCGGCCGCCGAAGTGTTCGCGCTCGTGTCGAACCCCCACCGGCATCCCGAACTCGATGGCTCCGGAACGGTGCGCGACACCCCCGTCAGCGGGCCCGAGACGCTGACCCGCGGGGCGCGATTCAGCGTCGGGATGAAGCAGTACGGCGTCCCGTACAAGATCACCTCGACCGTCACCGACTTCGAACCCGACCGGGTCGTCGAATGGCAGCACCCGATGGGACACCGCTGGCGGTGGGAGCTCGAGTCGACCTCACCGACCACCACTGCCGTCACCGAGACCTTCGACTACTCGACGATCCGGGTGCCCAAGATCATGGAACTGATCGGCTACGACAAGAAGAACGGCAAGGGGATCGAGGGCACACTCCGGGCGCTCGCCGCCCGGTTCGCCTGAACCGCCCGCCGATGGACCCCTCCGCCGGTTCGTCGCAAGAGTCCGATGCCCCGGGCGAACCTGTCGTCGTCCTCGGTGTCGTCGCCGCGCCGGGCCAGGCGATCGGTCTCGCGCGCAAACTCGTCGACGCCGGCCTGGCCGAGCATGTCCAGACCACGTTCCCCGGCGCCCGATGGCAGGTCGAACTCGTCGAGGCCGGCCTCGTACAGCCGCCGGCAGGCGACGCCGAGATCGTCGATGCCACGAGAGATCTTCTGCTCGAACGTGAATGGGACCTCGTGGTCTGCCTGACAGATCTTCCGCTGCATGTCGGCAAACGCCCGGTCGTGGCCCACGCCAACGCCGTGCACGGGGTTGCGGTCCTCTCGGTGCCCGCGCTCGGTGCGACCGGCGTACGGCAGCGGACCCGCGGGATCGTCGCCGGACTCGTCGGGCAACTCCTCGGCGCGGACGCCGACGACCTGCGCGAACACCAGACGTCGCGGGCGCGATCGGCGCTGCGCCATCGTGTCCGTCAGCTGGGGACCGACGTCGACGACGAGGGCACCGCCTTCACCGCGCGCGTCCTGACGGGGAATCTGCGTCTGCTGAGCGGCATGGTGCGGGCCAACCGCCCGTGGCGGCTCGCCCTCGGCCTGAGCCGCGCGCTCACCGGTGCGATCGCGGCCGGGGTCTTTGCGCTGGTGACCGCCGACATCTGGTTGCTCGCAGACACATTCGGCGGAATTCGCCTGACCGGGGTTGCCCTCGGCTCGATCATCGCGATCACCGCGACACTGATCGTGGGTGCCGACCTCTGGGAACGGGGCAGTTCCCGTCAGACCCGGGAACAGGTCGCGCTGTTCAACATCGTCACCGTGATCACGGTGGTCCTCGGTGTCGGCGCCTTCTACGCGGCGCTGTTCGTCCTGTCCGCGCTCGGCGCGTTGTGCCTGGTGGTACCGCAGGTCTTCGGTGCGACGCTCGGTCACCCGGCCGGCTTCACCGACTACCTGGAGGTCGCCTGGCTGACGTGTTCGCTCGCGACCGTCGGCGGTGCGCTCGGCGCGGGCCTGGAAACCGACGAGGCGGTCCGCGACGCCGCCTACACCCAGCATCCCGCGGAGCCGATCTGAGTCGTACGCCGGATACGGCCGGGTGCCCCCCGCCACACGCCAGCCGCTAGGCTTGCGGGTCAGAACGCCACAGCAGGTCGGCGACGGGAGGTGAGCCATGTCCGAGGTACCGGGGAACGGTCCGATGCCCGGTTTCGTGGTCCTGGGTATCTCCGTCGTCGACGACCAGATCAGCTCGGTGGTTCGCGACGCCGATGGGCACATCCTGGCGAGCAATCTCGTCGATCTTCCCGATGCGTCGGCAGCAGGTGCCGAGGCCGCCATCGTCGAACTGGTCGATTCCGTCCCGGTGGAGGTCGATCGGATCGGTGTCTCGGCGTCGCGCGCGGACGTCCGCGATCATCTGGCGCGGGCCTTCGCGACCGATGCGGGCAACGGACCGTCCTGGGCCGGCAAGGTCGTCGTCACCGGTTACGCCGCTGCTCTCGCCGAGATCGCGTGCACACATTCGACGCGCGGTGGTGTGGTGGCCGTCGTCGACCTCGACCGCAATGCTGCACCCGCGGCCGGCACGACCCTCGCCACCGTCGACACCTCATCCGGCGCGGTCCTCGGCACGGCGGATTTCAGCCCGGGTGAGGTCGCCTCGGTCACCGACCCCGAGGCGGCGTCACGGCTCGCGACGGCGGTCACCGGGCTGCCGCGCGGGCGAGACGTCACGTCGGTGATCGTGGTCGGTCCGGGCGCACAACTCCCCGGGATCGCGCCGGCGTTCGAGTACGCGGCGCAGCGTCCGGTCACGGTCGCAGACAATCCATCCCTGGCCTCGGCGCTCGGCGCTGCCGATGCCGCGGTGGTCGCGCTGGCGGCTCCCGCGGTCGCGCCTCGGACGTCGACCGGGCGTCGATGGTGGTTCGTCGGCGCCGCGATCGGGGCCGCTGTGTTCCTGGGTGCCGTCGGGATCACGCTGATCCTGACCGCCGAGTCGACCATCGCCGAACCCGCCCCCGTCACGGTGACCCAGACGCCCGCGGCGGTCACCTCGACCGAGCAGGCGACGGTCACCGAGACCGAAACCGAGACCGATGTCCGCACCACGACGGTCACACGCACTCCGCGGCCCGTCACCCGGACCGAGACAGTGACCGAGTCGGCTCCCGAGACGTACACCGTGACCGAGACCGAGACGGTCTACTCGGCTCCGGCCGGTGGCGAGCCGAGCCTCGAAGTCCCCTGAACGGCAACCGGTTAGGGCGACGCAGGAGCTAGAACACGGGGTCGTGCTGGATTCGGCTGGCCCGGACACCAGCGATGATCAGGGTGCGTCGGGTGTTCTCGATCATCTGCGGTGATCCCGCGATCAGTACCTGCCGGTCGTGCCAGTCGCCTGTCCGGACCACCACCTCGGCGAGCGTGCCGATCTCGTGGTCGATGCCGAGCTCGGCGGGAGTCGCCACCGCGTTGATCCACCAGGGATCGGTCTGCTCCTGCGAGACCGCGGTGACGCGGAGCCATGGATTGGTCGACGCGATACGGCGCAGCACCGTCAGGTCGTACAGTTCGCCCGGGTGGCGCATCCCGTAGAAGATGTGGGTCTCCGGCGAATCCGCACGTGCGGACATCTCGATCAGCAGCGCCCGGAGGGGTGCGAGTCCGGTGCCGCCCGCGACCATCAGGACCTTGCTGTCGCGGTCGACGTGGAGAGTGCCGTGCCCCTGGGCAAGGGTCCACACGTCGCCGACGCTGGTCTCGCTCACGATCGCGGTGCTGACCGTTCCCCGGGGGATCGCGCGGACGTGGAACTCCAGTTCGCCGGCCGGGTTGGGCGGAATGGCAGGGGAGAGGTTGCGCCACTGTTTGGGCCACTGCGGGATGTGCACCTCGAGGTACTGCCCCGCGTTGAACGTCAGCGGGGAATGGGCGAGGAGCCGTACGACCGCCAGGTCTCGGGTGATCCGGTACTTCTCGACGACCTCGGCGGTCCAGCGCGCGGGGTGGGTCGCGCTCTCCGCCGCGCCCCGCATCACGCCGGTCACCAGCATCATCGCCTGCGAGATGGTCTGTTCGGTCTCGGCATCCCAGTAACCGGCCATGAGGTCGGCGAACTCGCCCATCAGCGCCGCGTACATCACGTGGTAGTGCTCGGGTTCGACCCCGAACTTCCGGTGATCGCGCCCGAGCTGCGCGAGGAACTCCACGAGTTCGGCGTGGCCGGACTCGGCCGGGATCGCTTCGAGGACATGGTCGATGACCCGATGGAAGGCGACGCGCTGGGCGGCCATCGACACCCCGAACAGGTCGCGCAGGTCGGGGTCGATGGCGAACATCCGGGTGTACACGTTGGTGACGAACCGGTCGGGTTGCCGATTGACAGCCGTCCGCAGTTGATGCAGCGCATGGCGCGAATGTGTCGCCATATCGAAAAGATCACACCTCCGTCGCGGCTCGTTTCCCCACCCGGTTCAAGAGACCCACACTAGTCCTTCGATGCGTGCGAATTCAGGATCCGGCATCGTATGTCGAGCGGTGATGAGGTGTGGCAAGGTACGGGGATGACGTCCCTCGAAGGGGTCCTCACGGGCATCGTTGATGCCCATGTGCAGCACTGGAACCCGCGGCGCACCCCGTGGGCGGCCACGCGCGCGTCGAGGTTGTACGGGTTCGTCCCCACATTGGGCGACCGGGTGTTCCCCCTCGTGGTCTCACGCGCCGACCGTGAGTACATCCTCACCCCGCGCACCGTCGCCCGGGCCTACGAGCCCCGGCAGTACGCCACCGACGCGGCGCTGGTCCCGACCGTGGCGGGGGTGCCGATCGACACCGTGGTCCACGTCGAGTCGCACTGGCGCCGCGAGGCCGCCGACGCGACGGAGACCCCGGTCGACAGCACCGCGGTGGAGGAGACGCGGTACCTGGAGAGTCTGCCGTTCGGCCAGGCGGGCAGCCCGCGTCTCGGTGCCGTCATCTCGCATGGCGATCCGCGGACCCGTACCTTCGCGGACATGCTCGACGAGCAGTTCGCGGCATCGCCTCGGTTCCGCGGTATCCGGATCGTCGCGTCGAGGCATCCCGATCCGCGCGTCCGCGACGGCGGTGACACCGACAACCTGCTGTCCTCGTCGGCGTTCCTGGAGGGTTTCGCCGAACTCGCGAACCGAGACCTCGTCTTCGAGGCCTCGGTCTACTCACACCAGCTGTATGACGTCATCCTGTTGGCCCGGGAGTATCCGGACACGACGATCATCCTCGACCACTTCGGCATTCCGGCCGGCGTGTTCGGTCCCGTGGGTGTGCGCACCGGCGCGACAGCCGCTGCGCGCGCGGACATCTGGCGATTGTGGCGGGAACGGATGACGACTCTGGCGACCTACCGGAACGTCGTGGTGAAGCTGTCGGGTCTGGCGATGCCGATTCTCGGCTACGGTCACGAACGATGGGGCAACATCGGCGGTCAGGCCACCCTGGCCGAGATGATCGGTCCCTTCGTCGAGCACGTCGTGACCCATTTCGGATCCGACCGCATCATGTTCGGGTCCAACTACCCGATCGACCGACCCAACGCCGCCGTCGACGTCCTCGTCGGAGCGCTGGTCGACTGCGTTTCCGAGTGGGGTTCGGAGGCCCTGCGGAAAGTGTTCCGCGACACCGCGGTTCGCGTGTACGCGATCGACGGTCCGAATTCCTGACCGCTCATCGGGTCCGGGTCCACCACGTCGAGCGCCGCGTCGGCTCCGGGACGGGAACGTCGCGCATCAGTCGGGTCAGGATCTCGACGAGGGCCGTACACGAGGGGTACCTGTCCTCGGGTGCCTTCGCCAGCGCCTTGGCGAAGATCGAATTCATCGCCGACGGCAACCAGGGGCGGCGTCGGGTGAGCTTGGGCGGCTCGTCGTTGAGGTGTGCGTAGGTGATCGCGAAGGCGGTGTTGCGCGGATACGGCGGTGTGCCGGTGATGAGTTCGACGAGCGTACAGGCGAACGCGTAGAAATCTGTTGCCGGCGTGAGCTTCTGCGCCTGCAGGAGTTCCGGTGAGGCATAACCGATCGAACCCTGGACGCGACCGTTGCGGGCGAGTGGTCGCGTGTCGTCGAGGAACTGGGCGATCCCGAAGTCCGACAGGTAGGCGTCGACGGGTGCGACACCTACCGATCGCGGGCCGGGGGTGCGTGACAGGAGGATGTTCGCGGGTTTGACGTCGCGGTGCAGGATGTCCTGCGCATGCGCGTGGTCGAGTGCATCGGCGATCTGCGCCGCGACACGCAGGATGGTGTCCATGTCCGGTTCGTCGCCGCGGTCCGGGACGAGTGCTGTCGCCGCCGGTCCGCCGATGTACTGCATGGTCAGCCACATCGACGGCAGGTGCCGTGGTCCGAGTGATCCGCGCGGCGAGGGGATCTCGCCGTGCGAGAGCATGCGCACGATGTGTGGATGGTCCAGCAGCGAGGCGATCCCGAATTCCCGTTCGAAGCGCTCGCGGACCCGCGCGTGATCGGCGGCGTTCGGGTGCAGGATCTTCAGCGCGACCGGTTCATCGCACCGATCGCGCTCGATGCGATGAACCCGGAACACGTCGGCGCTCGCCCCGCCACCGAGAAAGTCGTCGATGGTGAAGCCGGCGACACTCTCACCAACCTCGAACACCCTGCCAGGGTAGTTGTGCCAGTCTTCTGCGGACGGGAACTCCGGTGTCAGCGAGCCGGTATCAGCGAGCCGGTGTCAGCCGGAAGATCGGGAAGCGTCGTCCCTGCGCGGTCTCGGTGTATTTCAGAAACTGTTCGGACGCCGCGATGAATTTCTGCCACGCGGATTCCCACTCATCGTCGCCGACTTCGGCCACCGCGGTGTCGAGCCGTTCGACGCCGTTCTCCGACGGTGCCTCCACGGCGACCGAGCCGGGGTGGGCACGGAGATTGTGCACCCACGCGGGGGCCTTCGGCGAGCCTGCGAACGACCCGATGACCAGCCAGCTGTCGCCGTCGGGCAGCGCGAACAGGGGACTGATCCGCGCCTCGCCGGATTTGGCGCCCAGTGTGTGCAGGAGCACGAGATTCTTGCCGAAGCCGGCGGTCTCGACATGCCCGTTGTTGGATCGGAACTCATTGATGACGGTTGCGTTGAAGTCGTTCACGACGGCCATTGTTCCGGTACCGGTCGTTTCCGGCCATGTATCAAACTGAAACCGTGGTCGTCGGGTCTGCGAATACTCTGAATGGATGAGTGCCGACCCGAGTTCGCTGGCCGCTTCCCTCCCCGACGGCATGGTGGTCACCGACGCCGACATCCTGGCGGGGTATCGACAGGACCGGGCGGCCGACCCGACTGCGGGCACTCCGTTGGCGCTGGTCCGGCCGATCACCACCGAGCAGGTGCAGAGCACCGTCCGCTGGTGCGCCGCGAACGGCGTCCCGATCATCACGCGAGGTGCGGGCACCAGCCTGTCCGGGGGATCGACGGCGGTCGACGGCGCGATCATGCTCTCCACCGAGAAGATGCGCGACATCGAGGTCGATCCGGCGACGCGGACCGCTGTCGTCCGACCGGGACTGTTCAACGCGGAGGTGAAGGCCGCTGCCTCGGCTCACGGACTCTGGTATCCGCCGGACCCGTCGTCGTTCGAGATCTGCTCGATCGGCGGGAACGTCGCCACCAATGCCGGCGGACTGTGCTGCGTGAAGTACGGCGTCACCACGGATTACGTCCTCGGACTCGAGGTGGTGCTCGCCGACGGCCGTGCGGTCCGGGTCGGGGGCAAGCAACTCAAGGACTCCGCAGGCCTGCCGCTGACCAAACTGTTCGTCGGGAGCGAGGGGCTCCTCGGGATCATCACCGAGGTCACCCTGCGCCTCCTGCCGCCGCAGGGGCCGGCGAGCACCGTTGTCGGGGTGTTCGGTTCTGTGCACGAGGCCAGCCGTGCCGTTCTTGCGGTGACTGCCGAGATCCGGCCCGCGATGCTCGAGTTCATGGATTCGGTGGCCATCAACGCCGTCGAGGACCTGTTGCGGATGGGCCTCGACCGCGAGGCCGGGGCGCTCCTCGTCGCCCAGTCCGACGCTCCGGGCGCGGCTGGTGCGGCCGAGGTCGAGTTCATCCGGAAGGCGTTCGAGAGCAACGGAGCAGGCGAGGTCTTCGCGACCGACGACCCCACGGAGGGGGAAGCGTTCACCGCGGCCCGTCGTGCGGCCATCCCCGCGGTGGAGAAGCTGGGCTCACTGTTGCTCGAGGACGTCGGTGTGCCCCTGCCGTCCCTCCCCGACCTGATCGACGGCGTCGCCGGGATCGCGGCCGACAATCAGGTGATGATCTCGGTGATCGCCCACGCCGGTGACGGCAACACGCACCCGCTGATCGTCTTCGACCCTGCCGATCCCGCCGAGACGGACCGTGCCCAGGTGGCGTTCGGCCAGATCATGGACCTCGCGATCGAACTGGGCGGCACCATCACCGGCGAGCACGGGGTGGGACGTCTGAAGAAGGGCTGGCTGCCCGACCAGGTGGGGCCCGACGTCATGGAACTGACGGCACGGATCAAGCAGGCTCTCGACCCCGACGGTCTGCTGAATCCGGGCGTGCTGCTCTAGGTGTGTCTCCGGCGGGTCCGGCGATCACATAGGTCCCGCGACCCGCGGCCTTGGCGTCGAACAGCGCGGAGTCGGCGACGGCGAACTCCCGCTGGATGAGCGATGTGGCGTCGGCTTCGGACAACGTGCCGCCGGGTACCGTACCGACCGCGATACCGAGGCTGATGGTGGCGATCCGCTTGCCACCGGTCTCGATGGGCTGCGCCCGGATCTGTTCGGCGAGCGCACGCACACCGGTCTCGTCGTGGCGCACCGCGATCGCGAACTCGTCACCGCCGAGGCGCCCGACCACGGCGTGCTCGTCCACCGCGCCCTGCAGGATCTCCGCGACCCGCTGCAGTACGGTGTCGCCAACCGCGTGACCGTGCTCGTCGTTGATGTTCTTGAACCGGTCGACGTCTGCGGTGAGCAGGGCGAAACGTGTGCTCGGACCCCGTCGCAACATCGTGGTCGACGCGTAGACGAAGCCCCGCCGATTCAACAGGCCGGTGAGGGCGTCGGTGTTGGCCATGACGAGTTGATGTTTCAGCGATCGCTGGAAATCCGACGTGTAACTGCGGTGCAGTGTCGTCGTGCCATTGGTCACGACGAGCAGCGCCAGAGTTGTGAACAGAACATTCGGGAGAGGGTTGCCCTCAGACCATGCGACGGCTCCGAGGACACAGACGACAATGCTCGAATAGAGCATGTGCGCATAGGCGACCTGGGTCTGGACGAAATGGGCCACATATGAGCCGACGACGGCAAAGATCGCTGCGCAGAACTGGGCCAGGATCACGTCGGTGATGGCGACGATGGCGATGGTCAGAACGGCGTCGGCATAAATGACGAAGGCGGTGTTGAAACCTTTGATGGTGGCCTGTTTGGTCCACCAGATCACACCCAGGTGAACCCGGCTGACGGAGAACGCCATGGGGATGGTGGTGGCCACGGCGATTCCGAGGGCGATCGAGCGGGGGACTGAACCCTGGGTACCGCTCGGCGTGAACAGTGCGATGGTCCCGAGCAGGCCACAGATCACGACGAGTGCGGCGATGGTGTAGCGAACGTGCCGTTCGCGCATTCGCACCTGGTTGAGTACGTGGTCGGCGTCGTCGTAGAGGTGGAGGTGACCTGCGATGTCGGCGGACATCGGCCCGTGGCGAAGTGCTCGGAAACGTGTCGGCCGCGCCCCGTCCCCTTCGCGATCCAGGTGCTCGATGACCACGTCCTCTTTCTCAGTCGTGGTGCGCGGACGCGCGCCTGCGTGTCGGGACGAAAATCGCCGAACACACGTTACGGAGTTTAGAGGACGATTAAAGATCGTTTCATCTCGAATTCCGCGATATGACCCGACGGAGCCAAAGATGTAAGAATCGGCAGAATCGCCGTCGATCTGATGCGCGCTGAGACGGTCGTGCCAATCGGGCCCGATCAGCCGCTTCCTGCTGGGGTCCTCCCGTCCCCTCCGCGGGAGGGACCCCAGCAGGTAGTCCGAATGCGATGCGGCCGGCGCGAACGTGGCCTCGCAGAAACCAGCATATGGGCTCGATGGTCAACCTACAATCACATCAATCGGGATAACTGACAGGAGATGGTTGATGAATGGTCCTGGGGACCCTGGACTACGAGATATCGACCTCCGACGTCTCCGAATGTTCGTGGTGGTGATGGAAGCCCCGAGCCTTCGTGTCGCCGCGGATGACCTCTTCATCAGCCAGCAAGCGCTTTCCTCGGCCATCCGCGAGCTCGAGCGACACCTCGGTGTCGAGCTCTTCTCGCGATCGCGCCGGAGCCTCACGCCGACTCCTGCGGGGGAAGCGCTCTACCGCGGTGCGGTGCCGCTACTGGCCGGCGGCGAGCAGCTCGCGACGCAGGTCAGACGGGTCGACGCCGGTTCGCCTGCGCCGTTCGTCATCGGCCACGCCCCGGACCTGGCCTCCTCGGAGGTCTTCCGCATCATCGAACCGGTGGTGCTCGCCGATCCGTCGGTGCCGATCACGGTACGACCGGTCTTCGCCGAACTCATCCGCGACGAGCTGCTGTCCGGAGCCATCGACATGGCCCTCGGTCGTGGCGTGGCGGCGCCCCCGGACATGGCCACCACCATCGCGACACAGCACGAGTTGCGTCTGGCGGTTCGAGCCGATCATCCGCTCGCCGCGCACGACCGGGTCGACATGGCCGACCTCGCGGGCTACGACATCGTCGTCTGGGGCCCCGAGCACGAGTACGAGTACACCGACATCCTGGTCGGCATGTGCCGGCGCGCCGGATTCGAACCGCGGATCATCCTGTCGACCCTGCTGGGAACGCCCCCGCACACCGCAGTGATCGCACACCCCGAGGCGTGCGCGTTCGTCACCAACGAACCCGGCTGGATCTACGTCAATCGCATCCGGATCGTCGAGTTCACCGATCCGCCGTTCGCGCCCGTCCGCGCGATGTGGCTGCCCAACACCTCGTCGACCCTGCGACGCCAGATCCTCGCCGCGGCCGAGAACTCGCTCTGAGTCAGACGGATGACGTTCTCGCGGAGCCGTTTCGCTCCCTGAGGAGGGTGCAACGACCGCAGGCGACCCACCTATCTCCGCTCTCTAATCCGAAAGGACCGCATAACCCCTGCTCCCTGAGGTGCGAGGAGCGCAAGCGACGAGCCTCGAAGGGTTGGCAACAGACGCTGCGAAACCCTTCGTGACGCTCGCAAGCTCGCTCCTCAGGGGGCGGGGTGAGACGCTCTGCAAGCTCGCTCCTCAGGGGGCGGGGTGAGACGCTCTGCAAGCTCGCTCCTCGGGGGGCGGGGTGCGCTTTGCCGCACCTCAACCGGGATTGGCGACTCAGTGCCGCTCGAGGATCGCGCCCAGATCGGCACCGGCCGGTAGGGCGCCGTATTCGAGGCTGCGGTCGGGACCCAGGCGCGCGGCGATGAACGCGTCGGCGACTGCGGCGGGACTGTGCCGGACGAGGAGCGACGCCTGGAGGGCGAGGGCCATGGCCTCGACGGTGGACCGTGCCCGCCGCTGAGCATCGGCCGGGTCCAGCCGGGAGAGCTCGCCGAGCTGATCGCGCAACCGGTCGAGGTGGGTGTCCAGGGCGCGATCGGTGCCGCGCGCGAGAGAGACCTCGGCGTCGAAGGCGGCGACCGATTCGGGTTCGCGGGTCATCGCGCGCAGGACGTCGAGCGCGATGACGTTGCCCGATCCTTCCCACACCGCCATCACCGGCTGCTCGCGGTAGCGCATGGCGAGCGGGAAGTCCTCGGTGTACCCGTTGCCGCCCAGGCAT
The DNA here is from genome assembly GCF_042743165.1 of Gordonia sp. NPDC058843. Lineage (NCBI taxonomy): Bacteria > Bacillati > Actinomycetota > Actinomycetes > Mycobacteriales > Gordoniaceae > Gordonia > Gordonia sp. NPDC058843. The sequence goes on from NZ_JBHYNC010000032.1 coordinate 51,814, forward strand.
TCCAGGGACTCGTAGGCGTGATGCGGTCCGCGCTTGCAGATCCAGTACTTGGCGACAGCGGTTGCGAGCCGGCGGAAGGCCCGCTCCTGTGGGTCGGCATCTTCGTCGTGTGCGCGTGCGAGGCGGATCGCCGTGGTGGTGGCGGCCTCCGATTCCAGTGCGAGGTCCGCCAGGACGGCCGTCATCGCGGGCTGGTCGGCCAGTGTCGCGCCGAATGCGCTGCGGTGCCGGGCATGCCAGGTCGCCTCGGCCACGGCCTGGCGCATGCCCGCCGCCGAACCCAGGACGCAGTCGAGTCGGGTCTGCGCGACCATCTCGATGATGGTGCGCACGCCGCGGCCGGGCTCGCCCACCATGATCGCCACGGTCCCGTCCAGTTCGATCTCACTCGACGCATTGGACTTGTTGCCCAGCTTGTCCTTCAGGCGCTGGATGCGGAAGACGTTGCGGGTGCCGTCGGGCAGGACGCGCGGGAGCAGGAAGCACGAGAGTCCCTCGCCGCCGGCACCCCGCGCCTGAGCGAGGACGAGGAAGGCGTCGGACATCGGGGCCGAGCAGAACCACTTGTGTCCGGTCAGCAGATACTCCGCACCCGGGCCGCCGGTGCCCGCGGGAACGGCCACCGTCGTGTTGGCGCGCACGTCGGAACCGCCCTGCTTCTCGGTCATGGACATGCCGAAGATCGCCGACTCCTTGGTGGCACCCAGTTCAGGTGAGTAGTTGCGCGACAATGCTTTCGGTACCCACTGGGCCGCCACGTCGGGCTGCAGCTCCAGCGACGGGACGACCGCATGCGTCATCGACACGGGGCACGCGTGGCCGGGCTCGATCTGTCCGAAGAGCATGAACGCGGCAGCGCGCACCACGTGCGACCCCGGCTGCGGATCAGCCCAGCACCGAGTGTGCGAGCCGTGGGCGATCGACGCCGAGATGATGCGGTGATAGGCGGGGTGGTACTCGACCTCGTCGATGCGGTTGCCCCATCGGTCGAAGGTTCGCAGCGTCGGCGTGACGGTGTTCGCGAGATGTGCGTCGTGCTTGAAGGATTCGCTGCCGACAAGGGTGCCGATGTCGCGTAGCTCGGCATCTCCCCAGCCGGCGTCGTGGCGCGCGACGGCCTCCCGCAGCACTGTGTCGAGCTCGTACTCGTTCACGTCGACCCGGGGCGCCGACTGGTTGAACACCTCGTGGGTGAGATGCGGCTGCGGGCGAACCGAACTCGCTGACCGTGTCATCGTGCCTCCTGCGGCATGTGGATCGGACTGTCCAGGACCTTGTCGGGGATCTGGAGATTGGTGAAGACCACGGCGACGGCGTCTTCGAGTCGGTAGCCGAAATCGGCACCGGTCGCGGCCTTTTGGACCGCCAGTCCGAAGATCGCCGACCAGAACGCCCTGGCCTCGACGTCGATCCCGGCGCGGAGTTGCCAGCCGGTCCGGACGAGTGTGGACAGCAGGGCTTGCTCGCCGCGCTCGTGCAGCTGTGTGAGTGTCTCGGTGATGAGCGGACGCAGGTCGTTGCGCCTCGAGACGAGAAGCATTGCAGTGGTGAACAACTCGACATCCCGGGCGCACGGGCCGAGTAGTGTCCCGACGAGCGTGTTGGTGTACTCGCGAACCGTTGCCGCCGCGGCGGCCGCGTCCTCGGCACGACGTCCGGCGCGCAGCACACCGGCGCATGCGACCTCGACGAACAGTTGCTCCTTCGAGCCGAAGTAGTACGTCACCTGGTTCGGGTAGGCATCGGCGCGCTGACAGATCTGCGCCACGGACGCCGACTCGCCGGTCTCGGCGAACACCTCGGCGGCGGCGCGGAGCAGTGACTTGCGGGTGGCCTTCCCGGCCTCTCGCGTCGCGCGTCCGGTGGTCGGCATCGCACTTCCCGTCGTCGTTCAGTGTTTGTATGACAAACAATAAACGGGTCAATGGGGCGGGGCAAGGGTGTACGAAAGGCCAAGAGAACACTCGTGGGCGTCCGACATCTCATGCCCACTGAGGTGCGAGCGACGAACGGCCTCGCAACGTGTCTCACCAGGCCCTTCGAGGCTCGTCGCTTGCGCTCCTCGCACCTCAGGGACCAGGGGTTATGCGGTTCTTTCGGATTAGGGAG